>CANFCX010000001.1 GCA_947445225.1 Rhodospirillales bacterium
AATTCATGCCCTTTGCCCCGGTCGTGCGCGATGTCGACGCGGCGCGCGTCTTCGATCTCGGTGCCATTAATCGTTACGCCAGCCGGTTCATGACGATCACTTGTTTGGTGCGCCCGGAGTGGCGGGAACGCATACAAGCGGTCGTCCATGTCGACGGGACGGCCCGCCCGCAGGTCGCCGAAAGAAAGACGAACCCGCTTTATTACGACATCCTGACCGAATATGAGGCGCGCACCGGCCTGCCCGTCCTGGTCAACACCAGCTTCAATGTCCATGAAGAACCGATAGTGAACAGGCCAGAGGAATGCTGCCGCGCCTTGGCCGATGGGCGTATCGATTTTGTGGTCACCGCCGCGGGAGTTTATGGACCCGGCGAACGACACGAATGAGATCGCCTCTCATTATCAGCCGGCATAGGAAGGAAAACCGATTGCCAGGGTTGCCAGACCCATGGGAACAATAGGCCGGACCTCGCCCATTCAAAAGTTAACGGCGGGGCGGTTGTGAACGCTTGCTTGACGAGCGAACGACCTGGAGAGAGCCGCCCTTCCGATCGCGCCAAGTTCGCGCTTTTTCGCCTATCGGAGCCTGTGCCATAGTCGCGTCAACGAAAAAAGCGATTTCCAGGGGGGGCCCTTGAGCGGATACGTCGCCGGGGCGCGCATCTTGGTGTACAGCCACGACACGTTCGGGCTGGGGCACCTTCGTCGATGCCGCGCCATCGCCCATTCCCTGGTCGAACACGACCCCAACCTGTCGGTTCTGATCATTTCGGGCTCGCCCATCATTGGCAGCTTCGATTTCCGGGCACGCGTCGATTTCGTTCGCATTCCCGGCGTGATCAAACGCGGCGACGACGAATACGCCTCGCTCAACCTGTCGATCAATATTCAGCAAACGCTCGCCATCCGCTCGTCGATCATCCTACATACCGCCGAACTCTTCGAGCCCGACCTGTTCTTGGTCGACAAGGAGCCGTTGGGGCTGCGCGGCGAGGTGCATGACACCTTGACCATGCTCAAGGCCCGGGGCACTCCGCTGGTTCTGGGCCTGCGCGACGTCATGGACGAACCCGCGCTGCTCGGCGAGGAATGGGAACGCAAGAACGCGGTGCCGGCGTTGCGCGACCTCTACGACGAGGTTTGGGTCTATGGGTTGCCGCAGATCTGCGACCCGCTGGAGGGCATTGGCCTGCCGCGCTCGGCTCGACAGAAAGTGACCTATACCGGCTACCTGCCACGCACGGTTTCGCCGGTCACGCCACGCAGCCATCTGCCGGACTATTTCCAGGAACCCTACATTCTGGCCACCACCGGCGGCGGCGGCGACGGCGAGGTATTGATCGATTGGGTGCTGCGCGCTTATGAGGCCGACAGGGGAATGCCGCATCCGGCGCTGCTCGTGCTCGGCCCCTTCATGCCGCCGGAAATTCAGGCCGGCTTCATTGAACGGTCGCGCCGCCTGACCCGCGTTCAAGCCATCACCTTCGATACCCATATCGAAACGCTGATGGCCAATGCCGTCGGCGTGGTGGCCATGGGCGGCTACAACACGTTCTGCGAAATCCTGTCCTTCGATAAACGTGCGTTGATCGTGCCGCGCACCGTGCCGCGCATGGAACAGTACATCCGGGCCACGCGCGCCGCCGATCTCGGCCTGATTCGCGTGCTGATCGACGACGGCGAACGGGACGCCTTGACGATGGCGGCGGCGCTGCGCCGGCTGCCGCAGCAAGCCCCGCCATCCGCGGTCGTGGTGCCCGGACTGCTCGATGGGCTGAAGAACGTCAACCGCAAGGTCGACCGGTGGCTGTCGCCATCGCGGCCGGCGCTGGTTCCCGCCGCCGCCCGCCACGCCTAGCGGTGGGCAGGCCCGCATTGGCGCAGCCGCAAGCAGCGGGCAGCGGCCACAGCGTCCACGACGCGACGATCGCCATCGTGCTCAAGGGTTATCCGCGGCTGTCCGAGACGTTCATCGCGCAGGAATTGTTGGGGCTGGAACGCCGGGGACTACGCCTTCGCCTGGTTTCGCTGCGTCACCCCACCGACAAACAGGTTCACCCCATCCATGGGTCGATCGTGGCCCCGGTCGATTACTTGCCCGAATATCTGTATCGGGAGCCGCTTCGCGTCCTGGCCGGCTGGCGTGCCGCCCGGCGGCTGCCCGGTTACAAGACCGCGCGCACGGCTTGGCTGGCCGATCTCCGCCGCGATCCGACCCCCAACCGCATCCGGCGGTTCGGCCAGGCCTTGGTACTGGCCGCGGAGTTGCCGCCTGCGATCGGCCACCTTCACGCGCATTTCCTCCACACGCCGGCCTCGGTGGCGCGCTACGCGGCCCTGCTGCGCGGGCTTGGCTTTAGTGTTTCGGCGCATGCCAAGGACATCTGGACGACTCCGGAATGGGAAAAGCGCGAAAAGCTGAACGCGGCGGCATGGGCGGTCGTCTGCACCCGCGCCGGCCGCGATCATTTGGCCGCGCTCGCCGCCACGCCGGGCAGGATCGAGCTGATTTATCACGGCCTCGATCCCGCGCGTTTTCCCGCGCCACCCGCGCGACCCGCCCGCGACGGCGGCGACAACGATGACCCGGTGACGATCCTGTCGGTTGGCCGCGCGGTGGCGAAGAAGGGTTACGACGACCTTCTGGGCGCCTTGGCCCTCTTGCCGCCGGCCCTGTCTTGGCGCCTGGTGCATATCGGCGGGGGGCCGTTGATTGGCCGCCTGCGACGCCGGGCCGAACGCCTGGGGCTTGCCGATCGCATCCAGTGGCGCGGGGCACTCGCCCACGATGCCGTGCTCGCGGCCTATCGATCCGCCGATCTCTTCGTGTTGGCCAGCCACGTCGCCAAGGATGGCGATCGCGACGGGCTGCCCAATGTGCTGCTGGAAGCGGCGAGCCAGGGGTTGGGCTGCGTTGCGACCGAAATTTCCGGCATCCCGGAGTTCATCAGCGACGGCCAAACCGGCGTTCTGGTTAAACCCGGGGAGCCCGGGATGCTCGCTGCGGCGCTCGCCGCCTTGATCGGCGATCCCTCCCGCCGCGAGGCTTTGGGCAAAGCCGCGGCCCAGCGTGTCCGCGCCGATTTCGCGCTGGACCGCGGGATCGATCGGATCGCCGCCCGACTGGCGGAAAGCGGCGGCCCGCCGCGCGCGACCCTGCCGGGCGCGGGCCGCGCGGCAGCCTGAAGATCGTCGACGACGCCCGCGCCCGAATTTCCCTCGACCCGCCGTGCGTATCGCCTTTTATGCTCCGCTGAAACCGCCGACCCATCCGGTGCCGTCGGGCGACCGGCGCATGGCGCTTTCGCTGATGGAGGCGATGCGGCAGTCCGGACATATCGTTGAGTTGGCCTGCCGATTCCGCAGTTATGACGGCGGCGGTAACGCGGCGCGCCAGGCGCGGCTGTGCCGCATTGGCCAGGGTTTGGCGGCCCGTCTCTTGAATCGTTATGAGGCGGGCGAGCCGGAGCGACGGCCGCAGCTGTGGTTCACCTATCATCTGTATCACAGGGCGCCGGACTGGCTGGGTCCGGCGATCAGCCGCGGCCTCGATATTCCCTATATCGCCGCGGAGGCATCGTTCGCTGGCAAACAAGAGGGCGGGCGCTGGGCCGCCGGACATCGGGCCGCGGCCGCGGCGATCGAGGCCGCCGACATGATCGTCAACTTCAATCCGATCGACGCCGCCGGCGTGCGGCGGCTGCATGGCGACGATCGTCGCATGATCGCGTTGCCACCCTTCATCGAAGCCGCGCCGTTCCAAGCGGCGGCATCGCGCCACCGCGACCGTCGCGACGCCATCGGCAAACGTTTCGATCTTGCCTCCGACCCGCCGCGCTTCCTGACCGTGGCCATGATGCGGCCGGGCGACAAACTCGAATCCTTTCGCCTGTTGGGGCTGGCGCTGCGGCAATTGCTCGACCTGCCCTGGCAGCTTTTGGTCATCGGCGAGGGACCGGCACGCGCCATCGTCGAAGAATACTTGTCCGGGCTGGGGCCCGACCGTGTCCGTTTTGGCGGGGAACAGCCGCAAGAGGCCATGCCGGACATCTATGCCGGCTGCGACCTTTACGTTTGGCCAGCGATCGGCGAAGCCTATGGGATGTCTTTTCTCGAAGCGCAGGCCGCCGGACTACCCGCGATCGCCGGCGACAACCACGGCGTCGGCGAGGTCGTTGACGGCAAGGCCGGGGCATTGGTGCCGGCGGGCGATGTCGATGCCTTCGCCGCCGCCCTGCGACGGCTGGCAACGGCGCCGCGAGAATGGCCCGAGCGGCGCGCGGCGGCGCAGGCCTTCGTCGCCAACCGCCGCAGCCTGGCGGCGGCGCGGGCCGTGCTCGACGCGGCCATGGCGCGCGCGGTCGCGCGGCGGCGCCGATGACGGCAATCGCGCTGATCCGCCACGCGCCGACGACCTGGAACGAAGCCGGGCGCATTCAGGGGCGGGAGGACACACCCTTGAGTGAGGCCGGCCGGCTGGAGGCGGCGGCCCGCGGGCTGCCCGAGGAATTCGCCGGCTTCGACGTCTTCGCCAGCCCGCTGAACCGGGCCATGGACACGGCCCGGCTGATGGGCCTCGATCCGCGGCCGGAGCCCAGGTTGATGGAAATGGATTGGGGGCGGTGGTCGGGCCGGACACTCGCCGAATTGCGCGCCGAAGGCGGCGGCGCAACGTTGGAAAACGAGGGCCGCGGCCTGGATTTCACGCCGCCTGCAGGCGAAAGCCCGCGCGCGGTGCAGCAACGCCTGTTGACCTGGTTCGCCGAAATCGCGCGGACCCGGCGGCCCGCCGTCGCCATCACACATAAAGGTGTCATCCGGGCGGCGCTGGCCCTGGCCACCGGCTGGGACATGACGGGCAAAGCGCCGGCCAAGCTCGATTGGTCGGCGGCGCAGCTTTTCGATCTCGACGACAACGGCAAGCCGAGTGTGGCACGCCTCAACCTGCCGCTCCGGCCCCAAACCGGCCGCGGTCGCGTGATGTTCTATGTGCAGCATCTGTTGGGCACCGGGCATCTGCGCCGCGCCGCGGTGATTTCCGGTGCCTTGGTCAAGGCCGGCTTCGACGTCGATTTGGTCTCCGGCGGTTTGCCCATTCCCGATGTCGATATCGGCGGCGCCAAATTGTGGCAATTGCCGCCGCTTCGCAGTTATGACGACACCTTCAAGATCCTGATCGACGACAAGGGTGCGGTCGCCGACGACGCCTACAAACAGCTTCGCCGCACACGGCTGCTCGACATCTTCCACACGCACCATCCCGATGTGTTGATGTTCGAGCTGTTCCCCTTCGGCCGCCGCACCCTGCAGTTCGAATTGCTTCCGCTGCTGGAGGACGCTTATGCGCGCCGCCCGCGACCCTTGATCGTGTCATCGGTGCGCGACGTGTTGACCCGCGAAAAGAAACAGGACCGCGTCACGGCGATGGCGGATATCGCCCGCGCCCGTTTCGATCATGTGTTGGTGCATGGCGATCCGCGTTTGATCGGTTTCGAAGCGAGTTTCGCCGAAGCCCATCGAGTCGCCGACAAGCTGACCTATACCGGCTACGTCGTGGCGCCGCCGATGCCGGGGCCGCCGACCGGCGAGGTCGTGGTTTCCCATGGCGGCGGGGCCATGAGCGCCCATCTGCTGGAAGCGGCGGCGGCGGCGCGCGGCCACTCGCGCCTCCGCGGCACCTGGCGGCTGTTGCTCGGCCCCAATCTCGATCGGGAGAGCGTCGAGCGTCTGCATCGCATGGCCGGCGACGGCATCGTCGCGGAGCAGGCGCGCCCCGATTTCCGGCGGCTGCTCGCCGGGTGCGATGTCTCGATTTCCCAGGGCGGCTATAATACGACGATGGATATGCTGGTGGCGAACACACGTTCGGTCATCGTGCCTTTCGAGGGCCGCGACGAAACCGAGCAGATCGTGCGCACGGAAAAGCTCGCCGCCATGGGCCTCACGCTTCTGCTGCGCGAACGCGACCTGACGCCGGAATCGTTGGCCCGCGCCGCCGACGCCGCGGCCGACATGAAACGCCCTGACGCCACGCTCGACCTGGAAGGCGCGCCCGCGACCGCTCGCCTTCTCGGCGAATGGCTCGAACGGCGTTGATGCCCGATGAACGACTGGGCCGCGCTGACCGAAGAACTCGGCTTATGGACCCGAAGCGGGCAGGTTCCCACTTTCTGGTGGCGCGATGACGATGCCGCGGCGCACACGCCGGCGCTGGATCGGCTGCTGGACCTGCGCGCGCGTCTGAATCTGCCCCTGTCGCTGGCGACTGTCCCCGGCAAGACTGAGCCCGGCTTGGTCAAACGCCTGAGCCGCGAAGCCGGTGTCGCCGTCCTGCAACATGGCTGGATACACGCAAACCACGCCCCGGCCGGCGAAAACAAAGCCGAACTCGGCGCGCACCGCGCGCTGGCCGCCGTCCTTGCCGATGTTGCCCAAGGCCGGCGGCAGATGGATCGGCTGTTCGGCGAGGCTTGGCGCCCGATCCTGGTGCCGCCCTATAACCGCGTCGCCCCGGCCGTGGTGCGGGCCTTGCCCGGGCTGGGTTTCCTGGGGCTGTCGGCCGACCGGCCGCGCCCGGCGCGCGAGGTGATGCCGGGCATGATCCAGGTCAACACACATATCGACATCGTCGATTGGCGCGGCACGCGCGGCTTCGTCGGCGAGGCCGCCGCCATCGATAGCGCCGTCAGCCACCTTCGCGGCCGCCGCGTGGCCGGCGCCGACGTTGCCGAGCCGACCGGCCTTTTGACCCACCATCTTGTCCATGACGAAGCCTGCTGGCGTTTCATCGCCGATTTCGCCAGCCGTACGATCGCCCATCCCGGCGCCCGCTGGCTGTCGGCCGCGGAAGCCTTCGCGCCGGTGCCCGCGGCGACCGGACGCCCACCGCAGTGACCCTCGGCAGCGGCCTCAGCGTCCACCGTTATCCGCGCCGGGCTTTGACCGGCGACTATGTTCGCGCCGGGGTTGGGGTCGTGTTGACCGGAGGGCCCCTGCTGTTCGCGCCGACCGCGCCCATGGCATCGGCGGTGCTCGGCGTTCTTGTCTTGGTCTTCGCTGGATTTGGCGCCATCACGGCGATGCGGCAAGTCAGCAGCGTGCGCCTTTCCGATGAAGAAATCTCGCATTGGGGTTTGAATCGGGTTAGGCTCGACTGGCGAAAATTAGAAAGCGTTAAGCTTCGATATTTCTCGACCAGGCACGACCACTCGGGGGGGTGGATGCAGTTGCGCTTGTCAGCCGGGGGTCGCAGTTTGACGCTCGAATCGAGCATCGACGGGTTCCTCGAAATCGCCACGCGGGCCGCGGCCGCGGCGGAAACCAACCGATTACGGTTGAGCCGCGCGACGATCGGCAATTTCGCGGCGCTCGGCATCGTGTGCCGTGCCGGCGACGCGCACGGGAATTAAGAGAACGCCCGGCGATGGACCTCCTTACGGTTAACGATCTCAAGATCGATTTTCAGGTCCATGACAGCGTCATCCGGGCCGTTGACGGCGTTTCCTTTCGCGTGCGTCCGGGAACCACCGTGGCCCTGGTCGGCGAATCCGGCTCCGGAAAATCGGTCGTGTCGCAAGCCATCATGGGCATCCTGCCGGCCAATGGCCGCATCGCCGGCGGCGAAATTCTGTTCCGCGATCCCGATCGCGACCTAGGCGGCCGCCGCCGGCAAGAGATCTGCGACATCGCCACGCTTGATCCCGATGGCCGCACCTTCCGCAACATCCGCGGCGGCCGCATTTCGATCATTTTCCAGGAGCCGATGACCTCGTTGTCACCGCTGCACACAATCGGCGACCAAATCGGCGAAGCGCTCCATTTGCATCGCAGCGTCGGCGCCGCCGAAGGCCGCGAGAAAGTCATGGAGATGCTGGGGTTGGTCGGCTTCGAGAATCCGGCCAAGGCGCTCCGCACCTATCCATTCGAGCTGTCGGGTGGGCTGCGTCAACGTGCCATGATCGCGATGGCCCTGGTTTGCCGGCCGGCCTTGTTGATCGCCGACGAACCGACCACCGCCCTGGACGTCACCATTCAGGCGCAGATCCTGAAGCTGCTGAACGATCTGCAGGGGGAACTGCAGATGGCGGTCTTGATCATCACCCACGATCTTGGGGTGGTGGCCAATGTCGCCGAGGAAGTCGTGGTGCTGCATCGCGGCAAGGTCATGGAGCGCGGCACCGTCGATGACATCTTCCGCGCCGCCGCCCATCCCTATCTGAAGGCGCTGCTGCGGGCGGTGCCCCGGTTCAACATGAAGGCGGGCGAACGTCTGGTGCCGCTGCGCGAGATCACCCACGAGGCAAGCCCGCTCTTGAAGGCGAAGGAACCGTGGCCGAAGGGCGCCGATGACGCCGGTCCGCTGCTCGAAGTCCGGGGTCTGACGAAACGCTTCCGCCTGCGCAAATCCGCGTTCAAATTGGCGCCCGCGGTCGATGTCGCGGCGGTCGGCGATGTGAGCTTCGACATCGCGCGCGGCGAGTGTTTCGGGCTGGTCGGCGAAAGCGGCTGCGGCAAGACGACGTTGTCGAAGATGATCATGCGGGCGTTGACGCCGGACGCCGGGACCATTCGCTTCAACGATCGCGGCCGCATGGTCGATGTACTGGCGTTGGCGGGAAAGGACCTTCTGGGGTTTCGGCCGCGCGTTCAATTCATCTTCCAGGATCCCTTCGGATCGCTCAACCCGCGGATGACGGTTTTCGATATCATCACCGAACCCCTGGCTATTCACGGCATCGGGGATGCGTCGTCGCGGGCCGAGATGGCGCGTGAATTGATGCGCCTCGTTGGCCTCGATGCGCGGCACTTGAACCGTTATCCCCACAGCTTTTCCGGCGGCCAGCGCCAGCGTATCGGCATCGCGCGCGCGCTCGCGCTCAAACCCGATCTTTTGATTTGCGACGAGCCGGTATCCGCGCTCGACGTGTCGATCCAGGCCCAAATCCTCAACCTGCTGAAAGACCTGCAGAGCGAACTGGGACTGACCTATCTGTTCGTTTCGCACAATCTGGCGGTGGTCGATTACGTCGCGCACCGGATCGCGGTGATGTGCAGCGGCCGGATTGTCGAGATCGCGCCGCGCGCGGCCCTGTTTCGCAGTCCGGTTCACCCCTATACCAAGGCATTGTTGTCGGCGGTCCCCAAACCCGACCTAGATAACCGATTGGATTTGGGAGCCCTGATGGAAGGCCGCGCGTCAAAACCCGAGGCGTGGCCGTGGCCGTTCACCGCGAACGGCAAGATCGAACCGGGTTTGATCGAGGTCGACGCCGGCCATTACGTACGCGCGGACACAGATTGGGACCGAAAGGAACTCGTCGCATGACCAGCCCGCTAGCATCGCGCAGCCTCGCTGCGATTCTTTTCGTCGCCGGCGCCCTCACCTGGGGCGCGCCCGCGCGAGCCGTCGAGCTGATCGAGACTCCCGGCCTGTATGACATGGTCGCCGCCGGCAAGTTGCCGGGGGTGGCCAAACGCGCGCCGGCGTCGCCGGGGATCGTCGATGTCGAGGGGACGCCGCGTTCGGGCGGCGAATTGCGCGTGCTGATGGGCCGGGCCCAGGACGTGCGCATGATGGTTGTGTATGGCTACTCGCGTTTGGTTGGCTACACGCCCGATTTCAAAATCAAGCCCGACATCGCCGAACGTCTGGACGTCGAAGGCAACCGCGTCTTTACGTTCAAGCTGCGCGCCGGCCATCGCTGGTCGGACGGCCGTCCCTTCACCGCCGAAGATTTTCGTTATTTCTGGGAAGACGTCGCGCTCAACCGAAACCTCTCGCCCGCCGGGCCGCCGAGCCAGATGATGGTCCGCGGCAAGGCGCCGAAATTCACCTTAATCGACGAGACAACGGTGCGTTTTTCCTGGGACGAACCCAATCCGGAATTCGTCGCGGCGTTGGCCGGCGCCGCCCCGCTCTATATCTATCGCCCGTCGCATTACCTGAAGCAGTTTCACGAGAAATACGCGGACAAGGACAAGCTGGCCGAAATCGTGAAGGCGCGCGGCGTGCGCAATTGGGCCGCCCTTCATAACCGCGTCGACAACCAATATCGCAACGACAACCCCGACCTGCCGACGCTCGATCCGTGGGTGCTGGCGACCCGGCCGCCGGCCGACCGTTTCGTGTTCGAGCGCAATCCCTATTATCACCGCGTCGACAGCGCGGGCCGGCAGCTACCCTATCTCGACCGCGTCGTCATGAACGTGGCCGATCCGAAGCTGGTCCCCGCCAAGACCGGGGCGGGCGAAGCCGATTTGCAGGCCCGTTATGTCAGCTTCAACAACTACACCTTCCTCAAGCAGGCGGCGAACCGCAACAATTACCAGGTCCATTTGTGGCGAACGGCGCGCGGCGCGCATCTCGCGCTGTACCCCAATCTCAACGTCAACGACCCGGTATGGCGCAAGCTGGTTCGCGACGAACGTTTCCGCCGCGCCCTTTCGCTGTCCATCGACCGCCACGAAATCAATCAAGTCATTTATTTCGGGCTTGCCCTCGAAGGCGGCAACACCGTGCTGCCGGATAGCCCGCTCTCCAAGCCGAATTACCGCACCTCGTGGGCGACGCTGGACATCAAGCGGGCCAACGCGCTGCTCGATGAAATCGGCCTGACCAAACGCAACGCCAAGGGCATCCGCCTGCTTCCCGACGGACGGCCCCTCGAAATCATCGTGGAAACCTCGGGCGAAGAGGTCGAACAGACCGACGTGCTCGAACTCATCCACGATTCCTGGATGAAGGCGGGCGTGAAATTATATTCCAAGCCGTCGCAGCGCGAGGTTCTCCGCAACCGTGTTTTCGCCGGCGAGACCGTGATGTCGATCTGGTACGGCTTCGAAAACGGCGTGCCCACTGCCGATATGAGCCCGATGGCGCTCGCGCCGACCGCCCAAGACAGCCTGCAATGGCCGAAATGGGGGCAATATTACGACTCCGCCGGCAAGGGCGGCGAGCCCGTCGATATGCCCTTGGCCAAGGAACTGCTCACGCTCGTCGACGATTGGCGCAAGGCGCCAAGCGCCGAGGACCGGGAAAGAATCTGGCATCGGATGCTTTCCATCCACGCCGACCAGGTGTACTCGATCGGGCTGGTGGGCGGCGTCCTGCAGCCGGTGATCGTCAACAACCGACTGCGCGGCGTTCCGGAAAAGGGCATCTTCAACTTCGAGCCCGGCGCCTTCTTCGGCATCTACCACCCCGACACCTTCTGGTGGGCGGCTCCGAACGAGACCGCGGAGGCCGTAAAGAAGTGACCGGCGCAGCCTTCGTCCACACGACGCACCCCGGGAGTGACATGACCGCCGTCCCACAAATTCGCATTTCCTGAAACCAAACAGAGCGTCGCGTCCCGTGCTGGTCTATTCCATCCACCGCCTGCTGATCATGATTCCGACGTTGCTCGCGATCAGCGTCATCGTTTTCATCATCATCCAACTACCGCCGGGCGATTATCTCAGCACCTATATCGCCGAGTTGCAGTCCCAGGGAGAGGCGGTCAACGCCGACAAGATCGCCTTCCTGCGCGAGCAATACGGACTCGACCGGCCGCTGATCGAACAATATTTCCGTTGGGTATTCGGCCTCCTACAGGGCGATCTCGGTTATTCCTTCGAGTTCAACCTGCCGGTGAACCAGGTGATCGGCGACCGCATGCTGCTCACCTTCCTGGTGTCCTTCGCCACCGTGCTGTTCACCTATATCGTCGCCTTTCCCATCGGCGTCTATTCGGCGACGCACCAATATAGCTGGGGCGATTACGGCCTGACCTTCCTTGGCTTCCTCGGCCTGGCCACGCCAAGCTTCCTGCTGGCGCTGGTCCTGCTGTATTTCGCCAACGTCATGTTTGGCACCTCGATCGGCGGATTGATGGACCCGGAATTGATCGACCAGCCCTGGAGTTGGGAGAAACTTCTATCGGTGTTGGAGCATCTGTGGGTTCCGGTCGTTGTCATCGGCACCTCGGGGACCGCGGCTATGGTCCGCCGGTTGCGCGCGAATCTCTTGGACGAGCTTCAGAAGCAATATGTGGTGACCGGACGAGCCAAGGGCCTGCCACCAGGGCGCCTTTTGCTCAAATATCCGCTGCGCATGGCGCTCAATCCCTTCATCGCCGATATCGGGACGTTGCTGCCGGCGATGTTGTCGGGGGCGGCGATCGTGTCGGTTGTGCTTTCGCTGCCCACCAACGGGCCCATGCTGTTGTCGGCCTTGCGAAGCCAAGACATGTATCTGGCCGGTTCCTTTCTGATGATCGAGGCGTGCCTGATCGTGGTCGGCGTGTTCGTGTCGGACATGGCGCTGGCCGTACTCGATCCGCGCATCCGCTTCCACGGCGGGCAGGCCCGATGAACCGACCCAAGCAGCCAACCGCGCCGGGGCTTGCCCATTATGTTTCGCCCGCGCCCTTCGACGCGGGCGCGAGCGAGGCGATGTCGGCCGAACTCGAACATTATTACCTGGCGTCGCAGTGGCGCATGATGTGGTGGAAGTTCCGCCGGCATCGGCTGGCGGTGATCTCGGGCGCGATCCTTGCCCTGCTTTATGGCTCGATCCTCATCAGCGAATTCCTCGCGCCTTACGATCTGCACACGCGCAACACCGATTTCATTTATGCGCCGCCGCAGCCGATTCATTTTTTCCACGAGGGTCGATTCGTCGGTCCCTTCGTCTATGGCTACAACTACAACCTCAATCTCGAAAACCTCCGCCGCGAATACACCGAGGATTCAACGCGGGTTCAGCCGATCCGCTTTTTCTGCGCCGGCGACTCCTACGAATTCTGGGGTCTGATCCCGGGAAACATCCACCTGATGTGCCCGGCGCCGGGCGGGACGCTCTTCCTTTTCGGGACCGACCGCCTGGGGCGCGATCTCATGTCGCGCATGTCCTATGGCGCGCGCATTTCGCTGACCATCGGAATCGTGGGCATCACGATCAGCTTCCTTTTGGGCATCGTCCTGGGCGGGCTTGCCGGCTACTACGGCGGCTGGGTGGATCATGTCGTGCAGCGGACGATTGAAATCATCCGGTCATTCCCGGAATTGCCGCTGTGGATGGCGCTGTCGGCCGCGCTGCCGGTGAGCTGGAGCCCGATCCTGATCTACTTCGGCATCACGTTGATCCTGGGGCTGATCGATTGGACCGGGCTGGCGCGGGCCGTGCGTTCGAAATTGCTGGCCCTGCGCGAAGAAGATTTCGCCACGGCCGCGGTTCTGATGGGAGCGTCGCCGCGGCGTGTCATCGGCCGTCACCTCTTGCCCAGCTTCATGAGCCATTTGATCGCCTCGGCCACGCTGTCGATTCCAGCCATGATCCTGGGCGAAACCGCGTTGTCCTTTCTCGGCCTTGGCCTGCGGCCACCGGTGACGAGTTGGGGTGTTCTGCTGACCGAGGCGCAAAACATCAACGTCGTGGCGCTTTATCCTTGGTTGCTTTTGCCTTGCGCGCCGGTGATCGTGGCGGTTCTTGCGTTCAACTTTTTTGGAGATGGCTTGCGCGACGCCGCCGATCCGTACAAATAGAACCCATGCCAGCGCCGTCGCGTGGGGGAAGCGACAGATTTTTCGAGGGGCAGACCGCTCATGATCCGACTCGGCGGCAGGAGTGCACGATGGGCGCTTTTGGTGCTGGCCGCGCTCCTGGCCGTGCAGTCCGCGGCTTGGGCTCAGCGAAAGCGGCCGATCCTGGCGGCGCTGCCCTTCATGCTGGAGGTCCTCGACCCGACGCGCGGCACCGCCGGCTGGCAATTGGTGACCCATGGCATCGCCGAAACCCTGTTCGTCATCGACGAGGCCGGCACGATCGCCCCAGGGCTTGCGGAATCGGCGCGGCCCGATGGCGCCTCCTGGATCGTCCGCTTGGGCGCGGGCCGCAAATTCTCGGACGGGACCGCGGTTGATGCCAATGCCGTCGGCGAGGCCTTGTCGCGCACCGCCCGCGCCAACCCGCTGGCGGTCTTCGCGACCGGGCCGCTGCGGGTAGAGACCCTCGATCCACTAACGCTGCGGGTGACGCCGACGCGACCGGTAAACCGGATCGAGACCGTTCTCGCGGCGTTTCCGGCGGTCATCTACAAGAACGATGCCCGCGGGCGACCGATTTTCACCGGCCCTTATCTGGTCGGCGATTTCCGCGCCAATTTGGTGTTGCGGCTCGATCCCAACCCCCATTACCCGTCGGGCCAGCCGCGGGCGCCCATCCTGATCCGGCGCATGCCGGATGCCAACGCGCGGGCGATGGCCCTGGAGAGCGGCGAGGTCGATCTCGCGGGCGGCCTGTCCAACGAGAGTTTGGCGCGGCTGTCGAAGCTTCCCGATATCGAAATCCGCTCGGCGGCCACCGGCTATCAATACATGATCGTGGCCAACCTCCTGCGCCTACCCTTGGCAATTCCCAATGTTCGCAAGGCCATCGATTTGGCGATCGATCGCGCCGCCCTGGTTAAGGCGCTGGGCCATGGCGAGCCCGCGACCGGGTTGTTTCCGACGAGTTTCCACGTCGGCGACGGCAAAGTGCGGCCCTTCGACGCCAGCCGCGCCAACCGGCTGCTCGATCAGGCCGGTTTGCGGCGCGACGAAAGCGGCTTCCGCCTCTACAACAACAAGCGGGTCGCGATCGAACTTCTGGCCTACCCGCAGCGCCCGGATTTTCTGGTCATCGCCCCGCTGATCAAAGCTCAATTGGCGGCGATCGGCTTCGACATCAAAATCCGGATCGCGGAGAATGTCGCGCAGTTGTTGCAAACCGGCGATTTCGAGCTGGCCCTGTGGGCGATGCATCCGGCCCCGGCCGGTGACGCCGGCTACGTCTTCGCCCAACATCTGCGCGACGGCGGACCGCGTAATTACGGCCGCTACGAATCACGGCGGCTGGAGACGATCCTGGAGGATTTGGCCAAGACGCCCGAGCCGGATGCACGCGCGGCGCTCGTGGCCCGCGCCCACGCCGTGATCCTCGAAGATGCCCCGATGATGTTCTTGATGACACCGCAGATTCGGGTGGGTATCTCAAGGCGCGCGGCGCTGGATGGCATTCTGACCACGGATGCCTTCGTGTTGCGCGCGGACATCGGCGTGGGGCCGTAGGAGGATCATCGACGTGTTGGGTTATTGGTTAAGGCAGACAATCCATGGCGGCCTGGTCGCGATGGCGATCCTGGCCTGGGCGCCCGCACCTTCGGCGCAGACCGCCAACCCCGGCCCCATTGTGGTTTCCGACCCTTGGGCACGGGCATCGGCCGGAGCGACCGGTGCGGCCTACGTTACGATTGCCAATGGCGGCGCGGCGGCCGATCGCCTGATCGGCGCCGCTACGCCGGGAGCCCGCGCCGTTGAAATACACAATTCTACCGTCGAGGGCGGGGTCATGAGGATGAACCGCGTCGAGGCGATCGAGATCAAACCCGGCGAAAAGGCCGTGCTCCAGCCCAGTGGCCTGCACCTGATGCTCACGGGCCTGGCCGCTCCGCTGAAGGAAGGCGACAGCCTGCCGCTGACGCTAACCTTCGAAAAGGCCGGGAAGATTGAATTGCGCGTCGCCATCGGCAAGGCCGGCGCCATGGGACCGGTGCCCGCGCCGGCCAGATAAGCCCGGTTCAAGTCGGCGGCGAGGCAATTTTTCGCAGCCATAGGCTGGTCTCCGAGGCGCCCGCCCGCAGGGGCAACGTGCCGACGGTCGACGCCGCGATTTCCCTACCCAGATACGCCACCATGTAGCGGCTGGCGGCGACCACCTCGTAAGCGGGCGAGAGCACCAGCATGGCCACCGCGTTCTGTTCGTTGTAGCCGCGCCACTGCCAGTCATCGGGATAGGCGTCGGGCAGAAAGATGTCATGAAAATGCACGAGAACGCCGGCGGGAAGCATCGGCAGCACGATGTTGAGGAGGAAATCGACATCGGTGCCGGGCATCAACACGTGACTTGAATCGATGAAAACGAAATCGCCGGCAGCGAGGGCGGCGAAAGGTTCGACGCCAAGCGTCTGCACCGGCGCTTGCAGGTGTTCGATCTTGAGCCCATTTAGGCGAGCGCGCGGGGCGGGATCGATTGCGGTCAGCCGGGTCGAAAGGCCTTGGTCGCGGATCGCCCGCGCCATGAAGCGGGTGGAATGACCGGAGCCGATTTCAACGATCCGGCGCGGCATGAATTCGCGCACGAAGCTATATGCGAGCGCGGCGTCGAGGCGCGGGAACCAGTCCTGATCGAAACGAGGCCCGGCCGGCGAAGCCGGCCTGTCTCCGGAATCCGGCGAAGCCGGCCTGTCTCCGGAATCCGGCGAAGCCGGCCTGACTCCGGAACTGGGCGACCCCTCCGCGGTCGCCATCAGGGCGGCGGCGTGGCGGTCGATGCCGGCGAGCGCGTCGCGGAAGGAAGTTTCGCGAAGGCGCAACGCCGCCTCGATATGGGGGTAGTTGATCGGCGACACCTCGCCCGCGCCGCGCAGCGGGATGTAGAACCCACGCGCCGCGAACCCCAGCACTGTGGAAATTCCGCCGACACACCGGCGTAGCCGCGTGCCCAGCGGCAGATGCTGCGTCCGCGGCCCATTCGCGGCCACGGTGCGGCGCCTAAATCCGGAGGATCAGGCCCTCGCGCGCGACGAGTGTCCCCGGACGGGTCAGCGAGGCCTGCGCCGAAATCCGGTCCATGAATTCGTCGTCATGCGCGGGGTCGTGATGGAAGATGATCAGGGTTCCGACTCCAGCCAGGTCGGCCAAACGCGCGCCTTCCTGCCAGGTGGAATGTCCCCACCCCACATGTTTGGGAAATTCTTCGTCGGTGTAGGTGCAGTCGTAAACAAAGAGATCGGCACCCTTGATCAAGCTCAGCACGTTGTCATCGGTCTTGCCGATGGAATGTTCGGTGTCGGTCACGTAACAAATTGCCCGCCCCTCATATTCGACGCGGTAGCCGGTCGCGCGGTTGGGGTGATTGAGGGGAGCGGTGCGAACCGTCACGCCCGGGCGGGGTTCAAGCGTAATGCCGCCAGCGAAATCATTGAATTCGATGGTGGCGCGCATGATGTCCAGCGAGACCGGGAAAAGCGGCGCGGCCATGCTTGCCGCCAGCACGTCCTTCAACCGATGTTCGGGCAACAGATGCCCGGCATACATGCGAAATCGGTTTTGCGGGTTGTAGACCGAGCTGAAGAACGGAAGGCCACAGACATGGTCGAAATGGGTGTGGGTAAAAAACAAATCGGCATCCACCGGGCCGCGATTCAACAAGGACTTGCCCAATGGCCGCAAGCCGGTGCCGCCGTCGAAAATGAGCAATTGCGAGCCGCAACGGATTTCCAGGCAAGACGTGTTACCGCCATACCTGACCGTGTCGATCCCGGGACACGCGATGCTTCCGCGCACGCCCCAGAAACGCAACATGAAATCGCCTGGCTCTGCCAAGGATGCCGCCTCCGCCCCCACCGCAGTAACTAGCCTTGTTTCAATGTATCCCGCAAGTGACGACGATCACAGCGATTTTCGTTTTCCGGGAATTGAGTGGATGAAACCCAAGAATCTATACTAAGGAACCAATCGGTAACCACCAGCATCGGTTACCAGAATATCGGCCTTCGCTGGGTCGCGTTCGATCTTCTGCCGCAAACGGTAGACATGGGTCTCCAGGGTATGGGTGTTGACCCCGGCGTTGTAGCCCCAAACCTCGTTCAGCAGGACATCGCGGCCGACAACCCGGCCCTCGGCGCGAAACAGGTAACGCAAGATCGCCGCTTCCTTTTCGGTCAGCCGGACCTTGCGGCCGTTCGTCTTGTGCAACAGGAGCTTGGCCGCCGGGCGGAAACTATAGGGACCGATCAGAAAGACCGCGTCTTCGCTGTGTTCGTGCTGGCGGAGTTGCGAACGCAGCCGGGCGAGCAACACACCCAAGCGGAAGGGTTTGGCGATATAGTCATTGGCGCCGGATTCCAGGCCGAGGATGGTGTCGGCGTCGCTGCCCGCGGCGGTGAGCATGATGATCGGCGCCTTGACGCCGGCGCGGCGCATCAAGCGGCAGACTTCACGGCCATCGATGTCGGGAAGCCCGATGTCGAGGAGGATGGCGTCGAAATGATCCTGCTTCGCCAGTTCCACGCCCTTGGCGCCGCAATCGGCCTGGACGGTCGCGAATTCCTCGTGAAGCTGGAGTTGTTCGGCCAGCGATTCGCGCAGCATCGAATCGTCATCGACCAACAATATCTTTCGGCTCGTCATGCGTCCCGTCGGATCTGGAATCGGCATCCCCTATATCGGACCGGATAGTACGACCGGCGCGGGCGCGTAACAATGTCCCTGGCAAGGGCACCGAGCGCACGCAACGGAAGTCCCCATCGCGGTCATGGCGAAGGTTTCGCGTATTTGGTACAGGCTACACCCATGACTTGGCCGCGCCTTATGCTGATCGCCCTGGTTGCGGCGCCTGCCTTGGCCGGGGTCGCCCCCCTGGCCTGGGCGGCGGAGGACGCCGACTATCGGGCTTGCATGGAATTGGCGCGGCGCGATGGGCGAGCTGGGCTCGAGGCGGCTTTGTCCATGGGCGGCAGCGTCCCCGCCCTCCATTGCCGCGCCGTCGCCCTGCTGGAAATGGGCCGGGCGGAGGAAGCCGCGTCCCTGCTCGAACGCCTTGCCTATACGCGGCCGCAACCGCCCGCCCTTCAGGCCGAACTTCTCGCCCAGGCCGGGCACGCTTGGTTGAGCGCGGGTGCCGCGGCGTCGGCACGCGCGGCGCTGTCGGCGGCCATCGGGATAAACCCGAACGACCCGGAGCTGTTCATCGACCGTGGCCAGGCGCTCATCGAGATGGGTGACGATTGGGCGGCCGTCGACGATTTCGACCGGGCGCTTGAACTCGATCCGCGCCGGCTCGATGCGCTCCTGTTGCGAGCCGGTGCCTATTATCGACTGGACGCCCTCGATCTGGCGATGGAAGACGCCAATCGCGCCGTGGCGCTGGCGCCGGTCAACATCGACGCCCGCATCGAACGCAGCGCCATTCGGGAAAAAAAGGCCGATCGAGCCGGGGCGCGGGAGGATTTGTTGACGGTGCTCAGGCTGGCGCCGGACTCGCCCGCCGCCATCATCGCCCGGGCGGCGTTGGAGCGGCTGGATGTGCGCCAGCCCACGGCGGCCCCGCGGCGATAAAAAAAGCACGGGCGCCGCGGGGCGCCCGTGCCTTCTATTGCCGAGTTGGCCTCCGTCGCGAGATTCCTCCCGCTCGCGATGGAGGCGTCCTCGGTGGATCAATGGGCGGTTGGCGCGCTCGAAGCGACCGGCGGCGGGGCGATCCCACCGACCATCTCGACCTTGCCATCGAGCCCAATGATGCCGGTTTCAACGATGAGCGACGGCTGCCGTTTGGCGACCATCGCGCGGAATTCGGGCAGAAATTTCTTGTGCGTCACGCTTTCGATCTCCGGGCCGGCGACCGCCGCCTCACCCCAGGCGATCCGTACCGCGCCGCAATCGCGGTGCGACAGCGCGATGACTTTCTTGATGTGATGCAATTGCACCGATGTGGCGAGATTGTCCCAAAAGGCCTTGTGCCAATCGGCGAATTGTTTGGTCGCGAGCGAAGCCGGGCCGCCGGCGATGACGAACTGGCTGTATTGGCCCTTGAGGCCGCGCTCGTTCATGTAATCGTGGTGAAGCTGCACGAACCGCGGATCGATGCAGGTCAGCAGCAGCGCCTCGTAATTCCCGGTCGCCGCGAACCCGGTGAAGGGCATCATGCCCATGACGCCGGCAACGCCCGCACCCGCGCCCAGCGCAAAGAGCCGCCGGCGCGAGACGGTTTCATTCGCCGCCGCGCGGACGATCTGCGTGCAGCCGCAGTTTTCGTGATGGATGTGCGCTTGGGTGTGCGTGGATGTCATCGGCATGGAAAGCCCCCCTTTTTTTTGGTTTGCCCCAGAAATCGGTTTCGAGGGCAATTCTTCCCAATGCAGGGGCGGCCGTCTGTCATACGAAAGGTGGAGGCGGGGCGCCCCTATTTCAGACGCAGGAAAATGTCGGCGATTGAATCGAACGGTTGGAAGGCCGGACTCCGGCGTTCACCTCTTAACGTTTGGTCTCGCCTTCGACCGGGGTGTTCGGGTTGTTGCCATAACCCATCCAGGACGAATAATAGACCTTCACATTCGTGAAGCCGAGATCGCGCAGCACGATGGCGGTTTCGGAGGCGCGCACGCTGCTCTGGCAATAAACGATGGTCTCCTTGTTGCGGTCGAGCTTCGCATAAAGCAATTCAAGCGCGGCCCGCGTTTTGAGCGCGCCGTCGGCGCGGTCGCCGACCAGATTCATTTCATAGGGGATGTTGATCGCACCGGGGACATGGCCGCCGCGGCTGGCGCGGATTTCCTTGCCCGTATATTCCTCGATCGTGCGCGCATCGAGGATCTGCACGCCGGGCTTGCCGATGTTGTCCACGATGTCCTTGGTCATGATGACAATTCCGGGCGTGAACGCGGATTTCAGCATCACGGGCGGCAATTTCGTGGGTTCGGTCGCGACCGGCTTGCCGGCGGCGGTCCAATCCTGCCAACCGCCGTGATAGACGCGGACGTTCTTCGCCCCCAGCACCTCGAGATTGACCTTGGCGAAATAGCCGCCGGTCCCGGCGCGCGGGCCATAGAGTACGATTTCCTTGCTGGGATCGATGCCGGCATCGCCCAGGATCTTCACCAGCCGGTCGAGCGCGATGTTTTCATTGTCCGGGCCGCGCAAGGCGAGCACCTGGCCGACGCTGACGGCGCCGGGGATGTGGCCGGCGCGGTATTCGGGCTCGCCGCGCGTGTCCCAAACGATGGCGCCGCGCTTGATCGCGGCTTCGACAAAGGCCGTATCAACGATGCCGCCATCGGCGCCGAAATTCTCCGCCCCGGCGGCGAGCACCAGGCCGGTGGCGGCGAGCCAGGCCGACAAGACGGCGGCGAACATGCGCGAGGTTTTCATGGACGCCTTCCTTTCGCTGTTGCGGCGCGAATTTTAGATCAGAAATCCAAATCGGCGTAATGCTTCGGCGGCGGAATGCCCGGAATGTGATCGGCCAGTAGGGGCCGGAAGCTGGGCCGGGATTTCAGCCGCGCATACCATTCCTTGGCCCCCGGATGGCGGTCCCAGGGCACGTCGCCGAGATAATCCAGCGACGAAAGATGGGCGGCGGCGGCGATATCGGCCAGCGACAATTCATCCCCGGCGAGATATTTGCGCCGCTCCGCCAGCCACGCGATGTAATCCAGATGGGTGTGGAGATTGGCGCTGCCGGCGCGGATCGCGGCGGAGTTCGGCTCACCCAGCCGGAGAAACCGTTTCATGATCTTTTCGTCGAGCAGGTTTTGCGTGACCTCGCGCGCGAATTTCACGTCGAACCAAGCGACCAGCCGGCGGGTTTCGGCACGTTCCTGTGGCGTGATCCCGAGCAGGGAGCGTTCGGGATAGGCCTCCTCCAGAAATTCCGAGATCGCCGAGCCGTCGGCCACCACATCGCCGCCGGGTTCGACCAGGACGGGCACCTCGCAAGCCGGGTTGAGCGCTAGGAAGGCCGGGCGGCGTTCCCAGACCGGCTCGATCTTCAATTCGAAATCGAGGTTCTTTTCCTTGAGCAGGATTCGCACCTTGCGCGAGGGCGGCGACAGCGCGAGGTGATAGAGCAACCGGGCGCGCGAACGGGCTTCAGCGCCCGCCTCGGCCACCTCGGCGCCGGGCTGTGTGGTCTGGGTCAAATGCTGGCGCGGGCGAGTCGCGCGGCGCGGACGCTCATGATGCCGCCGAACAGGCGCGTGAGCCCGAAGCTCAGCAGGCCATGCGGCGCCAGTCCGACCGCTTTCAGCAACATAGCCACCGCGCGTTCGATGTGGCGCGGCCGGTACAGGGCATAAGCCCGACGGGCATAGGCTCGTGTGTACAGCCGGCGGCGATAGGGACCCTCGACGGCGTTGGCGGCGTAATAGGCATAGGCCAATTCATCATCCTCGGATTCCAAAAGGCGGCCGAACCCGATGTGCAGGCGGCGCCACAGCCCCAGCCTCTCCACCGCGAGATAACGTTTCATGTGGGTGTAAAACAGCTTGTAATGCCGGTGTTCGTCGGCGGCGATCTTGCGGCAGATCGCCTTGAGGACGGGTTCGTCGGTGGCGTCGCCGAGCGCCGTGTAATACGAACTGGTCCCGGTTTCGACGACGCAGCGCGCGATCAGCTCCCCGGCGCGCGAGCCGCGGATCGATTGGGTCGCGTCGATGGCGGGGCGGAACCCGGCGACAAAACGCTGGAAGGCTTTTTCCGGGTCGAACCCGCGATCCGCCAATTGCGCCCAGCGCGCCAGCGCCAGCCCATGCTGTACCTCCTCGCCCGCCCATTCCCGCGCCACGGCCTGAAATTCGGGATCGTCATGGAAGACGTTGCACAGATAGGTTTCGTAATCGGCGCCATTACGCTCGACCACACTCGCCGCCTTGACGATGGCCAGGATATCGGGTTGCACCCTGGCCGCATCGAAATGCCGCCAAGGAATGTCGTCAAGCGTCCAATGACCCATCGCCTATTTCGTCCGTGCCGAGTCTCGACGCGACAGAATCCGCTTGGGATAATATCGCGTTAGCCGGGTAAAGGCGCAAGATTTCCAAACCGGAACAGCAGTTGGGGCCGCGCGGCCCCCACGGCCCCAACTGTCTCTTGCTTGCAATTTGTAATGCAATTTGCTTTAGTGCGCCATGTGGTCGGTGACCTACACGGCCGAAGCGCTCAAGGCGTTGAGCGCGATGGATCGAACAATCGCCAGGCGCATCCGGACGAAAATCCTTGGCCTGGCCCGCGACCCGGCGGCGCGCAACAACAACGTCAAGAAGCTGATCGGCACCGAGGGTTACCGGCTCCGGGTCGGCGACTGGCGTGCGATTTACACGCTGCAACAGCGCGTCTTGACCGTCGTCATGGTCAGGATCGGGCATCGAAGCGAGGTTTATGAATGAGCAGGCAGATCATTACCCGAGACGGCAAGCCGGCCTATGTCGTCATTCCCATCGAGGAGTGGCGCGGGATCGAGGCCGCATTGGAAGATCGCATCGACGCGGCGGCGGTGCGCGCGTTCCGGAAAAACCCAACCGAGACCTTCCCGGATTCGGTGGTGGCCGCGATCCTGGATGGCGCCCACCCGCTCAAGGCGGTACGCGAACATCGTGGCCTGACCCAGGCGGCGCTCGCGAAGATTGCCGGCACTAGCTCGGTCTATGTTTCGCAGATCGAACGCGGCCGACGCCGCGCCGGCCGGAAGCTGCGTGCCAAGCTAGCCACGGCGTTGAACGTCGAAGCCGGCCTATTGGCGAGCGAAGACTGATCGTTTCTCCCTCCCCCTCGATGGGAATTATATACTTTACAAAGTGACGATGATTTGAGATAGTTGGGGTCAACAGGAGATACCCCAATGGATTTCGACATTTCCGCGCCTCACTTCCACGACGAAGATAAAGCCCGCGCCTACCTTGAGGCTCGCCGCTGGCCGAATGGTCCGTTCTGCCCGCATTGCGGCGTGACGGATGAGCGCATCACCAAGTTGGAAGGCGAGAAGCACCGCCCCGGTCTGTACCAGTGCAACGATTGCCACGGCCAATTCAGCGTGACGGTCGGCACCCTGTACGAGCGCAGCCATATCCCGCTGCACAAATGGCTCCTGGCTACTCACCTCATGACGGCCAGCAAGAAGGGCGTTAGCGCCCACCAGCTCCACCGCATGTTGGGCATCACCTACAAGAGCGCATGGTTCATGGCGCACCGCATTCGCGAAGGTCTGCCGCCCCGCAAGCCGGAACCTGTCGGCGGCGAAGGCAAGACCATCGAAGCCGATGAGACGTATGTGGGCGGCAAGGAACGCAACAAACATCGCTCCAAGCGCAACAGTGACAACATCGGCGGCGTCGGCAAGGAAGCGGTTTTCTCGCTCGTTGAACGCGGCGGGAAGGTCCGCTCGCAGCATGTCGCCAACGTCACGGCGGCCAATCTGCGCCCCATCCTGCGCGAGCAATTGAAGGACGCCGACAAGACGGCCCTGATGACGGACGGCGAAGGCCAATACCGCTTGGTCCGCGACATGTTTGCGAGCCACGAAACCGTCAACCACGGCATTGGCGAATACGTTCGCGGCAATGCCCACACGAACACGATTGAAGGCTATTTCTCGATCCTCAAGCGCGGCATCATCGGCACCTATCACCACGTCTCGCCGCAGCATTTGAAGCGTTATCTCGCCGAATTTGATTTCCGCTACAACGAGCGCACCGCGCTTGGCGTTGACGACAAGATGCGTGCGGATCGCGCCCTGGCCGGCATCGAAGGACGCCGCCTCACGTATCGGCGGATTAACAAACCCGCCGCCTAAGCCGTCGCTTTTCGACGAATTCATGGCGCGCTGGCTTTCGGTTTCTTCTTAGCCTTGGCGCGCTTTTTCTTCCCCAACGGGGCGTGAGCCTTCGGGGGCGATTTGAGCATGTGGTCGATTACATGCTCAAATCGTTCCTTCGATCCGGGCTCGATTTTGGGGGGAGATTTAGCCATGGCAGCCACCAAGAAAAACCGACGCAGCAGTAAGCCAACCGGACGTGGCTTGCCGGTCGCTGAGTTGCTGAAGGTGGTCTACCATTTTGACGGCACCACGCCGCCTGGGTACGACTTTGAGATTGGTATGAAAGAGTATGCTGCCATCGGCTTCTTCATGGTGCATTGGGCTTTTCTTGAGGATGTCCTGTTTCTGCGAACACAAATATTTGCACGACGGGCGAAACAGCCGCTCCCTGCCATGGCGCGCGATCTCTCGTTCACTAGGCGCATCCAGACGCTGAGGGAGTTGATCCAGAACGTCATAAAACAACCAACCGCTCGTGAACGATGGTTTCGATTGCTGCAAAAAATCGCCAATGCGGAAGGTCGTAGGCATAAGTTGGCCCACGGACTCTGGCTCTATAATCCCAAACGTCCGGAACACCTGCTTTTGGGCGCATCTCAGCGAATGTCGAAGCGCGCACGACTGGTTCATTTTGATTTCAAAGAAACGGCCGAATTCGCGCTTTCAATCGGCCGGCTATCTTTCGAGCTTGCACATCCGCGTCCGGGCTCTGGCCGGCCCGCGAAGTCGTCGGACGAATTTTTCGCATCGATGAGTAGATCGTTCCTGCTAACGCTTCAAGGGAAAGACCCGAAAACTCTGGGTCTTCCGTAGCCCATAAGCGGAGAACCAGCGCGCCTTCAGTCAGCATCGCTGGGGTAACTTCCTTAAGGAGGATATCCAAAGTACGAGCGCCGGCCTGTCGGTTGCGACCTTTGCGCCCACCATCATTCTGTGTCAAGTATATAACTCCTCCCTCGATGGGGGGAGGGTTGGGTGGGGGTGCCTCCGGAAACGAACCTCTTCGCGGCGAAGCCGCAATATTTGTCGGGCTCCGCCCGAGTCCCCCCACCCGGCGCAAATGCGCCGACCGCCCCCCCACAAGGAGGGAGGTTAGCCATGTAGGCGGCGGCTAATTTGTCGGGGGTATGGGGGCCTCCCGGCCCCCATGACTTGCCTTAAGCACTAGCGAGCGCCTCGAGCTTAGCGTCGGCGATGCGTTGGCGGGATTCGAGGGCGGCGCGGGTGGCGTCGTCCTTGGCCGCGGCCATGTCGTCCTTGATGTCGCGCAATTCTGTTTCGATCGCGGCGCGGTCGAGTTTATCGACCGGGGTCGCTTCCTCGGCCAGCACGGCACATCGATCGGGAGTGACTTCGGCGAAGCCACCGGCGACGAACAGCCGCTCGGCGATCTTGCCGTCATCGTGGATGGCAATGACGCCCGGGCGGATGGTGGAGATCAGCGGCGCGTGACCGGGCAGCACGCCGAAATCGCCTTCGCCGCCGGGGATGACGACCATGTCGACCGCGCGGCTGACCAACAGACGCTCCGGCGAGACCAGCTCGAACTGGACTTTATCGGCCATGGCGATCTCCCGCGCTTCCGCCCTTAGCCGACCTCGGCCGCCATCTTGCGGCCCTTGGCCACGGCTTCTTCGATCTTGCCGACCATGTAGAAGGCGGATTCGGGCAGATCGTCGTATTCACCGGCGACGATGGCCTTGAACGCCTTGATCGTGTCTTCGAGCTGCACGAACACGCCGGGCGAGCCGGTGAAGATTTCGGCGACGTGGAACGGCTGCGACAGGAAACGTTGAATCTTGCGCGCGCGCGAGACGACCAATTTGTCTTCTTCCGACAATTCGTCCATGCCGAGAATGGCGATGATGTCCTGGAGCGACTTATAGGTCTGGAGCACACGCTGGACGCTGCGCGCGACGGCGTAGTGTTCGTCGCCCACGACGCGCGGGTCGAGCATGCGCGAGGTCGAATCGAGCGGATCGACCGCGGGATAGATGCCCAGCTCCGCGATCTGGCGCGACAACACCGTGGTCGCGTCCAGATGCGCGAACGAGGTCGCCGGCGCCGGGTCGGTGAGATCGTCGGCGGGCACATAGATCGCCTGCACCGAGGTGATCGAGCCTTTTTTCGTCGACGTGATGCGTTCCTGCAGCGCGCCCATGTCCGTGGACAAGGTCGGCTGATACCCCACCGCCGACGGAATACGGCCGAGCAACGCGGAGACTTCCGAGCCGGCCTGGGTGAAGCGGAAGATGTTGTCGATGAAGAGCAACACGTCCTGGCCTTCGGCGTCGCGGAAATATTCGGCGAGCGTCAGCCCGGTGAGGCCGACACGGGCACGCGCGCCCGGCGGCTCGTTCATCTGGCCGTAGACGAGTGCCGCCTTCGAGCCCGGACCGTCGAGCTTAATGACGCCCGATTCCACCATCTCGTGATAGAGGTCGTTGCCTTCGCGGGTGCGCTCGCCGACGCCGGCGAACACCGAATAGCCGCCATGCGCCTTGGCGATATTGTTGATCAATTCCATGATGATGACGGTCTTGCCGACGCCGGCGCCGCCGAACAACCCGATCTTGCCACCCTTGGCATAGGGCGCGAGCAGATCGACGACCTTGATCCCGGTGACCAGGATTTCCGATTCCGTCGATTGGTCGACGAAGGGCGGGGCTTGGCGGTGGATGGGCAGGCGGGTCTTGGTGACGATCGGGCCGCGTTCGTCGATCGGCTCGCCGATGACGTTGATCAGGCGGCCGAGCGTCTCCGGGCCGACCGGGACCATGATCGCGTCGCCGGTGTCCCGCACTTCGAGCCCGCGCACGAGGCCGTCGGTGGTGTCCATGGCCACGGTGCGAACCGTCTGCTCGCCCAGATGCTGGGCGACTTCCAGCACCAGCGTCTTGCCCTGATGTTGCAGATGCAGGGCGTTGAGAATCGCCGGCAGCTCGCCGTCGAAATGAACGTCGACCACGGCGCCCAGGACCTGGGTGATGCGCCCGACGATGTTCTTGGCCATGATGGTAACTCCCTCGCGCTGTCGCGTCGGCCGCTTAAACGGCCTCGGCGCCTGAGATGATTTCGATCAATTCCTTGGTAATCGCGGCCTGGCGCGACCGGTTGTAGAACAACGTCAGGCGGCGGATCATGTCGCCGGCGTTGCGGGTCGCGCTGTCCATCGCGGCCATGCGCGCGCCTTGTTCGCTGGCGGCGTTTTCGAGCAGCGCCCGGAAAATCTGCACGGCCAGATTGCGCGGCAACAGCTCGGCCAGGATTTCGGCCTCGTCCGGCTCGTATTCATACACCGCGCCGCCCATGGCTCCGGAATCGGAGCCGGCTTCGCCGGTTGGTGGTGGGAACGGAATCAATTGCTGGCGAGTCGGTATCTGGGTCATCGCCGATTTGAAGCGGCTGTAGAAGACGGAGCAGACATCGAATTCGCCGGCATCGAACATGGTCGCGATGCGCCCGGCGATGTCCGCGGCCTCGGCGAAGGCGACCTGTTTCTTGCCGATATTGTCGATGGCGTCGATGATCAGCGTGCCCATGTCGCGGCGGAGCTGGTCGCGCCCCTTGCGCCCGACGCACAGCAACAGGACGGTCTTGTTCTCGGTCTGCAAGCGCCGGATGTGCTGGCGGGCGGCGCGCACGATGGATGAATTAAAGGCGCCGCACAGCCCGCGATCGGAGGTGGCGACGACGACGAGATGGACCTTTTCCTTGCCGGTGCCCGACAGCAGGAAAGGCGCGTCGGCGCCCGGCGGCAGCGCGGAGGAGAGCGCGCCCAACATCCGTTCCATGCGTTCGGCATAAGGCCGCGCGGCGATGGCGCGGTCCTGGGCCCGGCGCAGCTTCGCCGCGGCCACCATCTTCATGGCCGAGGTGATCTTCTGGGTCGCCTTGACGCTGTTGATGCGAACCCGGAGCGCCTTCAGGCTAGGCATGGGTTACCCCCCAAGCCCTCTCCTCGGGGAGAGGGCGCGCGCGCAGCGCGCGGTGAGGGGCGCTCGCGATCCGCCTCCCCAAAGCTCGGCCGTCGCCGCGGCTGGACCTCCGCGGCCCCTCACCCGGCCGCGCGTTCGCGCGCGACCGGCCTCTCCCCAGGGAGAGGCGGGCAAAAGCCAATGTTTGGTGTCCGCGCACTTTAGGCGAAGGCCTTCACGAAGCTCTCCATGAAGGATTTGAGCTTTTCTTCGGTAGCCGGCTTGATTTCGTTTTCGGTGCGGATGGCGGTCAGGATGTCCTGATGTTTGGCGCGGATTTCCGACAGCAACCGCGTCTCGAACCGCGTGATGTCGCCGACCGCGACGGTATCGAGATAACCGCGCACGCCGGCGAAGATGGAGACGACCTGTTCTTCCACGGGCATCGGCGAATATTGCGCCTGTTTCAGAATCTCGGTGAGCCGCACGCCGCGGGCGAGCAGGCGTTGCGTCGTCGGGTCGAGATCGGAGGCGAACTGCGCGAAGGCGGCCATTTCGCGGTATTGCGCCAGCTCCAGCTTGATCTTGCCGGCCACCTGTTTCATGGCCTTGACCTGAGCGGCGGAACCGACGCGGCTGACCGAGAGGCCGACATTGATCGCCGGGCGGATGCCCTTATAGAACAGCTCGGTCTCAAGGAAGATTTGGCCGTCGGTGATCGAAATGACGTTGGTCGGGATATAGGCCGAAACGTCGCCGGCCTGCGTTTCGATGACCGGCAGCGCGGTCAGCGAGCCGGCGCCCAGCTTGTCGCTCATCTTCGCGGCGCGTTCGAGCAAGCGGGAATGGAGATAAAACACGTCGCCAGGGAAGGCTTCGCGGCCGGGCGGGCGGCGCAGAAGCAACGACATCTGGCGATAGGCGACCGCGTGTTTGGACAGATCGTCATAGGTCAGCAGGACATGCATACCGTTGTCGCGGAAATATTCACCCATGGCGCAGCCGGTGTAGGGCGCCAGGAATTGTAGCGGCGCCGGCTCCGAGGCGGTGGCGGCGACGACGATGGAGTATTCCATCGCGCCGTTTTCCTCGAGCGTCTTGACGATGCGCGCGACCGAGGACCGCTTCTGCCCGATGGCGACATAGATGCAATACAGCTTCTTCTTTTGATCGCCCGATGCGTTGATGGTCTTCTGGTTGATCATGGCGTCGATGGCGACCGCGGTCTTGCCGGTCTGACGGTCGCCGATGATCAGCTCGCGCTGGCCGCGGCCGATCGGCACCAGGCTGTCGATGGCCTTCAGGCCGGTCTGCATCGGCTCATGCACGGATTTGCGCGCGACGATGCCGGGCGCCTTGACCTCGACCCGCGTGCGCTTGACGTCCTTCAGCGGGCCCTTGCCGTCGATCGGGTTGCCCAGCGCATCGACGACGCGGCCGAGCAGACCCTTGCCGATGGGCACTTCGACGATGGCGCCGGTGCGCTTGACCGTGTCGCCTTCTTTAATGTCGCGGTCGTCGCCGAAGATGACGACGCCGACATTGTCGGCTTCGAGGTTCAGCGCCATGCCGCGGATGCCGCCGGGGAATTCGACCATCTCGCCGGCCTGGACCTGATCGAGGCCGTAGACGCGGGCGACGCCGTCGCCGACCGAAATCACCTGACCGATTTCCGCGACATCGGCCTGGGCGTCGAATTTGGCGATCTGGTCCTTGAGGATGGCGGAGATTTCCGCGGCCCGAATATCCATTAGTCCACACCTTTCATGGCGAGCTGCAGTCTTTTGAGTTTTGTGTCGAGCGAGGAATCGACCATGCGCGAGCCAATCTTGACCCGCAGCCCGGAGATCAGCGCGGGATCGACCTTCGTCTCCATCGAAACCTTCTTGCCGAGCGCCGCGCGCAGCGCATCGCCCAAAGCCGCCGATTGTTTTTCGGTCAGCGCCTTGGCTGAAACGATCTCGGCGCGGATTTCGCCGCGCCGCGACGCGAGCAGCCGCGCATACGCTTCGGCGATGGCGGAAAGCAGGAATAGCCGGCGATTGCGGGCGAGCACGGCGACAAAGCGGCGGGTGAGATCGGAAACCGTAACGCGGGCAAGCAGTGCGGCCATCGCCTTGCCCTGCTCCACCCGCGAGACCAAAGGCGAGGCGACGAACCGGCGCAGATCGGGGCTTTCCTCGACCAACGCCTTCAGCCGCGCCAGATCGGCGGCGACGCCATCGAGCAGCTTGGCATCCTCGGCCAGATCGTACAGCGCGCCAACATAACGCCCGCTTAATGAGGATGCGCCACCCGCGCCGGATGCCACAGCAAACTCTCCACAATCTCGGGACCGAAGGCCCCGACCAAGCCCTTGAGAATACAGTAAAATCGGAAGTGCCGCGAGGACCGCCCGGGAAGCCCTCGCGTGAGGCGCGCGATTGCTAGCATAACCCTGTTGGTGGCGCAACACGGCAAGGCGCCGCAGCCCCCGGTTTTTCCAGGAACAACGCCGCCGCCTTACCCTCTCCCCACCGGGAGCACCAACTCCCCTCTCCCCACCGGGGAGAGGGAGGGGCCCGCGCCGCTCGGCGCGGGAGGGTGAGGGAGGAAGTCGCAGGGGCCGTGAGGCCCCTGCACCCCATCCAATGGGAGAAATCAAACCGGAGCCGACCGCGCCTTGATCCGTGCGCCTACTAGGCGTACATAACTTCTCATGCCCCGCGCCGCGCAACGTCAGGATCGGATCAGCCTTCGGCTCAGCCCGCAATCGAAGCGAAAGCTGGAGCGGGCGGCAGCCTATGCCGATAAGACGGTAACCGATTTCGTGCTCGACAGCGCGCTCAAGACCGCCGACGACATCGTGCGCGAGCAGGAGACGATCACGCTGACTCCCGCGGAATTTCAGCGCTTCTCCGATGCGCTTCTCAATCCGCCGCCTCTGAATAAGGTGCTGCGGAAAGCGCTCCGGGAACATCGCCGCATTACCGGCACCTAATGATCGCGACGGGTTCGGTTCGCACCGAGCCGCTGTCGCCGCACCATGAGCGCGATACTTTTGCCTGCGGTGAAGCGGCGCTCGATCGCTACCTGCGGACGCAGGCCGGTCAGGACGATCGTCGGCGCGTGTCCCGCGTCTTCGTCGCGGTCGAGGCGGGCTTTTCTCGGGTCATCGGCTTCCATGCCCTCAGCGCGACGGCGATCGACGCGAGGAGTTTCCCCGCGGAGATCGCCCGCCGCTTGCCGAAATATCCCGTTCCAGTGGCGTTGCTCGGGCGCCTCGCCGTCGATCTCGCCTGGCAGGGGCGCGGGCTCGGCGACTTCCTCGTCGCCGATGCCGTCCGGCGCGTGGCGAGCGTCGGCGAACATGTCGCCATTCATTCCATTGTCGTCGAAGCCATGAGTGAGAAGGCGCGTGCCTTCTACGAGCGTTTCGGGTTCCGGCCATTGACCGACGATGGCCGGCGCCTCTTCCTGCTCCTGACGCCAGGCACTGCCTGAGGCGGTCCCACGCCCGAACCCCTCTCCCCGGTGGGGAGAGGGATTCGGGTGCGGGCGTGATGCGGCACTTTTCGGGAGGTTCCGGCCGGTCGGCTTTTGTGGCATATTGCAATGCACTTTGCCAATTTGCATGGGTATTTTCCGCAAAATGCGATGCACAATGAAAGTGTGCTCTGCGGCATAAAATTATCTTATTGAAAAACAACAATAATTTAGGACGCCGACTTTCGTATAGTTTGGCACGGCGCATGCAGCCCTACTTTAGTAGCGTGCGACAAGGAGTATTTCTAATGAAGCTTTTGCTCATCCACCCGGCGACCGCGACCCGCTCGGTTCTGTCCCATGCCCTCGGCAAGATGTGGCGCGAGGCCGTGGTGGCCGAACGCGATACCGCCGGGCCGGCGCCGGGCGTCGACGAGCCGGGCATGATCGTCGTCGATGGTGCGTTGTGCGCTGACATGAACGCCGCCGATCTTCGCCTGTTGTGCCGCGCAGCCGCAGCCGCGCCCGTGGTCTTGCTCTCGACTTTCGTGGATTTGCCCGGCGTCATCGCCGCTTTCGACCGCGGCATGGCCGGCGTGGTGCCCAAATCCCTTTCGGTGGCCGCCATGGTTCAGGCGCTGCGCCTGATCGCCTCGGGTGAACGTTTCGTCCCGGCCTCCGTGCTCGCCGCCGTGCGCCCGATGGGCGGTGACCGCGGCGGGGAGACGCCCACGCTCGATCGCCTCACCCCGCGCGAACGCGAGGTACTCGGCCTGCTGCTCGAAGGCGGCTCGAACAAGGCCATCGGCCGCACCCTCAGCCTGACCGAAGCCACGGTCAAAGCCTACATGATGACGTTGTGCCGGAAACTCGGCGCGCGCAATCGCGCCCACGCCGTCCGCATCGCCGTCCAAAACGGCTTCGCCGCCGCCGCGGCCTGAAGTCGCCGGGGCCGCGAGCCCCACACACAAATTTCCCGTTAGGGCGCGGAGGCACCTCATACCCATCGAGCGATCGAGGGTGTGAGGGCCTCCCCCCTCGCCTCCACCTACATGAAGCTGTAGGGGTCAACGTCGACCTCGATCTTCACACCGGGTTTGATCTTGGTCGAATCCAGCCATTGGCGCAGGATTGCCTGGAGATTCGCGGCCTTGCCGGTTTTGAGCAGGAGCCGGAAGCGGTGGCGGCCGCGCAGCAGCGATAGCGGGGCGGCGGCCGGGCCGAGCACCCTGACGCCTTCGATCCGCGGCGCGTTGCGGGCGAGCGCGCGCGCGCCCGCTTCCGCCTCATCCGCCGCAGGCGCCGACACCACGATCGCCGCCAGCCGGCCGAAGGGCGGGAGCAGGCGGTCGCGCCGGTCCTCTGCCTCGCTCGCCATGAAGCGGTCGCGGGCGCCCGCCGCCAGCGCCTGCGTCACCGGGTGTTGCGGCAGATAGGTCTGGAGATAGACCCGGCCCGGGTGTTCGGCTCGGCCGGCCCGCCCCGCCACCTGGTGAAGAAGCTGGAAGGTCCGTTCCGCCGCGCGCAGATCGCCGCCGGCCAGCCCCAAATCCGCATCGACCACCCCGACCGTGGTGAGCAGCGGGAAATGATGGCCCTTCGCCATCACCTGGGTGCCGACCAGGATGTCGATCTCGCGCGCCTGCATCCGATCGACCAGGGCCTCGGCCTCGCGCGGGCCGGTCACGGTATCGCTGGTCATGATCGCGATGCGGGCCTGGGGCCAGGCCGCGGCGGCTTCCTCGGCCACCCGCTCCACGCCGGGGCCGCAGGCGATCAGGCTGTCCTCGGCCTGACAATGCGGGCAGAGGCGCGGCAGGGGTTGGCTTTCCCCACAATGATGACAGGCCAGCCGCCCGGCCGCGCGGTGTTCCACCAGCCAGGCCGCGCAGTTGGCGCAGCGCATCCGATGGCCGCAGCCCCGGCACAAGGTCAGCGGCGCATAGCCGCGGCGGTTGAGGAACAACATCGCCTGCTCTCCGCGCTCCAGCGATTGCGTGACCGCCGTCCGCAGGACCGGGGACAGCCAGTGCCGGCGCGGCGGCGGATGGCGGCGCAGATCGACGATCGTCACTTGCGGCATTTGCGCCCCGCCATGGCGATCGGTCAGCACCAGCCGCGTGTACCGCCCGTCCTCGACATTGGTCAGCGTCTCCAGCGACGGCGTCGCCGAGGCCAACACCGCCGGGATCGCCGCCAACCGCGCCCGCACCACCGCCATGTCGCGGGCGTGGTAGATGACGCCCTCCTCCTGCTTGAAGGCGGCCTCGTGTTCTTCGTCCACGACGATGACACCCAGCGCCGCCAGCGGCAGGAACAGGGCCGAACGCGCGCCCACCGCCACGCGGGCATGGCCGGCGGCGATGGCGTGCCAGGTCGCCCGCCGCACCGCCGGCGTCAGGTCCGAATGCCAGACCGCCGGATCGGCACCGAAGCGGCGGCGGAACCGCTCCAGCCATTGCGCCGACAGCGCGATTTCCGGCAGCAGGACCAAGGCCTGCCGCCCCCGCCGCAGCGCCTCGGCGATCGCCTCGAAATACACCTCGGTCTTACCCGAGCCGGTCACGCCATCGAGCAGCGTCACCGAAAACCCGCCATCGCCCACCCGCCGCCGCAGCGCCGCCGCCGCCTCTTCCTGCGCGGGCGACAGGGACGGCGCCAGCGGCAAGCCGTCGGCGCCCGTTGGCCCCCACACCGGCGCCGCCGGTTCCAGCGGCGTGGCCTCGATCAGCCCGGCCTCGACCATGCCTTGGACAACCGCGCCGCTCACCCCGGCGGCCTTGGCTAGCGCGGGCGACGGCCACGGGCCGGGTTGGCTCAGCCTCACCAATACCCGCTGCCGCGCCGGCGGCAGCCGCGCGCCCGCGGGCGGGGGCACAACCAGCCGGTAGACCAAGCGCGGGGCCGGCGGGTGCAGGATCGTGGCGGTGTTGATCGCCATGCGCAGCACCTTGCCGCGCGGCGTCAGCGTGTAGGCGGCGACCCAATCGATCAGCCGGCACAGATCGGCGGGCAGCGGCGGCAGGTCGAGCTTTTCGATGACCGGCTTAAGACGCGCGCCGTCCACCGGCTCTGAATCCGGGGTCGCGGGCGCCCACACCACGCCGATTCCGCGGGTTTTGCCCAACGGCACGGCGACGATGTCGCCCGGATTCAGTGCCATCCCTTTGGCTGATGGATCGTCGGTCCCGGGAAGCGGAAGATAGTCGAAAGCCCGGTCCACCGGCACCGGCAGCAACACCGCCACGCGATGGGTCGATGCGCGCGATCCGTCGGGGGGCGAAGTGGCGCGGGCGGCAGGCATGGGCTAGACTCTGCGAAGCGGGGGCGGTTTTCCCCGTCCCCTTATAACGCCGGACCGGCGTGAGCGGCACGATGATCGAGCAAGGACGATGGCCAGCGATCCCGAAAAGATAACCAAGGCCCCGACCGCCGTGGACATGGCCGCCGCCGATGTCGCGGTCTATCTGCGCCGGCACCCGGATTTCCTGGACAAAAACCCCGAGATTCTGGCCGCGATGCTGCCGCCCACGCGGCGCGACGGCGACGGTGTGGTCGATTTCCAGCGCGTCATGGTCGAAAAGCTGCGCGCCGAGGTCGATCGACTGCGTTCGGCCGAATACGAGCTGGTCTCGCTCGGCCGCAGCAACATGCACCATCAGGGCCGCGTCCATGCCGCCGCGCTCGCGCTGCTGGGCTCCACCACGCTCGAACACCTGATCGAACTTATCGGCACCGATCTCGCCGTCGACCTGGACGTGGACGCCGCCACCTTGTGTTTTGAGGCGCCGCCCAATGCCGGCCCCGACGGCGTTGCCTGCCGGGGCCTGCGCCTGGTCCCGCGCGGCGCGGTCGAACGCCTGCTCGATGGCGGCAAATCCATTGTCCTGCTCGCAGACGAAACCGGCGACAGGGATTTGTTCGGCGAGGCCGCCAGCCTGGTCCGTTCGCAGGCCCTGATCCGCATCGAACCGCGGAGGGGCGCACCCTTCGGCATCCTGGCGCTGGGCAGCCGACAGCCCGAAAAATTCCACCCCGGCCAGGGAACCGAGCTGCTCGCCTTCCTCGGCCGCGTCGCCGAGCATTGCATCCGGTCATGGTTGGACCGCGCGACCTGAGCGAATTCCTTCCCAACCCCGAAACCGCGGACGCGGTCGCCGGCTGGCTCGAATGGCTGGCGACGGAACGCCGCGCCTCCCGCCACACACTGGCCGCCTATCGCCACGACCTGCTCGCCTTCCTCGGCTTCATGGGTGGACATCTGGGCAGCGCCCCGACCCCGGCCGATCTGGCGCTTCTCCGCACCGGCGATTTCCGCGCCTTCCTCGCCCGCCGCGCCGGCAACGGCCTGACCGCCGCAACCAATGCCCGCGCGCTGTCGGTCCTGCGTTCGTTTTTTCGCTGGCTCGACCGCAACGGCCGCGGGAAATGCGCCGGCCTCGCTGGCCTGCGTTCACCCAAGCTGCCGCGATCGGTGCCGCGCCCGCTGACCGTTGACGACGCACGCAACGCGGTCGATCAGGTCGGCGATCTCAGCGACGAACCATGGGTGGGTTTACGCGATACCGCATTGCTTTGCCTGCTCTATGGATGTGGCCTGCGTATCGACGAGGCGTTGTCGCTGAACCGCCGCGACATCGCGCCCCTGCTCCAGGGCAGCGACAGCCTGATCGTGCTCGGCAAGGGCCGCAAGCAGCGCATGGTCCCGGTTCTGCCCGCCGTGCGTGAGGCGCTGGCCGCCTATCTCGCTGTCTGCCCCCACGCCGCGGGCGTCACCGCGCCAGTGTTCTTCGGCATGCGCGGGAAACGCCTGCACGCCGGCATCGTGCAGAAACGCGTGCGGGAGCTGCGCGGCCTCATCGGCTTGCCCGACCGGGCGACACCGCACGCACTCCGCCACAGCTTCGCCACCCATCTGCTCGCCGCCGGCGGCGATCTGCGCGCCATTCAGGAATTGCTCGGCCACGCCTCGCTGTCGACGACCCAGCGCTACACCGAAATCGACGAAACCCAATTGCTCGCCGTGTACGATAAGGCGCATCCGCGGGCCCGTCGGGCTTAGCCCGACGGGGTTGGAATCAGCAAGGCGTAGTAGGGGTAGAAATGTGGGGGCCGGGAGGCCCCCACACCCCCGATAGTTTGGTGGAGTTCCCGCGCCCCAGGTTCAGGTCGGTGTGGGGGCCTCCCCGTCGGGAGAAGCCCGACCGGAATCCGGAGTCAAGCCGGCTTCGCCGGCAGGGCCCCCACGACTTCTTACTTCCCTAATTCCCCTGCGCGCGCTGGCCCGGCGGCGTCGCGGCGCGCGGACCGAGGGTTGCCGGCGCGGGGATGAAATCGCGGAACAGGATTTCGTCGGTGACGGTCCACGGTTGGCCGGCGGGATTGAGATAGAAGCGCCGCATTTCTTCCAGGTTGAACGGGCGCGAGCCGATGCGGCCGAGAACGGCGATTTGACCGCCGGTTTCATCCACGCCGCGGTCGCGGTCCAGCCCCTTGGACAGGGACAGGGCCGGCCATGAGGTCGGCGCCCAGGCGATCAGCTCGGGTTTGGGCTCGGGGCTGAAGCCGTAGAAATTCGGCTGTTTGTCGGGCGCGGTTAGGTGGACGACCTTGAGCCCGTTCACGCCGTCGGCGACATAGGCGTAAGCGGTGGCGTTGGTGGTGCCGACGATCACGTCGTGCGCGTCGTTGATCCGGCCTTCGGCGTTGTACATCATGTACATGAAGGGCTTTTCGGGATTTTCGACGTCGACGATCGCCAGCCCCTGTTTTTTCGCGCCGACATAGGCATAGGTGCGGGCGACATAGACGCGCTGCGGATCGTCCATCGGCACGGACGCACCCTCGACCAGGCGCGGTTTGTCGGGATGGGTTACGTCCACGACCTTGAGCCCGGTGCGGTCGGTCACGAACAGATAGCGGAATTGCAGGGCAGAGGCGCGCGCGTCGTCGAGCTTCACAACCGCCTCCAGCTTGGGCTTCAGCGGATTGTCCATGTTGAGCACAACGATGCCGGCATCGGCGGCGACGTAGAAATAATACCCGGCGATGGTCAGGTGGCGTGCGCCCTTGAGGATGTTGTTTTCGTTCCAGGTGACCGCGCGCGTCAGGAAATTGTTGCGCGGCTCGCCATCGGCCAGCGTGTTGACGTCGGTCGCGATCAAGCCTTCTTCGGAGTCGGTGATGAAGGCGTAGTTGTAGATCGGGTGGAAGGGCTGCTCCTGATTGGTCACGCGCATCAGGTCGCCCTTGTTGCGGTCGGGATGGATGGGCTGGCTGGTGGGCAACACGACGCAGGTCGCGTTTTTCGAGGCGATATGCGTGTCTTGGCCGAACAGGGAGAACGGCGCGCTGATGATGCGCTGCGACACGCTTTTGTTGGCGATGCTGGCGGTGTCATAGACACGCATCCCGCCCTTGCCTTCGGCGACAAACAGATATTCGCCGCGCAGTTGGAGGCACGACGCCGGGCCGCCGGCGGAATGGGTGAAGGCTCCGAAAGCCGCCGAGTTGGGCAGCCGCCGGCCGCGCGCTTCGTGTTCGGCGTAAAAATCGGGGTAGGCGTATTTGTGCAGATAACTGCCGATGACCGCCTGCGGCTCTTCGATTTCGGTCACCTGCACGGCTTCGATACCGCCGGCGCCGCCGACCCAGGCGTTGTAGCCGACGAAATTGATGAAGTTGGTCCCTTGCAGCAGAAGCTGGGCCATGATCGCGTTGTTGTCGTTGGCTTGCGACAAATGGCAATCGGTGCAGGTCTTGGTCTCGGTCTTGCGCTCCGTATGCGGATAATGCGGGGCGAAGGCCTGGCTCGAATAACCCGATGCGGCGATCGGCGGCTGCTGGATATAGATGCGGTCGCGGTTGATGTTCTGCGACGAAAGCACCAGCGCCGAGGTCGAGCGAATCGGCGCGATGATGCCGTTGCGAACCGGCCCGTGGCGGCCGAGCTGGAAGATTTCGTCGCGGGCGACCTGCGGGTTGTACGTGGCGAAGTTGCGGCTTTCGGTGTCTTCGTAGTGGTGCCGCGGCGTCTTGCGATTGGCCTGGATCGGCAGATGGCAGCCGCCGCAACTGGTCGACCACGACAAATGGCAGGTGAAACACGCCATCTCGTCGTCGGGATGGGCGAGGTTTTCCTCCCCGATGCCGGGGCCCCATTTCATCGACAGATCCTTGGACATCAGCTTCGCCCGCGCCGCCTTGGCGTTGTATTGCGGGCTGCTGGGATCGACGCTGTCCTTGACCAGGCTCATTTCCCATTCCAGGCCCGGCCACACCGACGAACGCTGAAACAGCTTGTTGTCGCGCCATTCGAACCGGGGACGGCCGTCGCTAAGGCGCTTCAAGGCCAAATCGCGCCCGCCCGGCGGCGCCGCCGGGCCGCTGGTGAGCAGCGTCGGATACGCCCTCGCCGTGCCGTGGCAATCGGCGCATTGGATTTCGATGGCCGCGGCGACCTCGCCGACGATATGGCCGTTGTTGTGTGCGTCCTGCGAGAAATGGCAATCGACGCATTGCATGCCGACGTCGACATGGATCGACGACATGTGGACGGCCTTGCTGAATTTGTCCTTGTCGTCATTGGCGACTTGTTTGCCCGCCGCATCCAGCAGATTGCCCTTGCGGTCGCGCTTGAAGATGGCGCGGAAGTTCCAGCCATGGCCGTGATAATCGGCGAATTGCGTGTCCTTGAGCGTCGGGTTGAGTTCCGCCACCTTCCTGAGGAATTCGGCGTCGCCCCATTTGCCGCGGATGGCGGCTTCTTCGGGGTTGCGCATCAGGATGGCGTGTTCTTCCTCGGTGGTCGGATATTTCTGCTTCGCCGGCCACATCGCCTGGGCATCGGATTCATAGTCCCACATCGTGAAGCCGAGCATCGAGTTGAGGAAGATGTTCGGCTGATGCATGTGGCAGATCATGCATTGGCTGGTCGGGATGGCGTTGGTGAATTCGTGTTTGATCGGGTGCCCGGATTCACCCTTGCGGATGGTGGGATCGGCGGTCTGGGTCGTGCCGGTGCTGCCGAATTTGGCGTAGGGCCCGGAATGGCGGGGGTCGCGGTCGTTGGCGTAAACGACGTGGCAGGACGAACAGCCGGAATGGCGGAAATCGCCAGGCTGATCGTTGGTGCCCATCATCCACAAAAAGGGATCGTTCAGGCGTGTCTTGGTGATGTTGATCGCGGGCACGGCGATGCGCAAACCGGTGGCGGGCCCGCGGTTGGATTGCCGGATGTCGGGTCGTCCCGGCTCTTCCAGCCGCTGCAAAGCGCCGAGCGAATTGGGCAAGCCGATTTCGGGGAATTGGGTGCCGATGTTGCGGCCGCCGCGCTCGAAAATGCGGAAGATGTCCCCCGGGGGGATGACCTCCCAGGCGGGCAGCGGCACCAGCTCGGGCAGGATGCCGCGTTTTTTCATCGCCTCGGTGGGCGCGACCGGAGCCTTCAGCGAGGCCGGCTGCCCATCGCGGGTATAGCCTTCGCCCAGGATGTAATTCTTGAACGGCAGGATTCCGTTGTTGTAGGAGGCGCCGCCCCACAACATCGCGCCGGTCGCCATCAGGCTGCGTTCGACCGCCTGAATGGTAAGCATGTGGCAGGCGCCGCAGGCCTCGCGCGCCACGCGCAGATCGCCGGGGTTGATGAAGCGCACATATTCCGGCGCTTCCTTGATGATCAGGGTGTAGGTCCGTTCCTGATTGGCGCTCGACGGGTAATGCCAGGTTTCGGGAAAACGCGGCAACACATGGGCGCCGTCCATCGCCGCCCGGTAAGCGGGCTCGTAGACCGGGGCGTGATGTTCTTCGGCATGGGCGGATTCGGTCGGCTTGATGACGATATGGGCGCCGGGCTTATAGCCGGCGAGCGGGTCCGGTTCATGGCTCGTGTCGGGGGCGTGCGCGGCCGCCTGGTCGCCGCCGGGCCCATGGCTGCCGGCCGGACGAACCACGGTGGGGTTGCCCCCGTGGCAATCGGCGCAGCCGATATTGAGGGCCGAGTTCTGATGCATGTTGGGTTGGTCGGTCGCGGTATGGCAGGTCAGACAGCCCGCGCTTTTGGCGTCGGCTTGGGCCTTGGTCTGCCCGGCCGGAGCGGGCGGCGTGAACGCGTATTTGATGTCACGCGGCTTTTCACCCTCGGCGGCAAAAACCGCGACGGCGACGCCGGAAGCCAACAGGATGCCACAGAATATCCGCCACCCGCGCATCGGCTACCTCAATAAGTCAGGATCAGATTGGCCAGGACGGAATAAAAGAGGTCCTGGCTGCGGCTGGTTTCGTACAGATCGCGCAGCCCGTCGCTCGGCACCAAGACCGCGCCGGACAGCCGGAACACGATGTTCTGCATGAACAGAGGCCGGTAGATCGCGGCGACCGAAAGGTCATAACCGATGTCGTGATGGATGTCGGCCTGGTTGCGGAGGAATTCGAGCGAGGAGGTATCCATGAATTCCAGCTTGTTGAAATTCGTGGACAGCCGCAGTTCCGGGGTCACGTCCATGTCGGTGCCGAAGCCGAGCAGCCGGATGCCGGGATTGTTGAAATTGGATTGCCCGATTTCCTTCGACGGGCGCAGCGACGGCAACACGCCGTTGCGGGGCGAAAGGGCGACACCGCCGCCGCCGATGAAGGGGATCGACTGGCGTATCCAATAGCTGGTGTCGGCGCCGGCGAATTGCGGGTTCTCGAAGATGGCGTCGAAACCCTCTTCCCGGTTGTCGAAGGGGTCCTTGTCGCCGCTGGCGACCAAAGCGGAGGCGCGCACGCGGATCCAGTCGAAATCGATGGAAGGCTCGATCGCGGCGAAATAGGCGCGAATGTCCGACTTATCGATTCCGCTGAACTGGTTATGATCGTCGGTGCCAAAGGCGTAATAGGCCGAGCCGGTCAGGTTGAGCCGGCCGAAATGCCCGTCGCCGTTGAGGCCGAGATAGTGGACATCGTATTTGCGCGGCCGCTGGTCGCCGATCGTGGCCGGGCGCTGCAGGAAGAAGTTCTTGTCGTAGTAGAAATCCTCGCTCTCGTCGTTGACGTTGTACATATACGTCGCCTGCGAGGTGAAGCCGACCACCGGGAAATCCTGCGCATAGACATTGGCAATATAGATATCGTCCTTGCGCAGCGGCTGGCCGATGTCGTTGAGGCCGCTATTGGTGTCCTTTTCCAGCCGGCGGAACCAGGCCAGATTGTATTGATAGAGGTTGTTCGAGCGGTTGCCGAACAGTCGCGCGCCCAACTGAATGTCCTGGAACACGAAGCCGCGGAAATCCGAGGAAAACGGCTGGATGCCGATGCGGATCGAATCGAAATCGTAACGGTCCGACACGTTGCGTAGGTGATAGTCGATGAAGCCTTCCTGGAAGGCGATCATGTTGTCGGAGCGCACGGTGCCCTGGTTGGGGTCGGCGAACAGCACGCCGCGTTCCTCGACCTCCGCGCGGTTGTATTGAATGACCGGCGTGATGCGGAATTCGTAATCGGGCGGGCGGTAGGCGGTGTCGCCCTTGATCAGCGAGGCGCTCAAGATCACGGTCTCGACGAACACGTTTTGGTTGGTGTCGCCGAACAGATCGACGGAGTTGGCGCGCCGCGTGGTCGAAATGCCCACCGGAATCGGCGTGCGCCGCGGCTCGTAGACCGTGTCCGAAATCGCGCTGAGGTTGATGAACCAATCGTCCCACAGCGGGCGGTCGCCTTTGAGCGTGTTCTGGTTGTACGGGTCCCACCAGCGTTCGTTGACGCCGATCGCCTCGATCAGGCGCCAGCGATCCGGGATCGGGATGAATTCGCGCGGCAACACCGGCGACGGCGGCGGCACGGCACCGGGATCGGTGATCGGAGCCACGCGCGGCGGCGCGGGCGGCGGCGCGCCGGGCCGCCGCTGATCCTGGGCGACGATGGGCGCGACGGCGCCGGGTTGGGGAATTCCGAAATTGCCAGGGCTTCTCCCCGCCGGGGCGAGGAGAGGCGATTCCTCCTTGCCGGCCCAGGCCGGAACGGGAAGGCTCACCGCCGCCAGGGCCAAAATAAGGGGCAGCGAAGCCAATCCCGAAAGTCCGACCGTCTTTGTCCGCCGGCGCATCCTAGATGACCCCGCACACATTCTGCGCCTTGGTAATGCCCAGGAAGGGGGTGAACGGGCAACTGACGTAACGCAGCCGAGTGCCGCGCGGGGACAGGTTGTCCGACCGCACGGCCGGGCGCGCGTTGCTCAATCCGTTGCCCTTGCCGCCATGATAGAGGCCAAGCGCGGCGATCATGTCGTCCTGGTCGATGCCATCGCCCGAAACGCCGACGCCGCCGACCAACACGCCGTTGCGGTAGATCGGCACGCCGCCGGCGAATATCTGGATGCCGTTGGCCAGCCGGTTGGACCCGCCGGCCGCGGCGACCGCTGCCAGCCCGGTGCAGCCAGCGGCGTTGGTGGCGTTGCCGGGGTTGGTCAGGTGATTGGCGATGTCGGTGGAGACGAGGTCGAGCTGCAGCCCGGTGCTGAACGGGCTCCATTGCTGAAAGGGACGGCTCAACGGCCCCACCGACTGGCCATCGACGCCATCGGGGAAATAGGGGCGCGCGATGTTGCCGATGGCGCGAGCGCTATACGCGATGCCGTCGGCGAAAGCGGTCGGCCCGATCAAGGACCGTGCCTGGGCAATGTAATCGACGGCCAGCGCCAGCGCGGTGATTTCCGCGCCCGCGGTCGTCCGCGAGAAAAACACGGCGGTTCGGCCTTTTTGCAGTGACACGTCGGTGCCGAAGACGGGCGCATCGGGGGTACGCACCAAACCCAGGACCAGGCCATTGGTGTCGACCACACTGATGGTGACCTGGGCGTAGCTGCCCAGCGGGCGCCGGATTTGCGCACGCGCCAGAAGCGCCACATCGAGGGCATGGCGCAGGATGGAGTTGACCTCGGCGGCGGTCAGCACATTGGCCGCGCCACCCACCACGGTGGCGGCGTCGCCACCGGCGGTCGGCGGAAAACGGTTGGCGCCGGCCGCGTTTTCCAACACGAAGGCGCGGCCGTTGTTGAAGACGCCGCCCGGATCGGGGATGTAGCCCGAACCCGCCGCGCCGAAAACCTGACCGGCGATGACGGCGGCGTTGGCATAACCGGCGACCGCGACCAGCGCCCCACCGGCGGGCGGGAAAGCCGGGGCCGAGCTGGGGTTGCTGCGGAAATCGGCCGGCGTGGCGTCCGAATAGCGGAGCGTGCGACCACCGGCGGTGATGCGGTTGGCGCGAATGTCGATGGGCGCGTCGAAGCCGTTGGTCCCGGCCAGCGCGATGACCTCGTCGGGATCGACGTCGCGATTGATGATGTCGAGATCCAGGCTGTAGACACCATCGGAGATGGCGCCGACGCCGCCGACGACCCGGCCGTTCTTGTACAAGGGGAAGCCGCCGGTATCGGCGGACAACCCGGCAGGCGAACGTTTGGGGCCGCGCGTGGCCACGCCGGGGAATTGCAGGTTCAGGTCCGAACACGGCAATTGGCTGAATTGAACGCCGAACAGCGGGCCGCCGGGCTGTTGTTTTTCGCCGACGTTGAAATGTTCCTGGACGATCTGGCTGGCCACCCGGGTGGAAAACGCGTTGCCGGCGGACGACAGATAAGCGCCGGTGACCGCCTTGGCGATGGCCAAGAGGGTATCGGTATTGGCGATGGCGGCGCCTTCGAGGCCGGTGGCGACACCGCGCCCGGAACTGACCGTGATCGTCGTTGCGGCGCCGGTCATGCGGAAGACGCCGAGCACGTTGCCGACGCGATCGACGACGGCGATGGTGGCCAACCGGCCGCGCGCCGTGGCCTCCGTCACCGCCTGCGAAATCACCACGCCGACATCGGCGACCGTGAGGTTCTGCGCGCGCGCCGGAGCGGCGGACAGGGCGGTAAGACCGGCTAGACCCAGCAGGACCGCGAGAACCCGCCGCGCGACATAGTTCCCGGTCATGGCGGTCCTCGCGGTCATTGCGCGATACCCACCCGGAACACGCCGAATTTGAAGCTGTCGGCCGTGCGATAGGCAACGATCACGTTAAAAGGGAATTCCTGGCCGGTGAGGTCTTCCTTCAACACCTTGAAGACGAGCCGGTTGCCGACGGGCTGGATGCGATTGTCGATCAGATGGTCGGTGTCGCCGTCCCAGCGCACCCAATAGCCGAGATTGCTGCGCTGCAGCAGCAAATTTCCCCAGGGTTTGGCGATGACATAGGTGGCGAGCGGCTGATCGCCGTGCAGATCGATTTCGCGGATGATCTCGGCGGCCTCCGGGCGAATGGCGATCGGCGCCAGCATCGCACCTTCAACGCTCAACGCCTCGCCCCGGCCGGACGCCGGGGCCAGCAACGCCAACGCCATGAAAAAAAAGGTAAATCCAAATCTGGACGGACCGGCTTTCGGTCGTGTTCCACTTGGATCGTGCGCCAACAGCGCCATCCGGTCATCCCCCATTTTTTTTGCCCGGCCAACAAAGCCGCGCCACTTTAACGCGGCGCGCCCGTTTGGCCAACCCCCGGCGCGCCGCCGACGGCTTGCGGACGCATCGGACCCATGGCCGGCGTGTGGAAGACGTGGCAGGCCACGCAGGTCGACGGCACCAACGTAGTCACTTCTTCCCCGCCATGGCAGCGGCGGCAATTGGCGATCCCCGGGAGCAGGACCTCGGAACTGGCAACGGATTTCGGCGCGGCGTGGCAATCGACGCAATCGGTGTTTTTGTGTTTGCTGTGATCGAATTTGCCCTTGGGCATCCAGGTCGCCGCCACGAACACCGGCTTGACCCGGAAATTGGGTCTCTCGTCGAGCCGGGTCGTCCGTTCGACGAGGTGGCAACTCCCGCAGATGCTCTTGCCGTAGACGATCTCGATGGTCGCATCGGCGCGGCTGCGCGCCCAGGCCAGCGCTTCGGTGCGCGCCGCTTCCTCGATCGGCGTGCCGGCACGGCGACGCACGGCGGCCGGCGCCGTGGGATCCTCGAAACCGCCTTCGAGTGCGACGCGGCCGTAGAAATCGTTGAGGACCTTGGCGACTTCGTCGGGTTTGCCATGCGGCACTTCGCGGTCGAGCGCCTGGGCCTCGAACTTCAATTTGTGGCAATCGCGGCAATCGGTCTCCATGTCAACCGCACGCATGCCCACGCCGCCGGTCTCCGGGCGGTGGCAATCATTGCAGACCATTTTCTGCAAGCCGGTGGGGCCACGCACGCCGGCTGGCACCAAATGTTTGTCATGCGGGAAGATTAGGTTGGAATTTTCCTTCAGCGCCGGATCACCGATCGCCAACCGCGCCAGGGTCCGCGTTGCCGGGTCGGTCACCACCGACGGCCGAAATTCGGGGTGATCGCGGCCGAAATCGCTGACGTTGATCAGCTTGGTCGTGGGGATGATCGCGGTCAGCCGCACATGGCAATCGTCGCACAAGGCTTGCGCCGTCTGGATCGCCGGCTGCCGGCCTTGATGTTCCTTGTGGCAAGACGCGCAGCGAGTCTCTTCCAGTGCCGGCAGTTGCACCGTCTTCACATCGGCGTGGTGGGCGATGTCGCTGTGGCAGGTAAGGCAGGCCTGGTCCTGGACCATGATGAAGGGCCGCTCGTGGCAGGTCGTGCAATCACTCGCGAAATATTTGTGCACGCCGGAGATTTCGCCGGATTCCCATGACTTGTCCGCCGCGATCGGCATCGCCGTCATGCTTTTGTGAAGGTCGGGTATGAAAAAGGCAGCGACCGGAAGGACCAGGAAAAGCAGGAGCACGGTGGCGAACGCGGTCCACGACAATACGCGTTTGCTGAACGCGGCATCACCCAGGCGGGCATGGCTGCGCTGCGTTAGTTCGGCGAGATCGTCTCCCAGCGGCTGCACCAATTCGACGGTAACCGCGACGCCATAGCCAGGCGGCGCTTCCACCACATCGATCTTGTAGGGACCGACGGCGATCGAATCGCCGGGCCGGACACGACCTGAATTGGCGGCGGCGCCATTGATGGAAAGATCGTTGCTGCCAACCGCGGAGGCGTAGACCTGGCCCTCGCGCACATGTATTTCGGCGTGGTCGAGCGCGACCCGCGGATCAGGAAGATAGACTTCGTTCTTGGTGCCGCGGCCGATGCGGATGAATTCCACGGTGGCGTCTTGGTCGCGCCGGGAGACGCCACGATTGCCGCGCCGAGTCAAATAGCCGACTTGGACAAGCACGGTATTACTCCCGCTCCGAAATCGTTACCAGTAGAAGAAAACGGAGAAAACGTGGGTCGTCAGCGCCGCCAAAAGGCCGACCGACAACGGCACGTGGAACATCAGCCAAATTTCCAGGAAAGCCCGGTATTGCACGTCGCGCCGCGCGCGACCGACAAGGTCGCTCTTGCGGCTCAACAAGGTCAGCAATTTACGCACGGCGACGGCGTCTTCCACCGAGACCTTGGTCGCGAGTTGTTTGATCCTGGCCAGCGCGCGCGAAGTCGGGCAATTGGGATCGCGGCCGGAAAGCTGACGCCACACCGACCCGCCGATCTGAGTATTGCGTCCGGAATCGAGCACCGCCCGCGTGATCTCGTCGGGCAGTCCCATGGAAACTTCGCGGCTTTCGGTATCGAGCGCGGCGATGCGCGTGAAAATCTCGGTCAGTGTCAGCCCGCCGCGGTTCTGGGTCATCAAGGCGGGATACCGTTGATAGAAAAACACGCCGAACACGCCCGACAGGATGACCAGCATCATCAAGGTGTAGGCAAGCGTATGCACGTTCCAGCCGAACTGGAACCCGGTGTGCAGCGTGGCCACGACGATCAGCGCGAGGCCGAGATAGACATGCGCCGATAGCCAGCCCTGAAGTTTCGTCGGACCCTGGTTGTACCGCCGTTTACGTACGCCGAACCACATCAGCCACAGGATCAAGCCCGCGCCGATCGTGCCCAACACATAACCGAGCCACGTGCCGCCATTGGGCGGGTCCAACGGGCTGTGGGCGCCGTAGACGATCGCAGCCGCCAGCGCGCCCAGGACGGCGACCTTCAAATACCGGAAGTTGCGGTAGACGAGATAGGATTGATGCATCGTCTTTTGGCTGTTGGCCGACCTCAAAGACCCCGGTTAGACAGCGAGAAGAATTCCTCGGGGCTGACACGAATGGCGGCGCCGGTCGGACAGGCCCGCACGCAGGACGGGCCGCCTTCGATGCCTTTGCACATGTCGCATTTCACCGCCATCTTGCGTTTGTTCGGGTCTTTTTTCTTGCCGTGGGTGGCTTCCCAATCCTCGCCCGGCCCGTGGCCCAGCCCGAACAACATCCAGGCCAGCAAGCCCGGCTTGGCCGGCGGCTCCGCCGACATGTGAATGACGTGATAAGGACAATTGCGCTCGCAATTGCCGCAACCGATGCATTTTTCGTCGATGAACACTTCACCATTGGGCGAACGGTGGATGGCGTCGGCCGGGCAATCGGACATGCAATGCGGGTGTTCGCAATGCCGGCACGAGGTTGGCACATGGATCGAGGCATAGGTCGGGCCGGCTTCGCGATCCAGCCGCGACACCCCGTGATGGGTCTCGGCGCAGGCCTTTTCGCAATTGTCGCACCGCACGCACAGCGATTCGTCGATCAACAGAACGTCGGTCGCCTCGCCCAAACCTTGGTCGAGCAGGAACTGCATCAGATTCGAATGGTCGGGCCGGCCTTCCATGCGGGCGTTTTCGACGAGCCGTGCCTGGAACCGAGATTCGACCTCGACGCGCAACTCGGGCGAGCGATCGAGCAGGCCGCGGAAGGCGCCGCCATCGAGTTTGATGGCCTCCGTCGCCACCGCCGCCCGCACCGTGGCGGTGCGCGGGCTCTTGGTCAGCAGCGCCATTTCGCCGACATAATGGCCGGCGGGGACATAGGACAAAACCACGTCGCGGCCGCCCAGGTTGCGCGCCACGGTCACCGACCCGCTGCGGATCAAATAGACGTTGTCGCCGATATCGCCTTCCTTGATCAGCACGTCGCCGGCGCTGAAGGACTGGATCGTGGCCGTGCGCACGACATCGACCAGGTCGCGCTTGGAGACCTGCGGCGCTAGATGCGTCTGCACCTGGCGGATCATGGCGGTTTCGTCGAGCACACGTTTAGCCGCGGCGATCGAACGGGTCAGCTTGATAACCTGCCGGCGCGGGGTCTCGATCAACACGCAATCGGCGCCCGCCACCACCGTCGCCGTGCGCCGGCGGCCGGAGATCAAACCCATCTCGCCGAAGAATTCGCCGGTCTTCAGCGTCACCTTGATCGCTGGGTTTTCGGCGCTGACCTGGACATCGACCGACCCCGACAGGATCGAATAGAAGCTGTCGGAATAATCGTTGCGCTTGAAAACGATCTCGCCCTGTTTGGGCACATGGACGTCGCTGTCGAGCAGGAATTCGCGAAGCTGCAGCTTGGTCAACGAGGAGAACATCGGCACGCGCTGCTGCACGCCCTCCAGGAACTGCGAGACGGTCACCCCTTGCAGCCCCGTGAGTTTTGCCTCGAGCAGCGGCTCGTCCGCCGGCTTCACCTCATGCCCGAGGATATATTCGACCACCTCGTAGCCCTGGTTCATGCAGTGTTTGATCAGGGGATAACCGGCGAGCGCGCCGATGATGTACAGCCCCTTCACGTTCGATTCGTAGCTGTCGCTGACCCCCGGAACCGAGGCCGGATCGGCGTTGGGGAACACGATGCCGCAGGCCTCGACGAATTTGCGCGGCGGCAGGGCGCCGATACGGGCGATGACCCGGTGGCACTTGACCACCGCCTCGCCCTCCGGCGTTTTCAGGAAAATGGCGCTGGGATCGGTCTCGACCTTAATGACCTTGGTATTGAAATAACACTGGATGCGGCCTTCCTTGATGGCCGATTCGATCAGCGCGACGTTGCCCGCCTTGGCGCGCGCGAAATCACCCATGACGTTGACGACGATGACCTCGTTTTGGGCGGCCAGCGCGATGGCGTTTTCGAGCCCGGCATCACCGGCGCCGATCACAACGATGGTTTCGTCTTTGTATTCTTCCGGGTCGTCGAGTTGGTACTGGACGTTGGGGCCGGTTTCGCCGGGTACGCCGAGGGTGCGGATATTGCCCTGCAACCCAATGGCGAGCACGACGGCATCGGCGGTGAGCGTTTGTTTGTTGGCGAGCGTGATCGTGAAGATCGCGCCTTCCTTCTTGATGCCCGCGACATCGGCGTTTTGGCGCAGGTTGAATTTCAACTCGCCGGCGCTTTTGTCCCAGGAACCGAGGATGGTTTCGCGGGCGCCTTCCTTGAATTGAAGATCGCTGCGCAGGGGCAGGACCTCCGGCGTCGCCATGACGTGTTTTTTCTTCTGATACTTGTAGATCGTATCGGAAAGATGGGTGGTGCGTTCGAGCAGCACATAAGACGCGCCACGCTTGGCCGCGCGTCCCGCCGCGCTTAATCCGGCCGGGCCCGATCCGACAATCGCGATCGCATAGTGTTCGGCCATGCCGGTCCGCCCCCTCGGACACGTCAGCGTTTGTCGAGACCCCCCCGAACCCGAATCGACGCTTTACGAAAGGCCCGCGCCGCCAGGATTTCATATACACGTTAGGGTTATAGACCGACGGTTGTCAATTTCGGAGTGTCCTTCTACAGTGCATTTCTGTCCGGTCGAACGCACCCGCAACAGGGGGAACCATCGGGTGACGAAGCGGCAAGCTTTGCATCGCCTATCGCTAAAATCCGCGGCCGGCGCCGTGGCGTTGGTTTGCCTTGCCGGATCGGCGGTGGGGCAGGTCGCCGGCAGTGGCTGGATCGTCGATCCGCGATCGGGTTGTGCAACCAGCAATCCCTTTCCCAAGGACGGCGAGAGCATCGCTTGGTTTGGCGGCTGCCGCGACGGCAAACTCGACGGGCCCGGCCTGCTTATCTGGTACCGAAGCGGGTTTGAGGCCGAACGCGACGAGGGTTTTTTCCAAGGCGGGGAGCTGGACGGACCGGCGACGATCACCTTCGCCGACGGTAACTCCGTGCGCGGCGATTACCGCATGGGTGAACGCCATGGCGAGTTCCTCGTCCATCAGCGCGACGGAACCGCCCTTTATCGCCTCTACGATCTCGGCCGGCTCGCCGCCGAACGCCCGGCCACCGGCGAAGATGCCGTGCGCCTCCAATCGCGTGCGACCGCCGCCGTCGCCCCAATCGCACCCACGCCCGTGCCGGCCGCCCCACCGCGCGCCCAAGCGGCGGCGCCTCCTGCCATGGCCGAACCGGAACCCAGGCCGATGGCGGCCGCGCCGATCGAGCCGCTGCGGCCGCAGCCCGCCCCGCCACCATTGGCCAGCCTGACCCCACCGCCACCGCCGCCGCCGCTGCCCGCCCCCACCCGGCCTTCGACATCGGCGGCATTCGGCAGCGCGGCGCGCAGCGACGTCGAAATCGACCTGGGCGTGTTGGCGTCGCTGCGGGCGCCATCGGCGGCGTCCTCCAGTCGATCGACCGCGCCGGTGAAGCTGCGTCCGCCTCGGGCGGCCGCGCCAACGGCGGCGACGCGACGCGCCCCGGTCCAGGCCGCGGTTCGGCCCGCCGTGTTCGTCGATGCCTCGGTGATCGACGGTCTGGGCGCGGTTCGCGCGGTCGCCGCCGCCAGGCCCGCCGCCACCCGCGCCAACTTCGTCCAGCAATCCGCCGCGCTGGTGCCGGATTGGTACTTGCCCGCGGGACAGACTTTCGCTGCGGCGGACTACACCCCAGCCGCCGCGCCGATCTCCGCGGTCACGCCTGAAATTCTTTTCGCCGAGGGCTACCGCCACGAGCGCGACGGGCGCATGAGCCAGGCCGAGGCGCTCTACGATACCGTCTACCGCCTCTATGCCGAAACGCCGATGGCAGTCCTCGCCGGGGAACGCCTGGCCTGGGTGCGGCAGCAAACCACCGGTTTGCCCATGCCGCAGCAAACCATGCTGGCCGCCGCCGGAAGTGCCTCGATCGGGCAGTCCACGACCCCGATCGGGCGGTCAACCGCGCCGATCCCGCCGGCGACGACACCAATGTCGCCCGCGACCGCGACTTTCGCGCCGCCGCAGCCGTCGGCGCCGCCGGTGCAGTCCGCGCAAATTCCGGTCGCCGCCGTGGTGCGTTCACGTGTGGGCGCCTATCTGTGCACCGTCGATGGGCTGTATTCCAACAGCTCGCGCTGGTGCGGCGTTGTCCGCCGTGAATATGACCGTTATTTCGAGGTCGAGGTCAGCAAGGTGACGATCAAGACGCCGCTGGCCGTGGGCTTTAACAGTTCGGCCTGTACCGGCAACAAGTTCATCGGCTATTTCTCTTTCGGCGAGCGCGTCTGGGTACCCCAGAATTGCATGGCGGAGACTCTTTAATGGCTGATCGGTTCAAGACCCGTCTTTTGGTCACGAGTTTTCTGACCGGCGTCGCCGTTGCCGGGATCCTGACCGGCGCACCCGATCGGGCCGAAGCGCAAACCGTGCTGTCGATCGGCTCCCTGGACGGATTGAATACCTTCCTCTCCGGCATGGACGCGGCCTTGCGCGCGGCGCGCGTGGCGGGCGATTCGGCGAGCGCGGCCGGCACCGGCGATCTGACCGTCTGGCACAATCCTAGCGAGGCCCGTAGCTGGTCGGACTCCGCCGCCGCCGCGGACGACCCGTGGACAAAGGCCAATCTGAAAGTCGTCGATCTGTTCACCCAAATGGGTGGGGAACGTATGGACCGCGCCCTTGTGTTCCGGCGCGGCGCGGACGGCTTCTCCGCCGCCATCGACGGCATGGGCGCGGCCTGGTTCGCCGCGGCCGAGGCCGCTCAGGTCGGGTTGCTCCGCCAATTGGTCAAGGACAGCGCCGCGGTGCCCACCGCGCTTAAGGACGCGGTCGCCGACGCCGATGCCGAGACCTTGGGTGATGTCGTCGCCGCGGTGGCGCAAGCCGCGCGCAGCGGCGTGATCTTCCTGACCCGCGGGGGCACGGCCACCGTCACCATTCGCGACCCCCAAATCAGCGTCGCCGGTGGCGCGCCCTTTGTGTTGTCGCCCAGCGGCATCGTTGTCGGCGACATCGCGGTTTCCGGCGCCACCCAATTGTCGGTGGCGCTGACCGCGCCCGGCGACATCGCCGACGGCCAGCACCTTCTCTATGTCTACAATCCCGGCCGCGCCTTGCTGGCGGCCGCCGAATTCCAGATTTCGATCGCCAACGGGGCGACCGTCGCCGCCCTGCCGGTTTCGGCGACGGCTCCAGCTTCGGGTGTCGCCCTTCTCCCCGCCAATGGCAGCATCGATGGCCGCGTCGCCTCGGGACAGGAAGCGGTCTACCGCTTCGACCTGCTCGCCCCCGCCGCCGTCGCCATCCATTCGACCGGCCCAACCGATGTTTTTGGCCGGCTCGAAAACGCCAATGGGACGGTGCTCGCCGAAAACGACGATGGCGGCAGTTGGTACAATTTCAGGCTGGCCCGTAACCTCGCCGCCGGCACCTATTACCTGCGGGTGCGCCATTGCTGCTCCGGCAATGGCAGCTTCACCCTGAACACGGCGACGGCGGCGCAGTAGCAGTAATGGGGGCCGCAGGCCCCCACCCCCGATAATTGTTTACCGAACCGGCCGGGGTTGGGCGATGCCGCCGAATTCCAGGTCGACGAGGGCCTGGAATTTGCGGCGGATTTCCTGGGTCAGGTCGCGCGCCTGTTCCGGGTTGCGGACGATGCGCGGGGTGAGCAGCACGATGAGTTCCGTGCGGCTGGCGCTTTCGTTCTTGGCGCCGAACAATGCGCCCACCACTGGAATCTGATGCAGGAAGGGGATGCCCGAATCGCCCTTGTCGTTGCGCTCGCGGATCAACCCGCCGAGCAGCACGGTCGATCCTGTCTCCACCGCTACGGTTGACAGAATCCGGCGCTGGCTGAAGGTCGGCGAATCGATGTTGGTGACCGTCGTGCGGCTGACGTCGCTGACCGATTGGATGATGTCGAGGGTCACGATCCCGCTGGCATTGACCCGCGGCGTGACCTCGAGGATAACGCCGGTGTCGCGATATTGAACGGTGTTGACGATCAAGGGAGTCGCGGTCACCGCGCTGGTCGCCGTTTGTGTGATGATCGGCACGACGTCGCCGACCTGAAGCCGCGCGATCTGGTTGTCGAGCACGAGAAGCTGCGGCGACGAAATCACGTTGATCTGGGTGAGCGAAGACAACGCATCGAGAACCGCGCGCGTCTGGCCGCCATTGGTCAGGCTGAATGCAAAACCCGGCAGGGTCGGCGAGATGCCCGTGGTTAGGGCGCCGGTGGAGAGGATCGTCCGCCCGTTATCGGCGATGCCCAACCCGCCGCTCTGCAGGAAATATTGCAGCCCGTATCGCAGCGAATTGTTGAGCGTGACTTCGACGATGCTGGCTTCGATCAACACCTGAAGCGGCACGATGTCGAGCTGATTGAGCACATCCTGGACCAGGGCGTAGTCGCGGCTGGTCGCCGAAATCAGCAAGGCATTGCCGGCCTCGTCCGCGGTCACCCGCACCGGCCCGCGGCCTCCGGCCACGGCGATCGTGGCCTCCACGCGCGGCCCATCGGAAGGGGCACCGGCCGCCGGCGATAGCCCTTGCGGCTCGTTTGCCGGCGCGTTCACCCGTCCCAGCGTTTCCTCGCCGTTGCGGCCGAAGATGCCTTGCAGAATCTTGACCAGCTCGGTCGCCTTGGCGTTTTGGACGCGATAGACGAAAAGCTGCGGATCGGCGGCGTTGCGCGTGCGATCGAGCCGCGTAATCCAGTGGAACGCCTCTTCGACGTAACGCTGTTCGCGCGCCATCACGATCACGGCGTTGAGGCGGTTGACCGGGATGAAGCGGACCTGGCCCGCCAGCAAGCCCTTTTGCTGGCCGCCGAAGATGTTGTTCAGGTCATTGACCAGAACGTTGACGTCGATGTTATCCACGCTCGCCAGCAGCATGTTCATGCCGGCGAACTGATCGACATCGAACAAACGGACCGATTCCTGGACCGAGGCAATTTCCTGCGCGTTGCCGGCGACGATGAGAAGGCCGCGTGATTCGTCCACGATGACGATCCGGCCTTTCGGCACGATCAGTTCCAGCACCTTCTGAAGTTCGGTGGCGGAAATGAATTGCAGCGGGAAGACTTGCAGGCTCTGGCCGGCGGGCAACGGCAGGCCGGCCACGCCGGGGCGCGGCGCCACGCCAGGGCGCACGCCCTCGCGCTGCACGACCACGCGGTACAGCCCGGCGGTCTCGATCAAGGTCGCGCCGCGCGCGTTCAATGCCGCCTCCAAAACCGGCAGCACCGCGTCGCGCGTCAACGGGCGCGCGGTACGCAGGGTGACGGTTCCCGATACGTCGGGATCAATCAAGTAGTTGAGGCCCAGTATGTCGCGCAGCACCACGCCGATGACCTCGCGGATATCGGCATCCTCGAAATTCAGGGTGACGTCGCCGATGGCATTGGGCCGGGGCGTCCTGGGTTCGCCGACCGCGTCCCGGCCGGAAGCCGGGTAGAATTCCTCGATCTTGGCGGCAACCGGCGTGCGGGTTTGAGACGCCGGCAGCGGCGCCGCGGGCCGCACGGCCGCGATCGGCGGCGGCGGGGCAGGGGCGATCCGTGTCTGCGGCGGCAGGCCGGGCGGCGTCCCGGCGGCAGGGATGTCCTGGAGCGGGTCGAGGCCACAGCCGGCGAGCAGCAGCAAGACAGCAGCGAATGGACGTGCCGATCGGATCAACGGATAATCCCCCTGCGCCGATTATAGGTGTGTTGCCGGGAAAACGCATGACGGATTCGTCTTCGGCGCCCGGGCGCGGGCGAATCGCCAGCTATCGCGCGTTCTGGCCGTTTTATGTGGGCGAGCACCGGCACGCCTGGACGCGGCGGCTGCATTTCATCGGGACCTTGGGCGCGCTCGGCGCGCTGGTCGCGGCGGTGGCTTCGCGCGAGCCCTGGTTTCTGCTCGCCGCGCCGGTCTGCGGCTACGGCTTCGCCTGGGCCGCGCATGGGCTCATCGAAAAAAACCGGCCGGCGACGTTCCAATACCCGCTATGGAGCCTGATCGGCGATTTCCACATGGCCGCGCTGATGGCCGTGGGCAGGATGCAAAGAGAAGTGGACAAGGTTGTGGGGGCCCGTCGGGCGAAGCCCGACTAGCTCAGGAATCGGCCGGTTTCGCCGGCAGGGAGGCCCCCACGCCCCCAATAAATCCCTTCGGCGTCTAGGTCTTCCGGCGGAGCGGGCGGATGGGGGCGATGTCGGCGGCTTCGGGCTCACCCCAACGTTTGACCAAACCGAGATCGAGATCGAACTGGTCGAGGATGCGGCCAACCGTTTGGTTGACGATGTCGTCCACGGTGGCCGGTTTTGCATAAAAAGCCGGCACCGGCGGCATCACCACCGCGCCCATCTCCGTCACTGCCGCCATGCTCCGCAGATGCCCCAGATGCAGCGGCGTTTCGCGCACGGCCAACACCAGCCGCCGCCTTTCCTTCAGCGTCACGTCGGCGGCCCGGCTCAACAGGCTCGAGGTCACCCCGGAGGCGATCTCCGACAAAGTGCGGATCGAACAGGGCACGATCGCCATGCCGAGTGTCTTGAACGAGCCGCTGGCCAGCGACGCGCCGATATCCGTGACCGCATGGAAAACCGAGGCGAGGTCGCGCACCTGGGCGACCTTCATCGTCGTTTCATGAGCCAGGGTGATTTCGGCGGAGCGCGACATCACCAAATGTGTCTCGACATCGGTCCCGCGCAGCGCTTCCAGCAGCCGAATCCCGTACACCACGCCGGACGCGCCGCTGATGCCGACCACTAATCTTTTGGAAGAAGCCATGACGCCCATCCTACCGGCGGCCCGGCAAAGCGGCAATGCGAAGCGCGGCCTTGCCTCGCCGGTATGAAAGACGCAACCTATCTCCCGTGAGCCCCGATTCGCCCGAAGCCGAAAACGCCAACGCGGTCCATCGCGAGAAGATGGCGCGGATCAAGGCGGCGCGCGACCGCATGATGGCGACCAAGACCGAACAACGCGGGCTGCTGATCGTCCATACCGGCAAGGGCAAGGGCAAATCGACCGCCGCCTTCGGCATGGCCTTGCGCGCCATCGGCCATGGCATGCGAATTGGCATTGTGCAATTCATCAAGGGCGCGTGGAATTGCGGCGAGCGCGATGCGTTGGAACATTTCGCCGAGTTGGTGACCATCCGCGCGATGGGGGAAGGCTTCACCTGGGAAACCCAGGATCGCGAGCGCGACATCGCCGCGGCAGGCCGGGCCTGGGACATGGCGAAATCGATGATCGCCGATGCCGGTTACGACATGGTGATTCTCGACGAGTTGAACGTCGCGTTGCGTTATGGCTATCTGCCCCTGGCCGAAGTCCTGGATGTGTTCCGGGCGCGGCCGCCGGGGCAACATGTCGTTGTCACCGGCCGCAACGCCGCGCCCGAATTGATCGAGCTGGCCGATCTCGTCACCGAAATGACCTTGGTCAAACATCCGTTTCGCGATGGAATCAAGGCGCAGAAGGGGGTCGAGTTTTGAGGCCGCTCGCCGCCATTCACGCCCCTACCCAAAGATTGGAGGCACCCATGCTCCGCGCCGCTGTCCCACAGTGCACACAATCCCGCCGTTCCTTCCTGACCACTGGGCTGGCCGCAGGAATCGGCGCCGCCGCCTTCGCCGCGCCCGCCCGCGCCGATCAGGCCCTGGTCGATCGCGCCCGACTCACCTTGCAGGCGCTGCTCGTCGACCGCGACTACGCAAACTTCCAACGCCTATTGCCTTTGGCCCGGGCCACCTTGATCGTGCCCAATCTGTTCAAGGCGGGATTGATCCTGGGCGCCGAGGGTGGCGATGGTCTTCTCCTCGCCCGCGATCCCGCGCGCGGCTGGAGCCCGCCCGCCTTCTACGCCCTGGGCGGCGGCAGCATTGGCCTGCAGTTCGGCGTGCAGGACGCCCAGGTCGTGTTGTTGATCATGAATGAAAAGGGGCTGAACGCGCTCACCCGCGATCAGGTCAAGCTAGGCGCCGACATCAGCATCGCCGCCGGCCCGGTTGGCGCCGGGCTGGACGCGGCGACGACGACCAATCTGGGTGAGGACATCTATTCTTTCTCCAAGACCCGCGGGCTGTTCGGCGGCTTGTCGCTCGAAGGCACGGTCATCTATCGCCGCGACGATTTTAACGCCGCCTATTACGGCGCCGGCGCCACGACCCAGACCATCGTCTTCGATCGGCGTTTCACCAATCCCGGCGCCGCCGCCTTGATCGCCGCCCTGCCGCGAACCTGACCGCCGTGAGCCGCGCCGGGGCGACGGATACCGGCATCCGCCGCGACCGCAAGCGGACCGCCGCCCTGATGATCCAGGGCACCGGCTCGGATGTCGGCAAATCGCTGATCGTCGCCGGGCTGGCCCGCGCCTTCACGCGACGCGGGCTGCGCGTGCGCCCTTTCAAGCCGCAAAACATGTCCAACAACGCCGCCGTCACCGTAGATGGCGGCGAAATCGGGCGCGCCCAGGCGCTTCAAGCCCGCGCCTGCGGAATCGCGCCGCATTCCGACATGAACCCGGTGCTGCTCAAGCCGCAATCGGACACCGGCGCGCAAATCGTCGTGCAAGGCCGCGTCCATGGCTGGGCGAACGCCGCGGAGTATCGAAACCTCAAGCGGACTTTGCTTCCCGCCGTATTGGAAAGCTTCGGCCGGATCGCCGCGGATGCCGATCTGGTCCTGGTCGAAGGCGCCGGCAGCCCCGCCGAAATCAACCTCCGCGACGGCGACATCGCCAATATGGGTTTTGCGCTGGCCGCCGAAGTTCCGGTCGTTCTTGTCGGCGACATCGAACGCGGCGGCGTGATCGCCAGCCTGGTCGGCACCCATTTGCTGCTGGAACCGGCCGAACGCGCGGCCCTGAAAGGTTTCATCGTCAACAAATTCCGCGGCGATCCCCGATTATTCGACGACGGCATCCGCGCGATCGTGGAGCGCACGGGCATGGAGTGCCTCGGCGTGGCACCCTATTTCGACGCCGCGTCGGCGCTGCCGGCCGAGGATTCCGCCAGCCTCGATTCGACCCGGCTCCAGCCCCGGACCGACGGCCGAATCCGAGTCGCCATTCCGCGTTTGCCGCGCATCGCCAATTTCGACGATCTGGACCCACTCGCGGCCGAAGCGGACGTGTCGGTTGAAATGGTGCCGGCGGGCCGACCCTTGCCCGAAGATGCCGAATTGATCGTGCTGCCCGGGTCCAAATCCACGCTGTCCGATCTGGCTTTCCTGCGGCGGCAGGGCTGGGACATCGACATCCTCGCCCATGTCCGTCGCGGCGGTGCGGTGATCGGCCTTTGCGCCGGTTATCAGATGCTGGGTAAACGTATCGCCGATCCCGACGGTGTGGACGGAAACGCGGGCGAAGCCCCCGGTCTCGGCTTGCTCGCCGTGGAAACGATCATGGGCAGGGACAAGACGCTGATCGCGGTGAAGGGCGGCGATGGCTTGAGCGGTGCGCCGATCCACGGTTATGAAATGCATGTCGGCGCCACGACCGGCCCCGATCTTGAACGCCCGATGCTGGTCATCGATGGCAAGCCCCATGGCGCCTCCAGCCGCGATGGCCGCGTCCGCGGCTGTTATATCCATGGGTTGCTCGCCTCGGACGATTATCGCGGCAAACTTTTGCGGGGGTTGCGTCCGGGCCGCGACGGCGGCGTCGCTTATGACACGCTGGTTGAAACGACCCTCGACCGGCTCGCCGATCATTTGGCCGAAGCACTCGATCTCGACCGGCTGCTGACGATAGCCCGGGCGCGGTGATCAGCGTCCGAGGCTGACCCAGGCCAGACCGGCGACCAGCATGGCGTTGAGCAGGCACGCCGCCACGAACATGTACAGCGACCGGCGGATATCGCCGGCGGTGGCCCGCGCCCGGCCTTCGCCGATCCAGCGGTCGTTGACGAATTCACCGGGGTATCGCCGGGGCCCGGCCAAAGCGAGGTCGAGCGCGCCCGCCATCGCCGCCTCCGGCCAGCCGGAATTGATCGAGCGATGATGGCCCGAATCGCGCAACGTCGTTTTCAACGCCCGCCAGGGGCTGGCGGTGGGCACGAAAAACGCGGCGAGAATCATCAGCACCGCGCTCAACCGGGCGGGAACGAGGTTCAGCGCGTCGTCGAGCCGCGCCGCGGTCATGCCGAACGCCCGATACCGCGCGCTGCGATGGCCGATCATGCTGTCGAGCGTGCTGGCGGTCTTGTAGACGAACAGGCCGGGCAGCCCGGCCAGGGCGTACCAAAATACCGGCGCCACCACGGCGTCGGAGAAATTCTCGGCGCAGGATTCGATGGCGGCGCGGGCCACGCCGTGTTCATCCAGGCTTTCCGGATCGCGGCCGACGATATGGCGCACGGCGTCCCGCCCGGCGTATAGTCCGCCCTTGTCCAGGGCCACGGCCACCGCTCGCACGTGATCGAACAGGCTGCGCTGCGCGACCAGGACGGCGACCAGGAAAACTTCGAGCGGCCCACTCCAGACCCGGCCTTGGCCGATCCATTGGATGAACCAAGCGACCCCGCCAGCCGACCCGCACAACACCAGGACGACGAAGGCGCCGCGCAGCGTTCGGTCGGCGTTGCTGCGGCTGTCCCGGTTGAGGCGGCGTTCCAGGAATTCGATCGCCCGGCCGACCAGCGCGACCGGGTGCGGCACGAAACGGAACAGTTGCGGCAGATCGCCGAGAACGGCGTCTATCGCCAACGCCAGCAATAGAATAATGAATGGATCGACGGCGACGATCTCGGCTTCCCCCATGGCCAAAGCATGGGACGCGGAGTCGGGCGCGTCAATGAGAGCGAAACCAAGGTCGAGGCCGTAACGATGGACGATGTCGCGATTCTGATCTGCGCCCATGGCAGCCGCGATGGCGACGCCATCACCGAACTGGAGGCGCTGGCCGCCGGCATGAGGCGGCGCCTGCCCCACCGCGAAATCGGCGCGGCCTATCTGGAATTCGCCCGCCCCACCATCCGCGAGGGGCTGGAAGCGCTGGTCGCGCGCGGCGCCCGCCGCATCCATGCGCTTCCCGCCATGCTGTTCGCCGCCGGCCATGTGAAAAACGACCTGCCTTGGGAGTTGAACAGCTTCGCCGCCGAGCATAAGGGCGTGGAATTGGCCTATGGCCGCGATCTCGGCATCGACGCCCGTTTGTTGGCGGCGGCGCGCGCCCGCATCGAGGCGGCCGAAAAAGTGTCGCCGCGCGCGATCGCGCGCAAGGATACCTTGCTGCTGGTCATCGGCCGCGGCACCAACGATCCCGACGCCAACGGCAACATCGCCAAGATCGCGCGCATGTTGTGGGAAGGCATGGGTTTCGGTTATGCGACGGTCGGCTATAGCGGCGTGGCCCCGCCGCTGACGCCCGACGCCCTGGCTTATGCCCAGCGGCTCGGCTTCAAGCGGATCGTGGTTTTTCCCTATTTCCTGTTCACCGGGGTGCTGGTGAAGCGGATTTACGCCGCCACCGACGAGGCCGCCGCCGCCCATCCCGAAACCGAGATTCTCAAGGCGAGCTATCTCAACGATCACCCCGAGGTACTGGACACCTTCATCGACCATCTGGCCGAAATCGGCCGCGGCGAGAATCTGATGAATTGCCGGCTGTGCAAATACCGCGAAAGGCTGGTCGGGTACGAAAGTGCCGTGGGAACGCCCCAGGTCGGGCATCATCTCCATGTCCGCGGCATTGGCACCGATGCCGATCATCACCACGATCACGATCATGACCACGGCCATGGGCATGGGCATGACCATCACGACCACGGCCACCGGCGCGATTCAAAATAGCCGCATGAGGCAGTTCGACGCCTATGTGATGGTCGATTGGAGCGCCGCCTCGAAACCCGTCACCGGAAAAAACAGCATCTGGTATGCGGTCGGGCGGCGCGGCAAGGCCGGGCCGGACATCGAAACCGTCAATGTCGCGACACGTTCTGCCGCGATCGCGGAAATCAGGCGCCGGCTGATGGATTTCACGGCGCGGAAACAATCGGTGTTGGTCGGCTGGGACTTCCCGCACGGTTATCCGCGCGGATTCGCGCGCCGCCTCGGGTTGAGCGGTACACCCTGGCACGAGACCTGGCGTTTCCTCGCCGAATGCAGCGACCTTCTCGACGGGGACGACAATTCCAATAACCGCTTCGAGATCGCCGCCGCCCTCAACCGCAGCCATTTCAAAGCCGGCTTTCCGTTTTGGGGCCATCCGGCGGGCCGGGAAATCGTCGGGTTAAAACCCACGAAGACTCCGGAGTTCGGGCCGGGTGAAATCGCGGAAAGGCGACTGATCGAAACGGCGCCTTATGTCGCCAAGGCGAAATCGGTCTGGCAGCTCGCTTATAACGGCTCCGTCGGCAGCCAAGCGCTTTTGGGCATCCCCTGGGTGCATCGGTTGCGGCACGATCGCGACCTGGCCCCGCATTCCACGATATGGCCGTTCGAGACCGGGCTGCGCGCCCTGACCCGTCCGGCGCCGGCCGCGCCCTGGATCGTCCACGCCGAAATCTATCCGTCCCTGTGGTCCTCGCGGATCAAGCCGGGTCCCGGCCAGACCCTGGACGAGGCACAGGTTCGCGCCGTCGTCTCCCTTCTCGCCGAGCGCGACGAGGCCGGGGCGCTGCCGCGTATGTTCGCCGGCCCCTCCAATTTGAGCGCGACCGAACGGCGGAGCGTGGAACAGGAGGAAGGCTGGATATTTGGCGTGTCCGGAAAGCTCGACTATGAACGCGATCCCCAAGCCATCTACCGGCGTTCCTTCGCGACCATCGCCGAGGAAACCGATCTCGCGCGCCTGCCGCGTGACATGGTGGCGATCGCCACCCGCCTTATCCATGCCTGCGGCATGACCGATATCGTCGACGATCTCGCCTGGTCGGCGGACGCCGCGACCGCCGGGCGCCAAGCGCTCGCGCGCGGAGCCCCGATCCTGGTCGATTCGCGCATGGTCGAAGCCGGCATCATCGCCGCGCGGCTAAAGGGCGGCAACCGCATCGTCTGCACATTGCGCGACAAAGGCGTGGACGGGCTCGCGCGCAAACTCGGCACGACACGTTCCGCCGCCGCCGTGGAAAAATGGCGCGCCCGGCTTGCCGGCGCCGTCGTCGCCATCGGCAACGCGCCCACCGCGCTGTTCCGCCTGCTCGAATTGCTCGACGAAGGGGCCGACCGCCCGGCGGTGATCCTTGGCTTTCCCGTCGGTTTCGTTGGCGCCGCCGAGGCCAAAGCGGCGCTGGAGGCCGATTCGCGCGGCGTGCCCTTCATTACTTTGCGCGGCCGTCGCGGCGGCAGCGCCATGGCCGCGGCCGCCGTCAACGCCCTGGCCCGGCCGGAAACCGAGGATGGCGCATGACACCCTGGCTTTTTGTCGTCGGCGTCGGCGAGGACGGGCTGGACGGGCTGCCGTCGTCCCATCGCGCGTTGATCGATTCCGCGGAAGTTCTGGTCGGCGGCGAGCGTCTGCTCGCCATGGTTCCCGCGGGCAAGGCCGAACGCATCGCCTGGTCCAGGCCGTTTGCCGATTCATTTCCCGCCATCGCCGCCCAGCGCGGGCGCCTGGTCGTCGCGCTCGCCTCGGGCGACCCGCTGTGGTTCGGCGCCGGCGCCTCCCTGCTCGACCGGTTCACGATCGAGGACATGACGATTCTGCCCACGCCCGGCGCCTTCAGCCTGGCGGCGGCACGCCTGGGCTGGCCGCTCGCGGGCGTGGAGACGATCAGCCTCGCGGCGCGCCCGCTCGCGCAGCTCCACCTTTTTCTCGCGCCCGGAATCCGCATCCTGGCGCTTTCACAGGACGGGACGACACCCGCGCAAGCCGCCGCGCTGTTGCGCGAGGCGGGTTGGGGGCCAAGCCGATTTGTCCTGCTTGAAAGGCTCGGCGGCGAGCGGGAGCGAATCGTCGAGGGCACGGCGGAAAATTGGCTGGCCGAACGCTGCAACGTACTCAACACGATCGCCATCGAGTGTCGCCCCGGACCGGGGGCCAAACCACGCTCGCGCACCGCCGGTTTGCCCGACGACGCCTTCCGCCATGACGGCCAGATCACCAAACAAGAGGTGCGCGCCGCGACGCTCGCCGCGCTCGCGCCGCTGCCGGGCGCGCTGCTTTGGGACATCGGCGCCGGCTGCGGCTCGATCGGCATCGAATGGTCGCGTGCCGCCCGCGATGCCCAGGCCATCGCCATCGAACGCGATGAATCGCGGCGTGCGCTGATCGCCGCCAATGCCGCGGGACTCGGCGTACCCGGCCTGCGGATCGTGGCCGGCGCCGCGCCCGGCGCACTCGCAAAATTGCCGACGCCGGACGCCGTTTTCATCGGCGGCGGCATCGGCGATCCCGGCCTTGTCGAGGCGGCGTGGGCCGCGCTGAAACCGCGCGGTCGGCTCGTCGCCAACGCGGTGACGGTCGCGGGCGAAGCCGCCCTGGCGGCGGCGCGGGCGGCTTACGGCGGCGAGCTGGCGCGACTCCAGGTCTCGCGCGCCGAGAAGCTCGGCGATCATTTGGCATGGCGGCCCTTGTTGCCGGTCACGCAATGGGCGGCGACGAAGGTCTGAGCGATGGGTATCGGCACCCTTTACGGTCTCGGTGTCGGGCCGGGCGATCCGGAGCTTCTCACGCTCAAGGCCCTGCGCCTGTTGCGCGCCTGCCCGGTGATCGCCTATCCCGCGCCGGAGGAAGGCAACAGTTTCGCGCGCTCCATCGTTGCGCCCCACCTGATCGGAAACCAGCGGGAGATCGAAATCCGCATGCCGTTAAGCGCCGAGCGATTCCCCGCGGCGGAGGCTTATGACCGCGGCGCCGAGGCCATCGCGGCCGAGCTGCGCGCGGGAAACGACGTGGCGGTGTTGTGCCAGGGCGACCCGTTTCTCTATGGCTCCTTCCAATATCTGTTCGCGCGCATGGCCGACAACTTCAAGGTTGTGGTTGTTCCGGGCGTTTCGTCGATCACCGCGTCGGCGGCGGCGCTGCGCATGTCATTGGCGGCCCGCGACGATATCGTCACGATTATCCCCGGGACGCTGCCGGAGGACCGGCTGGAAGCGATGCTCGCCGCGGCCGATGCGGCGGCCATTCTCAAACTAGGGCGGCATTTCGCCAAGGTGCGTACGGTGTTGGACCGGCTTGGCCTCGCCGATCGCGCCCGTTATATCGAACGCGCCACGCTGGACGGCCAGGCCATGACACCGCTCGCCAGCGTCGATCCGGCGCGGGTTCCCTATTTCTCGATGATCCTCGTGCATAAACGCGGCGCGGCTTTCCGATGAACCGGACACGTCTGCCCCAGGGCGCCGCGCTGGTCGCGTTGACCGCCGACGGCGCGCGGCTCGCCGCACGTCTGCAGCCCGCCTTGCCGGGCGCCCGCATCCATGGGCTCGGTTCCCGCATTGCCGACGCCGATGAGATTTTCTCCGACACGGCCGAACACCTGCGTTTCCTCTTCGCCGCCGGCCGGCCCATCATCGGTATCTGCGCGGCCGGCATCCTGATCCGCGCGCTGGCGCCGCTGATCGCCAACAAACGCGCCGAACCGCCGGTCATCGCCGTCGCGGCCGATGGCGGCGCGGTCGTGCCGCTTCTCGGCGGGCATCGCGGCGCCAACCGGCTCGCCAAATCCATCGCTTCCGCGCTCGGCGGCGTCGCTTCGATCACAACCGCCGGTGATACGGCCCTCGGTTTTGCCCTGGACGACCCGCCGGCGGGATGGCGCGTCGCCAATGTCGAGGCCGCCAAGGCAATGGCGGCCGCGCTTCTTGCGGGCGACTCCGTGGCGTTGGTGGTGGAGTCCGGCGACGCCACCTGGCTGCGTGAATCGGGGATCGCCTTCGTGGAAGCCGCCCCGCTCCGCGTGTTGGTCACCGATCGCGCCGTCATCGGCGATGCCTCTACGCTCGTCCTGCATCCGCCGGTTCTGGCCGTGGGTGTGGGCTGCGAGCGGGATGCCGACCCGGAGGAACTTGCCCGGCTGGTCGATGGCACCTTGGCGGCGCATGGGCTGTCGCCGCTTGCGGTCGCCTGTGTCGCCAGCATCGACTTGAAGGCCGACGAACCGGCCGTGCAGTCGCTGGCGCGAAGACTGGGCGTACCGGCCAGGTTCTACCCCGCCGCGCGGCTGGAGGACGAAAAGCCGCGCCTGCGCAACCCGTCCGAAGTCGTGTTCCGCGAAACCGGCTGTCATGGCGTCGCCGAGGGCGCCGCGCTGGCCGCCGCCGGGAGAGAATCCGTGCTGGTCGTGCCCAAGATCAAATCGGCGCGCGCCACCGGCGCCGTCGCGCGCAGTCCGGCCGACATCGATGCGACGGCGGTTGGCCGCGGGCGCGGCCGTCTGGCGATAATCGGCATCGGTCCCGGCGCGGCCGCGTTACGTACACCGGAGGCCTCCGCCGCTTTGGCCGAAGCGACCGATATTGTCGGCTATTCCCTTTACCTGGAACTGCTCGGGTCGGCCGTCACCGGCAAACGCATCCACGAACGGCCATTGGGCGCGGAGACCGAACGAACGCAACTCGCGCTCGACCTCGCCGCCGCCGGAGCGACCGTGGCGTTGATTTCATCCGGCGACGCCGGAATCTATGGCTTGGCGAGCCTCGCCTTCGAATTACTCGACCGCGAGAACCGGGCCGATTGGAATCGCATCGCCATCGCGGTTTTACCGGGGGTTTCCGCGCTCCAGGCGGCGGCCGCCGCGGCCGGGGCCGTCCTCGGCCATGATTTCGCGGCGATTTCGCTGTCCGATTTGTTGACGCCCTGGCCCGATATCGAGCGGCGGCTGCGGGCCGCGGCCGAGGGCGATTTCGTCGTCGCCCTTTACAATCCCGCCTCGGCGAAGCGGCAACGCGGGATCGGCGTGGCCCGCGACATCCTGCTGGCCCATCGCGCCCCCGACACGCCTGTCGTGTTGGCGCGCAATCTGGGCCGCGACGGCCAAGTTGTCGACACCATCAGCTTGGCGGAACTCGGCCCCGACAAGGTCGACATGCTGACCATCGTATTGATCGGCTCGACCCAATCGCGAAGAATGCGCCGCGGCCGGGAGGATTGGGTCTACACGCCGCGCGGTTACGAACGGAAATCGACGTAGAAGGCCTCGATCTGGCCCTGGCGACCGCGCACCTCCACCATGCCGATGGATTTGACGGGAAGATCGAGCTTCGACGCCTGCCGCGTGACCCCGCTCATCACGACCACGACATTGCCGGCATTGTCGATGGACTTGCCGAGCTGCTCCAGCCGGTTCGCGGTGTTCACCGTGTCGCCGACGATGGTGTAGTTGATGCGGCCGGGCGCGCCGATATTGCCGACGACGACGTCACCCGAATGCAGGCCGATGCGAATGCCCAAGGCCCCGCCCTCGCGCCCCATGGCCTCGGCGATGGCCAGCGCGGCGCGGCAGCCACGGGCGGCATGGTCTTTCTGTTTCTCGGGCGCGCCCCAAAAGGCCATGACGGCGTCGCCGATGAATTTGTCCACGGTGCCACCCTCGGCCTCGATGCAGGCGGTGACCAGCCCGAAATGCCGGTTGAGCAGCGCCGCGACTTCCGGCGCCGGGAGTTTTTCCGCCATCGTGGTGAACCCGGCGATGTCGGTGAACATCACCGTGACCGTACGTTCCTTCGACGGCATCGCGCCCTTTGCCGCGTCCCATTCGCCATGGCCGACCAATCGTTGCACCAGCTTCCTGGGGACATAGGTCTCGAACCAACGCAACCCGACGACCATGGCATTGAAGGCCTGGGCCGCGGCGTTCAGCTCCACGAACAGGGTGCGGGGCAACCTTTCGACCGTATCCAGCGACAGATCGCTCACCCGCCGCGCCGCGATCGAAAGCCGGATCAGCGGCACGGTTAAATATCGGGAATAACCGTAAGCGACCAGCAACGAGACGAGCAGAACCGCGATCCCGGCGATCGCCGCCCAGCGCAGGCGTGTCAGTTCGTCGGTGATGTCGGTGGCGGCAAAATAGACGCCGACTTCCCAGGGCTTGTCGCTGTAGCGGTTCAAGACGCGCGACAACATGGCGTATTGAGTGCCACCGGATTCGGCGAGCCGGATGCCGGTCTTTTCGGTGAAGTCGCGGTCGAGCACGTTCAAACTCTGCGGACGGTCGAATGCCAGGAGAACCGGATCCCCGACCTCCGCGATCGTGGGCAGCAAATTGTCGCCGCGCGGCGGCCGGCGCGTCTGAAGAAGGGGATGGGCGAGGACCATGTGATGGTCGTAAAGAATGAAAGCCGTGCCCTTGAGGGTGCGCGCGGTGTCGTCGAGAATTTGCGAAAACTGGTCCACCTGGACGGTGGCCGCCAACAGCCCGACATAATTGCCGCCGATGCGAACCGGGTGGCGAACATTGACCAGCACCTGATCAGCGGTTTCCGGCAGCACGATTTCCGCCCAATACAGTCCCGTCCTATCGCGCGCCACGTCCATGGCGTTGCTGATGACCGGCATCGCGCGCACGTCGATGACGTCGAGCGCGACTCCATTCGGATGGCGAAGGGCCCGCAGCATCGAATTGTCGGCGCCGATGAGTACGAGCGAACGCACTTCGGGAGTCGCCGACAAGGCGCCGGCAAAGTATTTGCCCAGATCGCCGGTCTCGAAGGTGATGGTACCGGCCTCGATCTGGCGGGCAAGGTGGGTGAGCTGATTCTCCACCGGCCGCAGATATTGGTCGATCACGCTGACGATCTGCTGGCTTGCGGCTTCGGATTTGTCGCGCAGCAGGTCGATGGTATTGGTGCGGGCGCTCCAGATTCCGAGCGCCAGGACCGATGCCACGGCAAGGAAGACGAGGCCGCCGAAACCAAGCACCAAACCGGTGGCGATCTTGATCTCGGCCGACGGGTGCGGCGCCTCGCCCTGTGCGGCCGGGGCGGCGATGGCGGGGGAGTCGCTTTTCATGGCGGCACCAAGCTAAGAATACCGGATGATCGTGCATTTCATCGGCGCGGGGCCGGGTGCCGCAGACCTTATCACGGTGCGCGGCCTCAACCTCATTCGGCGCTGTCCCGTAATTCTGTATGCCGGATCGCTGGTCCCGGATGCGGTGGTCGCGGAGGCGCCCCAAGGCGCCCGAATCGTCGATACCGCGCCGCTCCACCTGGATCAAATCGTGGAAGAGATGCGCGCCGCCCATGCCCGCAACGAGGACGTGGCCCGAATCCATTCCGGCGATCCCTCGCTTTACGGGGCCATCGGGGAGCAGATGCGGCGGCTCGACGCTTTGGGCATCCCGTATGACGTGACGCCGGGCGTGCCGGCCTATGCGGCGGCGGCGGCGGCCCTGCGCGCCGAGCTGACCCTGCCGGGACTTAGCCAGACCGTGATCCTGACCCGCACCGCCGTGCGGGCCTCAGCGATGCCCGAGGGGGAGTCGCTGTCCCGGCTGGGGGCTAGCGGGGCGACGCTCGCCATTCATCTGTCGATCAACAACCTCGCCGTCGTTCTTCGCGAATTGACACCTTTGTATGGCGGCGATTGCCCGGTCGCCGTCGTCCACCGCGCCTCGTGGCCGGACGAGGCGATCCTGCGCGGCACACTCGCCGACATCCGCGCCAAGGTGAAGGCGGCGGGTTTCACGCGCACGGCCATGATCCTGGTCGGCCGCGCCTTGGCGCCGGCCGGCTTCGACGACAGCCGGCTTTATGCCGCCGACCATCGCCATGTCTGCCGCAAGGCCGGAAACGATCAGGACTGAAGCCGCGCCCTTATCCAGGCGAACGCCGCCGCGGGCGTGGCCACGGTTTCGCCCTGGTCCTTGACCGGCCGCCGCAGAAGGATCACCGGGATGCGAGCCTCGCGCGCGGCGATCAGCTTCGCCGCGGTCGCGCCGCCCCCGCTGGCTTTGGCGATGACCACGTCGATGTGGTGGCGGGCAAGCAGGGTCCGTTCGGATTCGAGCGTGAACGGCCCGCGGCCGAGAACGATTTCATAAGCGTTCAGTTGCAGACGCGCCTTGGGCGGATCGATCAGGCGCACCAGGAACCAGGTGTCCGCGATCCCGGAAAACGCCGGCAGGGCGCGGCTCCCGACGGTGAGGAACACCCGCCGGCCGAGCCCCGGCAACAACGAAGCCGCCGCGGCCGCGTCCTCGACCTCGACCCAGCGATCGCCGTCCTGACGCTCCCAAGCGGGCCGGGCGAGTCGCAACAAGGGCACGCCGGCGGCGGCGCAGGCGACATCGGCATTGGCGGCGATCTCGGTGGCGAAGGGGTGGGTGGCGTCCACGACAAGCTCGACGTTCCGTTCGGCAAGAAAGGCGGCGAGGCCGCTCTTTCCGCCGAAACCGCCCCTGCGGACTTCCCCCGGCGGCAGATGTGGATGTTCGGTGCGGCCGGCAAGCGAGGTCACGATTTCTACTCCCGGCACCTGGCTGAGCATCTCCGCCAAGGCCACGGCCTCGGCCGTGCCGCCCAGGATGAGCAACCGGCGGCTAGGGCCCGGCATGGCCGAGCAAGACGCCGCCCCGATCGAAGACCGCCACGTCGACCGCGACGCCGCCGGCCAGCGCGGCCAGCGCGGTTTCGCGCGCACGGCGCGCGACCTGTTCGGCAAGCCGCGGCCCCCAGGAAGCACCGGCGGCGGCCATGATCTGCCCCGCCGTGGTGGCGCCGGCCACCGCGTGCAGCGCCTCGTCCGGTGCTCCGATCTCGCGCAACAGGCTCATCAACGCCACGCTGTCCACGGATGAACGGCCGGAATGAAGGTCGAGGTGCCCGGCCGCGAGTTTCGACAATTTTCCGAAGCCGCCGGCGATTGTCAGGCGCGGCACCGGATGCGACCTCAGATATTTGAGAAGGCCGCCGGCGAAATCGCCCATGTCGATCAGGGCGACCTCCGGCAATCCGTAGAGGCTCTGCACGGCCGCTTCCGAAGTCGATCCGGTGCAGGCCGCGATATGCCCCCGTCCGGCGGCGCGGGCGACATCGACGCCGCGTTGAATCGCGTGAATCCAGGACGAACAGGAATAGGGAATGACAACCCCGGTGGTGCCCAAGATGGAAAGGCCGCCAACGATGCCCAGCCGCGCATTCATGGTTTTTTTCGCGAGTTCGACCCCGCCGGGTATGGAGATGGTGACCATGACATCGCCGCTGCCGCCAAAGGCACCGGCGATTTCGCCGATGGTCTGTCGAATCATCCCGCGCGGCGCCGGGTTGATCGCGGGTTCGCCGGGCGCCAGCGACAATCCGGGCAAGGTCACCGTGCCGACACCCTCCCCGGCCTTGAAGACGACGCCACCGCCCTCCGCGCCGCGCGCGACCTCGACGACAATCAACGCGCCATGGGTGATGTCAGGATCGTCGCCGGCATCCTTGATAATGGCGGCGCGCGCCCAACCGGCGCCGAGTTCACCGCAGGCGACGGCAAAACTCGGTCTTTCGCCGCGCGGCAGGGCAATCGCGACCGGGTTTGGAAAGACCCCCGTCAGCAGGGCCTGATAGGCGGCCCGCGCGGCGGCGGTGGCGCAGGCGCCCGTGGTCCAGCCACGGCGCAAATCGCGCCGGTCGGCCGGCCTGGTCGCCGATTCTTCGGGATCGACATCGGCCACGAAAAAATCCTCAAGGTTTTCCCGTTCATCAAAGCGGCTATCGATGGCTCATGGCAAGTCCCGTGCGCGGCGGCTCACCAGGTCATCGCGCCGATACCATTCAGCCAAGCCACGGCCACAGCGATGGACAGCAGCGCGATCGGGATGCCCGACCGGGCATGGTCGGCGAAACTCAGGCGAACACCCACCGTCGCCGCTCGCTCCACCACGATCAGATTGGCGATGCTGCCGACCAGCAGAAAATTGCCGGCGAGCGTCGATAGCAGGCCCAGGCCGTGCAGCGCGCCGCGCGGCAATTCCGGCCACATTTCCAGCAGCATCACGACCGCGGGCACGTTGCCGATCGTGTTGCTGAGGACCAGGGCCAACGGCGCCATCAAATGCAGGCGGTCGGGCAGCCAATCCTGTTCCGCCAGCATTCCCAGAAAAGCGTCGGGCAGGCCGGTGGCGGCAAAGGCGTCGTTGACGACGAACAAGGCGGCAAAAAGAACAAGAAGTGGCCAGTCGACGGTCACGAGCATGTCGCGGCTGGCGAAGCGGCGGCTGAACAGCATCGCCGAGGCAACCAAAAGCGCCGCACTTTCGCGCGGCAGCTCCGTCGCGAACAAGACGAGGAGGACACCAACCCCGAGGCCGGCGCCAAAAAGCTGCCGCCGATCCATTCTTGGCGAATCCTGAAAATCAATACTCGGACCGCGTGGCGCCAGGGACTCGCGCCATAGGAACCCCACGACGGCATAAACGATGGCCATGGAAAGGACGGAAGGCACGACGCAGACCGCCGCGAAGCTCCAAAAATCGAGCGCGCCGACCTGGCCGATCAGGATGTTCTGTGGATTGCCGATGAGTGTCGCCGCGGAGCCGGCGTTGCTCGCGCCGGCGAGCGCGATCAAAAAAGGCCGGGGATCCAGGCCGCGGGCACGAACCCCGGCGCAGAGCAGCGGCGTCATCGCGAAGACAACGACATCGTTGACCAGGATCGCCGACAGACCGCCGCCGACGGCCACGGTCAACGCCAGCAATGTCCGTGGGCTACCCTCGTGCCGCGCGATCCAGGAAGCGGCCGCGTCGTAAAAGCCGAGTGCCGCAAAGCGCGCCGACAGGACCATCAACCCGAACAGCAGCAAGACGGTCGGGAAGTCGATGGCGTCGGGAAGACGGTCGGCGGGCAACACACCCGAAGCGACCAGAATGACCGCCCCGGTCAGCGCGGCGCCGGTGCGATCCAGCCGCAACCCCGGCACCCGGCCCACCGCCATCACGATATAGACGGCGGCGAAAACCGCGCTGGCTAACCAGGGCACAGCGCGGCCAGGACCGGCAAAGCCCCGGCGAGAGCCTCAGGCGCCGTGCACCGCCATGGGCTGGGGCGCGGCGGCCATCGGAACCTGGGACCCGGGTTGCACGCGCGGCGCTGCCACCGGCCGGCGAGCTTGGGTAACACGCTCCTGCGCCGCCTCAAGGATCAGGCGCAGCAGGTCGGCGTAACGCAGCCCGGCGTAACTCGCCATGATGTTGAGCTTGCCGTCCCAGCACCAACCGGGATTGGGGTTGACCTCGAGCAGTTTGATCGCGCCGTCGGCATCGGCGCGGAAGTCGAATCGCGCATAGTCGCGACAGCCCAGGCGCTCGAACAGCACGGTCGAGTAGTCGACCAGGCGGCGCCGCACATCCTCGTCGATCGCCGCCGGCTTGTACTTGATCTGCGTCCAATACGGCGATTCCGGCACCCATTTCGATTCATACGAGAGAATCTTGGGCAAATCGGCGTTGAGCCCGCTGAAATCGACCTCGAGCGTCGGCAGCACCTGATAGGACAATCCGGGATTGCCGATGATGCCGATGCTGTATTCCGCGCCGGTCAGATATTCCTGCACCAGCACCGGGCGCCCCGGCAATTCCTCGCGTAGCTTTTCCAGATAGGTGATCGCTTCTTCCGGCGTCCACACCACGGCGTCCTTGGTGATGCCGATGCTGCTGTCGCCGAAACAGGGCTTGATCAGCGCCGGAAAGATCGACGGCAGGTTCGCGGATTGGTCGTCCGGGTTGACATAGGTTTCGGCCGGGACCGGGAGATCGAGCGATTCGGCGATCGAACGGACCAGCGCCTTGTTGTAACAAAGGCCGAGGCAGCTCGCGCCGGCCCCGGTATAGGGCACGCCCAGCATTTCGAGCAACGCCGGCACATGCGGCTCGAGGAAGGCATCGTTGTTGAAGCCTTCGTCGCAGAGATTGAGCACGAATTTGGGCGGGTTGGCTCGAAGCTGGCTGACCATCGCGGTGTGATTGTCGATGAAGTCGAATTTGTAGCCCGGCAATTCGCCCAGGGCCTCGCGCAGGCGCTTGATGGTCTCGAAGTCTTCCTTGTTGAACTGGCCGCCGCGCTTGACCATGTCGGGCAGGCGCGGATCACCCATGACGACGCTGACCTCCGGGTAGGCGATGCCACGCACCGCCGTGACCGCGACCTTGCGCGGCGCCTGCGCCGTCAGGAACATACGCGTGGCCATCATACCAAGGTCTTGGTTGCGCCCGGATTCGGTGCCCACCCAATCGTGGAACCGCAGCGATTCGAAACCGACTCGTTCCAGCAGCTCGCGGATGCGTTCACGCGAATAGAGCCGCTCGGCATAGAACTGATCGGCGATCACGCCGCGTTCGGCATGCACCACGACTTCGCGCGAAACCAGGCGTTGTTGATCGTTGGCGAGCGAGCGTTCCCGGCAGACGAAGTGGTTCTGGTCGATCCATTCCCAGGACCGGCGCTCGAAGTGCGTCCGTAGCCAGTCGCCATCGGCGAGGTCCATGGCCAGCGTCCCGTTGGAGGCCAGCGCCCGTTTCACCGCCTCCAGCACCGCCACGTCGTCTTCCTCGCGGTCGAAATAGCCGTAGGAATTGCCCATCAGCGTGACGCAGTGGAAGGAATTCTCCGGAACCCGGAATTTGCGGGCGTCGCCTTCATGGAAGGAGACGTTGAGGCCCAACTGCTTGGCGCGCTTGCGGGCGAGCCGGACCAGATACCGCGAGCGGTCGATGCCGGTGACGGCGTTGAAACCCCGGCGCGCGAGTTCGATGACGTGGCGACCCTGGCCGCAGCAGAGATCGAGGATTCGATCGTTCGGCTCCAAACCCGAGGACTTGATCAGCGAATCGATTTCGCGGCCGGTGTTGGTGTCGTTTTCGACGACATCGCCATCTGTTTGGATGTAGAGCGAATTGAACAACGTCCGCCACCAATCGGAGGGCAGATGGCGTTCGAGATCGGAAACCGGGCCAAGCGTCCGTACCGGTCCCTGCGGCTTGGGCGTACCGTTCCCATTGGGTTTGTGGACGCCGTTGCCGTTGGACGACTTTTTCGCCATTGCGCGCTCGCGTTTTCGGGTTGATGGGGAAGGAAAACCGGCTTCGCCGGAAAAGACATCGGACGCGCGCCCGCCCAGGCCGGCTTCGTGCAACGAAGCGGGTGATGAGTCTATGGCCGCCTCCGACCGTAATTTGGCCGGCGGCGGCAGACTACTCCCAGGGTCGGGATCGGGTGATTGACGAGGCATTCTCGCGCACGTTCGTCGAGCCGCTACTTAACGTCGCGGTCGGACGGCCGTCAAGCGGTTCGGAAACGATTCGAGGCGAGCGACACAGAAAATTGAAGAGTGCGACCGATGGGTCACGGTGGGCGAGTCGGGCGTGCGTCCAAACGCGGAGATTCGGCCGCCTATGTTTCGCCCAAAAGCCGGTATAGGCTGAGGTGATGAACGACAATTCCACGATCGATCTGCCGGTGTTCGAGAGCGGATGGGTTTGGCTGGTTGGCGCCGGACCCGGCGAGCCAGGATTGCTGACGCTGCTTGCCCATCACGCGCTCCGCTCGGCCGACGCCATCGTCTACGACGCGCTTGTCGATCCGCGCATCCTGAAACTCGCGCGGCTGGGCGCACGCCTGGAATATGCGGGCAAGCGCGGCGGCAAGCCTTCCTCCCGGCAGCCCGACATTTCCGGACGGCTGATCCAACTCGCGCGCCGCAAACTCCGCGTGCTCCGCCTCAAGGGCGGCGATCCGTTCGTGTTCGGCCGCGGCGGCGAAGAAGCGCTGGCACTGGTCGCCGCCGGCATCCCCTTCCGGCTGGTGCCCGGCATCACCGCCGCCATCGGGGGACTCGCTTATGCCGGCATCCCGGTCACGCATCGCGACACCAACGCCGCCGTGACCTTCGTCACCGGCCACGCCGCGGGCGGCGACGTCCCCGACGACGTGGACTGGACCGCCCTGTCGCGCGGCGCGCCGGTCTTGGTGATCTACATGGCCCTCAAACACATCGACCGGATCGCCGCGCGGCTGATCGCGGCGGGACGTCCGGGCACCGAACCGGTCGCCATCGTCAGCAAAGCCGCGACGCCGGACCAGCGCGTGCTGGAAACGACACTGGAGTCCTGTGCCGCGGATACCACGGCGCATCACATCGAGCCGCCGGCGTTGATCGTGGTCGGCGAGACGGTGCGGCTGCGCGCCGGCCTCGACTGGATCGGCGCGTTGTCCGGGCGGGTTCTCGACGCCGATCCCCTCCGCAACCGGATTCGGCGGAAAAGCGTGTGAGATACCGTTCCTGCCTGCGCGCCGGGTTGTCGGGCGCCGCTTTCCTTTTTGTTTCGGCCTGCGCGCCCTCCGGCCTGCAATGGGTGCGCGAAGGCGCGGGTCCGGACGATTTCCGCCGCGACCGAGCCGATTGCCTCGACCGCGCCGGCGATTTCGACTTCATGTCCGGCGGCCGCCGCGACGAATCCCGGGAGGAACGCCCGATCGACCGCAGCCAGGGACAGATCTATCGCACCTGCTTGGAGGCGCTGGGGTATCGGCAGGTGCGCGTGAATTCAGGGCGCGGGTCGTGACCGGATACGCACGCATCGTGGCCGTCGTGCTCGCCGTTCTGATCGGCGGCGGCGTCGGGCTGCTGGCGCGGCTTGTGCTCTCCCCATCGGAAGCGCCGATCGTCACCGTCCTGCGCGAGGGTGCTGTGACCGGCGCCTCGTTGATCGGCGGTCCGTTCACCCTGGTCGATCAAAACGGTATGACCCGCCAGGACGCCGAATTTCGCGGGCGGCTCATGCTGGTGTATTTCGGGTTCACCTATTGCCCCGATGCCTGTCCCACGAGCCTGCAGGTCATGAGCGACGCGCTCGACCTGATCGGCAATGACGCGCCGCGCGTTCAACCGATTCTCATCACCATCGATCCAGCGCGCGACACGCCGGAAAGACTGAAAGACTACGCCGCGCATTTCCATCCGCTGCTGCTGGCGCTCACCGGTACCGCCGAGCAGGTGGCGGAAGCGGCGCGCGCCTATCGCGTCTATTACGCGAAAGCGGCGGCCACGGCGCCGGGCGATCCCGACTACATGATGGATCATTCGTCGTTCATTTATCTGATGGGATCGGACGGAAAATACCTGACCCATTTCCGTCCCGATGTGCCCGCCGATCGCATCGCGGCCAGCCTGCGCGATCATCTGTGACGACGTGGCGACGCGCGGCCGGGGATTGATCGTCGCCGCCCCGGCCTCGGGAAGCGGCAAGACCATCGTGACCCTCGCCCTGCTGCGCCTATTGGCGCGCGCGGGGAGCGAAACGGTGGCGGCGAAATGCGGCCCCGACTATATCGATTCGGGTTTCCTGGCGGCGGCCAGCGGACGGCCCTGTCTCAATCTGGATGCCTGGGCGATGCGGCCGGCGACGTTGAGCCGGCTGGTCGGCGATGTCTCGCGCGGCGTCTTTGTGCTCTGCGAGGGCGCGATGGGTTTGTTCGACGGCGCCGAAGGCGGCGGCGGTTCGACCGCCGACATCGCCGCCCTGACCGGCTGGCCGGTCCTGTTGGTCGTGGATGCGCGCGGCCAGGGCGCCTCCGCGGCCGCCGTCGTGCGCGGCTTCGTGGGTTTGCAGCCGAATACGACCATCGCCGGTGTTGTCTTCAACCGCGTCGGCGGATCCCGCCATGAATCGATACTGCGCCAAGCCATGCTACACATCGTCCCCGACGTGCCGGTATTGGGCGTCGTCCCGCGCGACGCCCGGCTGGCGTTACCGGAGCGGCATCTGGGTCTGGTGCAGGCGCGGGAACACGCCGAACTCGGCGCCCGGCTCGATGCCGCCGCCGACGCCATCGCCCCGGTTCTCGACCTTCCCGCCATCGCCGCCATCGCCCGGACCAGTCCCCTGGCCACGACCGGCGAGTCGCCGGCCCGGCCGCTGCCGCCGCTTGGCCAGCGCATCGCCGTGGCCGCGGACACCGCCTTTTCCTTTACCTATCCCGCGATTTTGGCCGGATGGCACGCGGCCGGCGCCGAAATCATTCCCTTTTCGCCGCTGGCGGATGAGGCGCCCGACGATAGGGCGGATGCCGTCTATCTGCCCGGCGGTTATCCCGAGTTGCATGCCGGCAGGCTCGCCGCCAATCGGCACTTCCTCGAGGGCCTGCGCGGCGCGGCGCGCCGAGGCGCGGCGATCTATGGCGAATGCGGCGGTTATATGGTGTTGGGCCGGACATTGACCGACGCCGGCGGACAGTGCCACGCGATGGCCGGTCTGCTGCCGGTCGCGACGTCCTTCTCCGAGCGCCGCCTCCATCTCGGCTACCGGCAGGTCGAGTTGGCCGGGCCTTGCGCGTTGGGCGAGCTCGGCGCCCGTTTCCGCGGCCATGAATTCCACTACGCGACCGTGTTAGGCGAAGGGCCGGGCGATCCTTTGTTCAGCGTCGCCGATTCGACCGGCCAATCATTGCATGATGCCGGCTGGGTGGACGGCCGCGTCGCCGGCTCCTTCATCCACTTGATCGACGCCGCATAAGACGATCGCTGCCGGCGGCGCCGATCCCGCTCTGTCCGGTCAGCGGCGCAGAGCCGCGTCCACCGCTTGTGTCACTTCCCGAGAGGTTGGCTCCACATCCGATGGCCATGCCCCGATGAGCGCGCCGTCCCCGCCGATCAGGTATTTGTGGAAATTCCATTGCGGCGAGCCGGCTTCGCCAAGCTGGGCCGCGATCCACCGATAAAAGGGATGGGCCGCGGAACCGGCCACCACTTGCTTGTCGGTCATCGGGAAGGTGACACCGAAATTGGCTTCGCAGAATTGCTTGATCTCGGCCTTGCTGCCCGGCTCTTGCCCGCCGAAATCGTTCGATGGAACCCCAACCACGACCAGGCCCTTCGCCTCGTATTTTTCCCACAGCGCCTGCAAGGTTTCGTATTGGCCGGTATACCCGCAGAAGGAAGCCGTGTTGACCACGAGGACGGGTTTGCCCTTGTAGTCCTTCAGCGCGAGGTCGCCGCCATCGATCGACGGAAAGGTGAAATCGTGAGCGTTCATCGCCATCGCCCCCATCGAAACCAGCGCCAAACAAACCACCGCAACCGCCCGCGGCGCGAGCCGAACCATCAACTTAGCCATATCGTTCCTCTTTCCACGGATCCCCGTGATTGTGATAGCCGCGAGCCTCCCAGAAACCGGGACGATCTTGAATCGTGAATTCGAGCCGGCGCACCCATTTCGCGCTTTTCCAGAAATACAGCTTGGGCACGATCAGCCGCATCGGCCCGCCATGGTCGGAATGAATCGGCTTGCCCTCCCAGGAATGGGCGAGCAGCACGTCGGATTCGGCGAATTGGGCGAGGGGGATATTCGTCGTATAGCCGTCATAACTATGGGCGATGACGAACTTCGCGCTGTCATGCGGCTTGACCACGGACAGCAGGTGTTTCGCCGACACACCTTCCCAATGATTGTCGTAGCGGCTCCACGACGTCACGCAGTGAATATCGGACATGTCCTGGATCTGGGGTTGGGTCCGAAACTCGAGCCAGCCCCAGTTCAATTGGTTCTCGACGGCGCCATCGACGACCAGCCGCCAACGAAACGATTCGATCTTCACCTGAAAGCCGAGATCGAGGATCGGCCAATTGGTCACATGGCGCTGGCCCGGCGGCAGGCGCGGGCGCGCCCCATCGGCCGCCTTGCCGGTGAGCAGCCGACCTTCTTGCGCCCATTTCTGCTTGGTCTCGACCAGCTTCTGGCGGTCCTTGCCCCCCAAGCGGGCATCTCCGGGCATGGTTCGTCTCCTAACGCCAACACTTGACCTCAAGATAGCGCGAATGCGCCCGCTGGAAAGACGTTGTTTCGGTCACATCGCGTTGATCTGGGATTTCCAGCGGTCGCTTGTGACAAGGAAGACGGAAGCGATTAGGTTCTGGCGCATGATCCGCAGACGCAATGTTGCCAGCCTGTTCCTGTTGATGGCGGGCTTGGGTTTGTTCCTGGGCTTGGCCGCGGCGGCGCCAAAGACAGCGGTGGCGCAGACCGTTGCCAACACCGCCGCCGGCCCCGGCCTCGCCGAACTCGAAGCGTTGGCCGCCACGCTGGAGGACGAAGCCGCCCGCCGGCAACTGATCGAACACATCCGCGCCCTGGTTGCCGTCCAGCAAAAACAGCCGGAGTCGCCGATCGCGCTGCCCCCCGACAGTTTGGGCGCGCAGCTTCTGGCCTTCCTGTCGCAACAGGTCGCCGACGTCAGCCGCAGCCTGTTTTCGGCCTTGGCCTTTGTTAATGACGCGCCGAATCTGCTGATGTGGGTGTGGCGCCAGGCCGAGAGCCCGGAGGGCCGCAACCGGCTTCTGGAAATCATCGTCAAGGTCGCCGTCGTCATAGGCATCGGCATGTTGGCCGAGCGGTTCGCACACCGGCTGCTGGCGCGGCCGCGGCGTGCGGTCGAGGACCGCGACACCGAAACGTTGTGGCTGCGTTTCCTGCTGCGGCTCGCCCGCGCCGGCATCGATCTGGCCGCCATCGTCGCCTTCGCGGCGGTGGCTTATTCGGTGCTGCCGCTGACCGAGCCCAACCTGACCACCCAGTTGGTCGCGTTGGGCCTGATCAATGCCAGCCTGGTGGCGCGTGCGTTGTTGCTGTTGGCGCGGATCGCGCTGGCCCCGAATACGCCGTCGCTGCGGCTTGTGCCGCTCGACGATGCCGCGTCCGCGTATGGATTCAGGTGGGCGCATCGACTGGCCAACACCACCGTCTATGGTTATTTCGCCGCCGAGGCGAGCCTTTTGCTTGGCCTGCCGACGGGGGGCCGGGATTTCATCCTCAAATCGGTCGGGCTGATCGTCGCGGGGATGTTGGTATTCCTGATTTTACGCCAGCGGATGGCGGTGGCGGATTGGATTCGCGGCCGCTCGGCCGGGGGTTCACCCGCGCTCGCCGGGCTGCGCCGGCTGCGCCAGCGCATCGCCGATGTCTGGCATATCTTGGCGATCGCCTACGTCGTCGCCATCTACGCGATCTGGGTTTTGCGGGTTCCCGGCGGCTTCGAATTCGTCCTGCGCGGCACCGGCCTCACGCTGGCGACGCTGGTCGCGGCCCGCCTTCTTGGGCAATGGGTGACCCGCTTGTTCACGCGGGAAATCCTGCTGGGCAGCGAAATCAAGCGGCGGTTCCCGACCTTGCAAAAGCGGCTGAACCGCCATCGCGACCTTTTCCATTCCATTGTCAGGTCGGCGATCAACGTGTTTGCCGCCCTGTCCATTCTTCAGGGCTGGGGTATCGGATCGCTTGATTGGCTGCTGTCGGACAAGGGGCGCAACGCCCTCGGCGGCGCCTTTAACATTCTTCTTATCCTTCTGGTCGCGCTCGTGTTGTGGGACGCGCTCAACGCGATGATGGAGCGTTATCTGTCGCAGACGGCGAGCGGAGACGCCGCCCGCCGGCTGGCCCGCGCCCAAACGCTGATGCCGCTGGTGCGCCGCATCGTCTTTGCCGTCATCGCCACTTTCGTCACGTTGATGGTGTTGTCCGAGATCGGCGTCAACATCACGCCGTTGCTTGCCGGCGCCGGCGCGATCGGCCTCGCCATCGGGTTCGGGGCGCAAAATCTGATCAAGGACCTGTTGAGCGGCGTCTCGCTCTTGATGGAGGACGTCATCGCCGTGGGCGACGTCGTTGATCTCGACGGCCATGCCGGGGTCGTCGAGGCCATGTCGATTCGGTCGATTCGCCTGCGCGACGAGGCCGGCACCGTGCACACCGTTCCCTTCAGCGCGGTCACCACGGTCCGCAACATGACGAAGGATTTCGCCTTCGCCGTGATCCAGGTCGGCGTCGGTTACCAGGAAGACTACGAAGCGGTGAGCGTTTTGATCTGCGCGGTCGGCGACGGGCTGCGGGCCGATCCGGCATTCGCCGCGCAAATCCTGGCGCCCACGGAAATGGTCGGCATCGACAGCTTTGGCGATTCCTCGGTGATCGTCAAAGCCCGGATCAAGACCAAGCCGGCGCAGCAATGGATTGTCACCCGCGAATTCCGCCGCCGGCTCAAGAAAGCCTTCGACGAACGCGGAATCACCTTCGCCTCGGGTCCGCGCATGGTCCGCGTCGTGACCACCCCGGAACCGGCCGCGCCGGCCATCCCCACCCCAAGCGCCGCGCGGTAGTCGCGCCGTCCCGCGTCCGATCGTCTTGCCATGGAGCCACACATGCCGCTTCAATCGATCCCGCTTCCCCGCCGTTACGGTCCGGTCAATTGGCTCGGATTGTGGACGCTGTATGTCCGCGAGGTGCGGCGCTTCTGGAAGGTCGGAACCCAGACGATCGCCGCGCCCGTGGTCTCCGCGCTTCTGCTTCTGGCAGTGTTCCTTCTGGCGCTCGGCGGTGCTTCCCAAAGATTCGGCGACGTCGATTTCCTGGAGTTCCTGGCGCCGGGCCTGATCATGATGACGATGGTCCAGAACGCCTTCGTTAATACCTCGTCCTCCCTGATGATCTCCAAGGTTCAGGGCAACATCGTCGATACGGTGATGCCCCCCTTGTCGCCGGGAGAGCAGACATTCGGTTTTGCTCTCGGCGGCGTGACCCGGGGGTTGGTCGTGGGCTTGGCCGTGGCGCTGGCGGTTCTGCCCTTCACCTCCCTGCACGTTCACGATTGGGCCTTCGTCTTCTTTCACGCCATCGCCGCCTCACTCATGCTTTCGCTGATCGGCATCATCGGCGGCATCTGGTCCGAGAAATTCGATCAGCTGGCCGCCCTGACCAATTTCGTGGTGACGCCCCTCTCTTTCCTTTCGGGCACCTTCTATTCGGTATCGCGGCTGCCGGAAGGCTGGCAGATCGCGGCCCATCTCGATCCGTTTTTCTACATGATCGACGGGTTTCGCTATGGTTTCGTCGGCCATGCCGACGGCTCGCTTTCCGCCGGAATTTGGGTTCTGATCGTTTGCAATATCGGGCTGTGGTGGCTGACCCACCGCATGTTCGCATCGGGTTACAAACTCAAGACCTAGACCGGTTCGCTCCGGTTCATCGCAGCGACACGGCGCCGCGCGGCCGCCTAATTCCGACCGATAGAACGTCATATTCCCGCCGTTGACTTGACCCGCCCGCCCGCCAATACTTGTCGTTTTTCCGCGGGGGGCCCGGTGGGCTTGAGGAAGGGCGGGCGACCGCCCCAGCAACAGGAGCAGCAGTGATTTCCGCCGTGATGCCAACCTATGCCCGGGCGGCTATCGCCTTCGAGCGTGGGGAGGGAGTCTATCTATTTAGCGCCGACGGCACCCGTTTCCTCGATTTCGCCAGCGGCGTCGGGGTGACTTCGCTTGGACACGGCCATCCCCATCTTGTCGGCGCGTTGACCGAACAGGCCTCGCGCCTGTGGCACACCTCGAACCTGTACCGCTGTCCGGGCCAGGAGCGGCTCGCGCAAAGGCTGGTCGACAACAGCTTCGCCGACACGGTGTTCTTCACCAATTCCGGGGCCGAAGCCGTGGAATGCGGTTTGAAATTGATCCGCAAACATTTCGACGAAACCGGCAAGCCCGAACGCTATCGCGTGATCTGCTGCGAAGGCGCGTTCCATGGGCGCACCTTGGCCACCATCGCGGCGGGCGGCCAGGAGAAAAATCTGAAGGGATTCGATCCCGTCGTCGATGGATTCGATCACGTCGCGTTCGGGAATTTGAACGAACTGCGCGCGAAGATCGGGCCGGATACCGCCGCCATCCTGGTCGAGCCGATACAGGGCGAGGGCGGCATCCGCGTCGGCGATTCCGACTATCTCAAGGGGTTGCGCGCGGTCGCCGACGAATTCGGCCTTCTCCTTTTTTTCGACGAGGTTCAGTGCGGCATGGGCCGGACCGGCCGGCTCTTCGCCCATGAATGGTCGGGCGTGACGCCGGACGTGATGGCCGTGGCCAAGGGCATCGGCGGCGGCTTCCCCGTCGGCGCCTGTCTGGCCACCGAACGCGCCGCCATCGGCATGACCGCCGGGACACATGGTTCGACTTATGCCGGCGGACCGCTGGCCATGGCCGCGGCCAACGCCGTCCTGGACGTGATCCTGGCCGATGGATTTCTGGCCGGGGTGCGGCGCGTTGGCTCCATTCTTTGGGAGAAGCTGCGTGGTTTGGTCTCGACCCATCCGCGCGTCTTCACAACCCTGAGCGGCCGCGGGTTGATGCTGGGCCTGAGTTGCGTCGCCGCAAATACCAACGTCGTCGAGCGGCTGCGCGCCAACCGGCTGTTGGTGGTCGCCGCCGGGGGCAACATGATTCGCCTGCTGCCGCCGCTCATCATCGACGCCCGGCATGTCGAGGAGGCGGGGGATCAAATCGAGACCGCCTGCCGGGAATTGGAGGCCGCCTGATGGACGAGCCGCGGCATTTCCTCGACATCGACCGCTGCAGCGCCGGCACGCTGCGCGGCATCCTCGAACTCGCCACTGCCTTCAAGCGGCATCGGCCGCCCAAGGGTGAGCCGCGGCCGCTTGTCGGCAAGACTCTCGCGATGCTCTTCGAGAAGCAATCGACCCGGACGCGCGTGTCCTTCGAGGTCGGGATGAGCCAACTCGGCGGCGACACGATCGTGCTCAACACCCAGGATTCGCAGTTGGGGCGCGGCGAAAGCATCGCCGACACCGCTCGCGTGTTGTCGCGGTATGTCGATGCCATCGTGTTGCGCACCAACAGCGAGGACAAGCTGCACGAATTGGCCGATCATTCGCAGGTGCCGGTCATCAACGGCCTGACCGACAAGAGCCATCCCTGCCAAGTCCTCGCCGATGTGATGACGTTCGAGGAACATCGCGGCCCCATCCGCGGGCGGGTCGTGGCGTGGAGCGGCGACGGCAACAACGTCGCGGCTTCGTGGGTCCATGCCGCCATCCGCTTCGATTTCGTGCTGCGGTTGGCGTGTCCGACGGGCCTGCAGCCGCCGGAGGCGCTGCTGGCCTGGGCGCGCGAGGAAGGCGGCGCGGTTTCCGTCACCCAGGATGTCGAAGCGGCGGTCGCCGATTCCGATTGCGTGGTGACCGACACCTGGGTCTCCATGGGCCAGTCCGACGGCGAATCCCGGCACAATCTGCTCCAGCCCTACCGCGTCGATGAACGTTTGATGGCGCGCGCCAAGCCCGATGCGATTTTCATGCATTGCCTCCCGGCCCGGCGCGACCGCGAGGTGACGGCGGGTGTCATCGACGGACCGCAATCGGTGGTCTGGGATGAAGCCGCGAACCGCCTGCACGCGCAGAAGGGCCTGCTCGCCTGGTGTCTGAACGGGATTTGAGCGCACCCCCCGACGACTTTATTCAGTCCTTCAAGGCGGCGCCGCTGACGTTGCGCGGCCGCCTGTTGCGGCTTGGTCCCGCGATCGACGCGATCCTGCGCCGACACGACTATCCGCTGCCGGTGGCGTCGCTGCTGGGGGAGGCCCTGACGCTGGCCGCCCTGCTCGCGGCCACGTTGAAATACGATGGCGTCTTCACGCTGCAAACCAAGGGCGACGGCGCGATCCGTTTGCTGGTCGCCGACGTGACCAGCGACGGCGCCTTGCGCGGTTATGCCCAATACGATGGCGACCGCCTGGCGACCATCGCCGCCCCTGGGCAGCCCGGGCCATCGGCCTCGGCGCCGCGCCTGCTGGGCGCCGGGTACCTTGCCTTCACGGTCGATCAGGGAACCCACACCGAACGATATCAAGGCATTGTCGAACTGACCGGGGCGACGTTGGCCGAATGCGCGCATCATTATTTCCGGCAGTCCGAGCAATTGGAGACGGGGATTCGGATCGCCGTCGGACAAGGCGTCGACGGCACTTGGCGCGCGGGCGGTCTGTTGGTGCAAAGGCTGCCGCCGCCGGGCGCCGAGGTCGCGGCGCTGGCGCCGCCGCAAGACGAAGACGAGGCCGAGGATGGCTGGCGGCGCGCCCTGGTCATGGTCGGCAGCGCGGCCACGTCCGAATTGCTGGATCCGGGGCTTGCCGCCGAGACGCTGCTCTATCGCTTGTTCCATGAAAAAGGCGTGCGTGTATGGCCGCCCAAGGGTCTTCGCCATTCCTGCCGCTGCTCGCCGCACCGGGTCGAGGCAATGCTGCGCCAATTGCAGCCCACCGAACTCACCGACCTGATGATCGACGGGAAGCTGATCGTGACCTGCGAGTTCTGCAACGCGCGCTACACCTATGACGACCGTGCGCTCGCTTCACCTTGACCCAAAGGCCACCGGCGCCCATTTATTCAACATCGAGACTTCGATAAGGGGGCGGAACCCGCGATGACACCAAAGGCCTGCTACCCAATCTTGGCGCGAGCGATCGGCGCCCTCGCCTTGACGTTGTTATGGAGCTGCGCCCCGACACCGGCGCAGGCGCCGCTACCGCAACTGACCTACGGACATCTCGGGGTCCTTCGTCTGGATGCCCGCACGGTCGAAATCGTCGCCGAATATTCTCCGCCGCTGACCTACCCCAATGTCGAACATTTGTTCCCGGTTTCGCCGGAGGCGGCGCTGCGGCGGTGGGCGGTCGATCGTTTGCAACCAGCCGGGCGACAGGCGCTGGGCGACGGACGGCGCGTCATCGTCCTGATCAAGGACGCCCGAGTCGTGGAAACCCGCCTGCCGCGGACCGAGGGCCTGCGCGGAGCGTTCACCGAGGACCAATCCGAGCGTTACGATGCCGTGCTGGAGGTGGCCATCGAAATCCGGTCCGACCGCGCCAATTTCCGCGACGCCTTCGTAACGGCGCGCGCCGAACGCTCGCGGACGGTGACGGAGGGAATCTCCATCAGCGCGCGTGAAAGAGTGTGGTTCGAGATTACCGAAAGCCTGATGAACGATCTGAACCGCGAACTGGATCGCCAGATGCGGGAGAACTTCAGGCAGTACTTGTTATAGCCGCCTTAAGCCGAGCGGCCGCGGCGGCGTTTGATCTCGATGCCGACCGCCGCGGCTTGGGCGTAGACGTCGAGTTTTGCGACCCGCACACGCGCCTCGATCGCCCGTTCATCGGCAAGACAGAGGGCGGCGATGCGTTCGGCCAACGTCTCGATCAGATTGATGTGGCCGGCGCCGACCAGCGCGCGAATCCCCTCCACGATCGCTTCATAGGACAACACGGCCGACAGCGCGTCGGGAAAAGGCGATGGCTGTTGCCGGACGCCCAGATCGACATTGATGCTGACGCGCTGGGGCGCGCGTTTTTCGTGCGCATGGACGCCGATGTTCGCGATGAGAACGAGATCGCGAATGAATATCGAGTACTGGCCGGTCTCGTCCTGCGTTTCCACTGGTATTCCCCTTCCGGCGCGCAAGCCCCGTCCCGCCGTCCTTCCCACGTTATCGCGCCCTTCCTCGGCCTTGGCAATTCATCGTAGGTTGCGGCATGGAATTTGTGCTGATCGCACTGGGCACCAATCTCGGCGACCGGCTTGCCAATCTCGGCGCGGCCCTGCGCGGGCTCGATGGGCCGCTTCGCGACATCGTCACCTCCCCGGTCTATGAAACCGCGCCGCGTTATGTCGAAGACCAGCCGCCTTTCCTCAACATGGCCGCACGTGCGGAGACGACCCTCGCGCCGCTCGATCTGCTGGTCAGGCTCAAAGACATCGAACGGGCGCTAGGACGCAAAGATGGCGTGCGCAACGGCCCCCGCCTCATCGACCTCGACATCATTTTCTATGGCGCGCGCGTTCTGCGCCTGCCGGGGCTGACCATCCCCCATCCCAGGCTGGCGGAGCGCAGCTTCGTGCTTCGCCCGCTCGCCGATATCGCGCCCACGTGGCGGCATCCGGAGACGGGCGCGACGGTGACCGAAATGTTGGCCCCCATCGCCGACGATCCCGGCGTGAGGCTGGCGACGCGGCAATTTGAGCCGATTGCGGGGGGCCCGCGCTAACGCGGCGGCGCGCGCGTGGGACCGAGAACGACGCTGTGTTCGCCCGCGGCCGATCCCAGAAGGATGCGGTCCTGGGCAATGGACTTCACGGTCCAGCCTTCGATGTCGCCGCCTTCGGGCACGCGCAGGACGCGGCCGGTATTGCCTTCCCGAAGCATCACAAAACGCCGATCGCCGGAAGTGACCACGCCGGTCAACCGATACCGTCCGATGGTAGCGCCGTCGGGTGCAACCTGGCCGGCCTGGCTTGGCGCCGGCGCCGCTCGCCGCGCCGCGACAAAAAGCGGGCGGCGGAGCGAATCGGCGAGCGCTTCGAAAGGCGGCAGAACCGGCAGGGCGGCGCCTTCGGCCCCCTGACCCGGTTGGCGCCCCGAGGCCGGCGGGGAATCGTCCATCGGCAGCACCCAGGGAAGGCCGCCGAGGATGATGAAGACGGCGATCGCCGCCGCCAGCCTTACGCCCGCGCGTCCCGCTTTCATCGGAACCCCGCCGGCTGCGCGCCAGCCGCCAGCGGCCGGAATCCAACGACGTCGAACTGCACATCGAGATTCCGCCCGGCGCCCACGGCCTGGCTCGTGCGCGCCCCGATCGTCACGTTGTCGATCAGAAGCACCGGCCGTTCGCTTTCGAGGGCGTGAAGGAGCGCGAACAGTCCGGCGGTGTCGGCCGACAATTTGACGCGCACGGGAATCCGTTGCAGGCCCTCCCCGGATTCGGCGGGCAATGCCTGGACACTGGTCACGACCGCGCCCGAGGCCGCGACCAAGGCCTTGGTGCGTTCCTGCAACGCGGCGTTGGCCTGGCCTTCGCTGCTTTCGATTAGGAACGCCGCGGCCGCCGGGTCCATTACCGCGTTCGCGGCCGTCGCGTCGGCGCCCCGACCGCGGTAATCCGCCAGCAACCGATGCAGCGACGCGACCGCCGCCCGGTCGGCCGCAAAACGCGCCAGCGCGGGATCCAGGATCAGCCCATACCCACCCGCCAACACCACGAACAGGAGCGCCACGGCGAGAAGGCGCGACACCAGGCGCGTTACCATTGAGTCGCTCATCGCGTGGGTTCCAATTCGATGGCGAATTGGAATCGATCCAGCCGGTTGCCGGCATCGCGCGTCACGGGCGCGGTGAAGGTCAGCTTGCCGAAATAGGGCTCGGCTTCGATGGGCTTGACCAGAGCGGTGGCGGAGGCCGACACACCCTCGATTGTCAAATCCCGGCCGGAAAGCGTGAGGTAAGACAGGTAGGTATCGTCGGGCAAAGCGCGGGTAAGACCGTGAAGGACAAGAGTCACCGGTGGCGTGCCCGATTTTAGGGCGACGATGCGGCCGAGCAGGGCCGTATCGCGTTCGCCCGCCTGCCGTCGCGCGAGAATGGAACCGGAATCCGCGCGCAACGCGTCGGCCTCGGCGCGCAAGCCGCGGATTTCCCATTGCACCCTCAACCAGGGCGAAAGGATGGCGAAGATGAGAGCGATGGCACAGGCGATCGCCAGCCCGTGGCTGGAAATGTCCAGGCTTGCCCCGGATTTCGCCGTCCGTGAGAGGCGCAAGACCGTTACCGGCGCCCCGCCATCGCCGGCGACCTGAACCGCCGCCGGCCCGACCCCGGCCTGAGCCAGCACCGCGAGGTGGCTGTCGACGATGGCCTTGGGCACGGTCGTCAGCGCAACGTCCATGCTCCGTTCCCCGGCGTTGCGGGCAAGGATGACGTGGTGGGCGTAGACCTGATCGTGCCGAAAGGGGGTGTGGCGTTCGATTTCGAACTCGATCGCCTTGGCCAGATCCGGCTCCGCCGCCAGCGGCACCTTCACCGTTTTTCGCAGAGCCCAGGCCGCCGGCAACACAACCACAGCGTCGACGACGCCAAGCCGGGCGACGACCATGCGGAGCCTCGCGGCCGCCGCGCCGGTCTCGATCGCCTCGCGGTGGGCCGATTCCAAGGTTCTTTCGCGGCCCCCTTCGGCCAGACGAATCGCCCAGCCATCGTCGGAAACGGCGATGACAAGGCGCCGATCGCCGAGCCAGCTTCGCAAGCCGGCCGGCAGCAGGGCCGCGAGTTCGCCGCCCCACCAGCCGAAAAATCGGGCCAACATCGACATCATGGGCGTCTACTTCCCCGCATCGCCGGAACCGTACTCAATCGTCTGGCGCACGACAATCGACCCTGGAATCAGGGACCGCGCCATGACAACACCGCATAAGGCTCGTCGTTCCGCCCGGTAAGCCAGATCAGCGCGGCGCATTGTACCCGAGCGCCGCCGTCGGCCTCCGCCGAAACCGCGATTGTATAGCCAAGTCCAAGCGAGGGGCTGAACACACCGTTGACGTCGTTGAGCGGCGCCGCCTGTTCGCCGTTCGGCGGCGCGGCGGCGCGAAGCCGCAGGAACACCTCGATTTCCGCCGGATCGAGGCCAGGCAAGGCCCGCAGCAACGTCGGCGGAGCCGTCCACGGATCGACGCCGGGCGCACCGGAATGGGCGGTCAGCCACGGTGCCGCGCGCCGAAAAACCTCGTCATCCATGCCCAGAAGCTGGCGGATTTCTTCGACCGTCTCGAAAGGCGCGTTGCGGGGACCGTGATCGAGTCCGGCGCGGCGATAGTCGGCGGATTCCGCCCCGCCCGGGCGGCGCAGTTCGTCCGCGTCGCGCCAATCGATCGCCGCGTCGGCCAGGCGGAGGGCGTGTTCGCTGGGCAGACCCGCCGCGACAAAAGCCGCGGCGATTAGCCCACCGGCCGCCGCGTTCAGGTCGACCTTGCCGCCCTCGTCGGTGATGGCGATGCCAAGCCGGAATTCCTCAAAGGCCTGGGCGTGGGGCCGTCCATCTGCGGCCAGTGTCGCCCGGCGTTCCGGATCGAGCAGCCAGACGATCCCGCGATGAATGCCGGCGGTGCAGGCATGGCCCGCGCGGGCGTGGTCAATCGCATTGCGCGCGATCCGCGCCTCCGTCCGCGCCGTGGCCCCGACCGCGACGAGCACCGCGGCTAGCAGGGCCAAGCTCCACAGAACCACGACAAGGGCGCTGCCGCTCTCCCGCCGGCGGGTCGGGCTCATCATTGGCGAATTGCCTCGGCCCGCAGGGGCACCAGCAAATCGGGCCAGGCGGGTCCGCGATCGCCGGCGATCTCGATATGCACGCGGATCAGCGCCGGAAGACCGGTGGCGCTGCGCCATTCATCCTGCCAGCCCGGCCGCTCCGGCGATGGCCGATCGGAAAACACCGGCGCGCCGTAATAGGCCAAGCGCAGCGATCGGACGCCGCTCGCCAGCACGATGCGCTCGCCGCTGGCGGTCCGGCGATCGAAAGCCGTTGCCGCTCTGCGTTCGAGCACGAGCCGACCGGCGCCGGCATCGTCCTCCAAGGCCAGGCGCATGTGGTAGAGCCCGCCCCCGGCCCCGCCGGAGGCGAGGAACATGACCGATCCCGGCGCGCCGGCGAAATCGGCACGGTCGGCGGCGCCCCCCGGCACGGCCGATGAAAATTGCCGGCGCAACACACCATCGAGGCCGCGCCGCAGATCGAGCGACTCCGCTTCGGCATCGAGGCGCCCGAGCGTCGCCGCGCCGATCCTCAATCCGTCGAAAAGGAGAACCAAGATAAGGCCGAAGAGGGCCAGGCCGATGATGACCTCGATCAGGCTGAATCCCGACTGGGCGGCGGCTCTCCGGTTCATCGGCCGGGCTCCGCGGCCAGCAGCGTCGTGGCGAGATCGACGCGGCGCGCATTCCCCCACGACACCGTGACGTTGACCAGATAGGCGCGCACGGGTTGCGGCTCGCCGCCGGCCGAGGCGGATTCGCCCCGCTTCACCTCGCGCCGCCAGTCGAAGCCGCCTTCGGCCTCTCCGGTCTGCGTCCCCACCTCGATCCGCGTGAGAACCCCGGATTCGGCCAGTTTCGACTCGGCCAGGGCAAGGGCCATCTGATAACGCCGCGCCGAATCGGCGCCGCCGAGGCTGCCGGCGAAACCGGGCAGCAAGATCAGCAACGCCGCCGCCACCAAAGCGAAAGCGACGACGATTTCGATCAGGCTGAACCCAGCCTCCCGCCGCCGCGCGCTTCGGCGGTTGAGCATGGCGTCAATCGCGCGTCGAAACGCGGCCGGTGACCTGATCAACCGCGATCTCCCGCGAAAGCCCTCCGCGCCCAAGCGCGAAGCGGCCGCCGCTCGATCCGCCATCGGCGAAAAAGGTCAGGGCCGCGGTGCCGGCCTTGCCGCCCGGTCCGGCGAAAGCGATGCGGTCGACCGCCGCGGTCGGCAATTTTCGCACAGCCCCATCGAAATCATAGGAAGTCCCATCGGCGCCGACGGCGACTCGAATCTCCCGGTTCTCGCGGATGGCGAGGCTGCGCGCCTCGCGCAGCGCCGCCGCCAGCTCGCGCGCCGAGGCGCCAAGCCGCGCGCCCTCGGTCGCCGCAGGGAAATTTGGCAGGACCAACACCACGAACAGCCCCAGGATGGCCAGCGCCACCATGATCTCGACCAAGGTGAAGCCGCCCTGGCGGCGGTTCAGCGCCCCCCGGCGGGTCACCGCCAATTGCCGATGTCCCGGTTTTCGCCCTCGCCGCCGTCGACACCGTCGGCGCCCAGCGAATACAAATCGAAAGGCCGGCCGTCGCGGCCGGGCACGCGATATTGATAGGGACGATCCCAGGGATCGCGGGGCACACTCGCGCTTTTGAGATACGGTCCGTTCCACCGTGCATTTCCGGCCGGGCGCGCCACCAATGCGGTCAGACCCTCGGTTTCACTCGGGTAGCGGCCGACATCCAGCCGCAGAAGCTCCAGCGTCGTCGCCAGATTTTCGATTTGCAGCTTTGTGGTCTCGGTTTTCGCGCGGCCGAAATAATCGACGACGCGCGGTCCCACCAGGCCGATGAGAAGACCGAGAATGGCGAGCACGACCAGCAACTCGATCAACGTGAACCCACGTTGGTCGCGCTTGGTTTTTCGACTGGATTGCGTGGACAACGAAATTCGAGCCTCCCGCCTAACCGGCACCGCCCAGATCGTAGACGGCGAAGACCGCCCCGAACAGAGTCAGCATCAATCCCGCGATAAGAACACCGAGAAGAATGACGGCGGCCGGCGTGACCAGGGCAACCAGGCGCTGGGTCGCGGCCTTGACCTCACCCTCGAAAATATCGGCCGCCTTGGCCAGCATCGGGGCCAGCCGCCCCGTCTCCTCTCCCAACCGCGCCATTTCGACGAGTACTGTCGGAAAAACCCCGGCGGCGAGGAGAGAAGCCGCCAGCGATTGGCCTTCGCGAAGTTTGACCGCGGCCCCGCCGATGGCCACCGCGAAGGCCCTGTTGGCGGCGACATCGGCCGCCGCCGCCAAGGCATTAGGCAAAGCGACCCCGCCATCGACCAGCGCGGACAGGGCGCGGGCAAACCTTTCGGCCTCGATGCGCAGGATCAGCGGCCCGACCACTCTCAAATCGAGCAACACCCGGTCGAATCGGTGGCGAAAGGCGGGATCGTTCAAACGCCAGCGGGCGGTCGCGGCGGCGCCGGCGAGCGCCAACACCAACAGCCATCCATAACTTTCCACGAACCGGGCGAGCGCGATCACCGCCGCCGTCGCCAGCGGCAGGTCCCGACCCAGACCACTCAGCACCGCCTCAAAACGGGGGATCACGAAGCCAAGAAGAAAAACCGCGGAGACCACGGCGACCGCGGCCACGACCGCCGGGTAGAGCAGCGCCGCGCTCAGCGCTTCCTCCGTCTCCCGCGACCGTTCAAGTACACGGGCGAGGCGGGCCAACGCGGCATCCAAGCCGCCACCGGCTTCGCCCGCGGCGATCATCGCGACATGAAGGGGCGCGAAAATCGGGGCCTCCCGCGCCGCCGCGCGGGACAGCTCCTCACCCGAGCGGACGGCGTTGGCAAGCCTTTGCGCCAAGGCGCGCAAACCCGGCGGACGCGACAGGTCGGCGAGCACGCGCAAGGCGTGATCGACGGCCAGACCCGCTCCAACCAAGGTCGCCAGCTCACGCACGAACAACGCTAGCTCGGCCCGCGACGGGCGCGACAGGCGGTTGAAGGCGAAAAAATCGACGAAGGTCCGGCGCCCCGCCGGTACGGGCTCGTTCGCCGCGATATCTTCGGCCGATAAGGGATATTGGCCACCGGCGTGAAGACGGTCCACGGCGGCGGCGCGATCGGGCGCCTCGATGCGGCCTTCCACGATTTCGCCCGATGGCGCCACGGCCTTGTAACGGAAAACCGGCATTTTCGATGGCCAGGCCTGGATCAGGCGGCGCCGGTTACGCGTAACACTTCTTCGATCGAAGTCTGGCCGGCGACCGCCTTGGCCAGACCGTCGTCCCGCAATCCCGCCATGCCCGCCCGGCGCGCGGCGGCGCGAAAAACCACCGGATCGGCGCGACCCAGGATAAGGCCGCGGATTTCCTCGTTCATCGGCAACAATTCGGCGATGGCGGTGCGCCCGATGTAACCGGTGCCGTTGCAGGCCGGGCAGCCGACGGGTTCCCAGGCCTCGATCGCACGGTCGCCCAAGCCCCAACCGGCGGCGCGGGCGGCCGGAATCTGCCGCGGTCGCCGACAGGCATGGCACAGGGTCCGCACCAGGCGTTGGGCCAACACCGCACGCAGCGAGGCGGTCAAAAGGTAATCCTCGACCCCCATATCCATGAGCCGCGTCACCGTGCCGACGGCATCGTTGGTGTGGACCGTCGACAACACGAGATGGCCGGTCAGCGCGGCCTGAACGGCGATCGCGGCGGTTTCCAAATCGCGGATTTCGCCGATCATAAGAACGTCGGGATCGTGGCGCAGGACCGACCGCAGGATATGGGCAAAGGTCAGGCCGATCTGCGGTTTCACCTGGATCTGGTTGACGCCGGGAATCTGGTATTCGACCGGGTCTTCGGCGGTGACGATATTACGCTCCGGCCGGTTGAGAAGTTCGAGCGCGGCGTAAAGCGTGGTTGTCTTGCCGCTTCCCGTCGGCCCGGTGACGAGGATAATTCCATTGGGCAGCGAGAGCAGCTCCCGGATGCCGATCTCCAGGCCGGTCCCGAAGCCCAACCGGCCGAGATCGAGCGGTGCCCGCGCCTTGTCGAGCAGCCGCAGCACCACGCTTTCCCCGTGCAAAGTCGGAACGATGGAAACGCGGATGTCGATGTCGCGCCCCTGCACGGAGACACGGCAACGCCCATCCTGCGGCAGACGGCGTTCGCCGATGTCGAGGCCGGCCATGACCTTGATACGTGTACAGACCGGCGCGTGCAGCCGTTTTTGCGGCGGTTCGATCTCGCGCAAGGCGCCATCGATGCGCAGCCGCAATTTCAGCCTGTCCTCGAAGGGTTCGATATGGATATCGGAGGCCCGCGCGAGAACGGCCTGGGTCACAATCGCGTTGACCAAACGGATGACCGGCGCCTCGGACGCCAGATCCTTAAGGCGCTCCACATCGTCGGGACTGGCGAGGGCATCGGTCGAGGCGGCAGCTTCGTTTGCGTTCGCCTCCCGGCCCAAGCCGTAGAGGCGTTCCACCGCCCGTTCGAGTTCGCCGGGCAGGGCGACGGCGGGTAGGACTTTCTTCCCGATCAGGAGCTGGACGGCCTCGATGGCAAAACGATCGGTCGGATCGGCCATGGCCAGCACGAGGGCGTCCGGCCGCTCCGCCACCGGCATGACGCGCGAGCGGCGGAGGAAGGCGGCGGTGATGCGTTCGGCCAGCAACGGGAGCGTGGGGTAATCCTCGGCGCGATAAAAGGCCAGCCCGAGATGGGCGGCCAGCGCTTCGGCCATGTCGGGCTCGGAAACCAGGCCAAGGCGCGTGAGAATCACCGGATCACTTTCGCCGCTGGCCGCGCGCAGGGCGAAAAGCCGCTGGCGATGCGTCGCATCGAGCTTCCCGCGCTCGATCAACAGGTCGACCAGCCCATTGGAGATCGCTAGTTCACCCACGCGCCCGCCCGATTCCATATCTATGTGTGTTCTGGGAAAAAGCGCCCAGCCGGAGACTATTCAATGGGCAGGGGACCGTAAAGCCACACCAGCCAGAGGGCGAGGGCAAGAAACGGCCCAAAAGCAATCGAACGGTCGAGACTCGCCTCGCGATTGAACATCCGCCGTAGGCCGAAACCCGCAAGCCCGGCGAGCGCAGCAATCAAGACGACACTCGGCAGACCTTGCCAACCAACCCAGGCCCCGGCCGCGGCCATCAGCTTGGCGTCGCCCAAGCCAAGCCCGTCACGCCCGCGCCAACGCCGGTAGAGAGCAGCCACCAAGGCGAAGGCCGCATAACCGGCGATGGCGCCGAGCCCGCGGTCGTCAAGGGGACCGCCGTCAATCGCGGCCAGGGCGAGGCCGGCGGCGGCGAGGGGTAGAGTTAATGTGTCCGGAAGGATGCCGCGCCGGACATCGATAACGGCCAAGGCCACCAGAACCCCGGCCAGCCCGCAGGACGCCGCGAGATCGAGCCCATCGCGCAGGCTCGCGGCCCATAACGCCAGCCCCGCTGTCCCCATAATGGCGCCAATAATCGCCCAAACCGGAAACCGTGCCATCACGAAATCGCAACACCTCGGCGCTTGCCTGGCAGCCGGGAGCCGACTAATCTAATATCAGAAAAAAGAAGTGCATCAGGGGGGGCGATCATGACGATGTCTGGCAAGTCCGTCGCTTGGGTAGCCGCCTTGGGATTGGCCTGGGGTTTGTTGGGGGCAGCGCCCGGCCTATCCGCGACGCTACCGCATTTCGCAGAGGATTCGCATCTCGGCGTGACCTCTTGCGCCGGCAGCACCTGCCACGGCGCGGTCGAGCCCTGGAAGGATTCCACGGTTCTCCAAAACGAATACATCACCTGGCAGCGCCAGGATAAACACGCCAAGGCCTATCAGATTCTGCTCAACGAACGGTCGCAGCGCATCGCGAAGAATTTGGGCCTGCCCAACGCCCATACCGCGGAAATCTGCCTCGACTGCCATGCCGACAACCCCGCCGCGAACAAACGCGGACGCCAGTTCCAGGTCAGCGACGGCGTCGGTTGCGAAGCCTGCCACGGCGGCGCTCAGCGCTGGCTCGGCATTCACATCGCCGGGACCGGCAGCCACCAGGACAATATCGCCGCCGGCATGTATCCGACGGAAAACGCCGTCGATCGGGCCAAACTCTGCGTGTCCTGCCATTTCGGCGACACGCGTAAGTTCGTCACCCATCGGATCATGGGCGCCGGCCATCCGCGCATGAGTTTCGAGCTCGATACCTTCACCGCGATTCAGCCCGCCCATTACCGCGTCGATGCCGACTATCCGAAGCGCAAACGCGTCTTCACCGGCATGCAGACCTGGGCCATCGGTCAGTCCATCGCGCTGTCGGAGACCTTGGACGCGTTGCTGGATGCCAAGCGCGGCCGTGACGGCATTTTTCCCGAACTCGTGTTGTTCGATTGCCACAGCTGCCACCACCCGATGAGCAATTTGCGCTGGGAAGCGCGCGCCAGCACGGGCCTTGGGCCGGGCGTGGTAAAATTCAACGACGCCAACGTCATCATGCTGCGTATCATCGCCGACCGGGTCGACCCCGAACAGGGCAAGGCGGTCCGTGCGCTCGGCGTCGCCCTGCACACGGCTTCGACCCAAGGGCACGACGCGATGCTGAAAGTGGCGAAGGACCTGCGCGATGTCAGCGGCAAGCTGACCGATAAATTCGCCGCCCACGTCTTCGGCAAGGACGACATGACCGCCCTGCTGGCCGGTGTGGTCAAGGAAGGCTTGAACGGGGAATATATCGACTACTCCGCCGCCGAACAGGCGACCATGGCGCTCGGCTCGATCATTACCGCCATGCGCGCCGGCGGCATCATCGATGAAAAGCAGCAAACCGCGCTCAGCGCAGCCGTGGATAAATGTTATGCGGCGGTGGCCAAGGACGAAGAATATCAACCCAGGACCTTCATTGCCGCGCTTCAATTGGTCCAGGCCGCGATCCCCAGCTTCTGATCCGACGCCGCGCGCTCCCGGCGGACATGATCTGTCCGTCGGGAGCCGCGGCTTCTCCCTCCCCGTAGCCCTCGGAAGCATCGTCCTCGGCGTCGCCCTCGCCGGCTGCGAGGTGGATTTGTTGGGCGAGCTGCAGACCGGCTCGCGCCGCGTCTCCGAGACCATGGGGCGGCTGCTAACGCCGGCCGCGGCGGATGTCGATATCAAGGCGATCACCGGCTATGGCTTGACCGACTTCACGGTGTCGGCGCCCGGCATCATCGCCGTGGACGCGGGCCAGCGCCGAGCCGAACTCGCCCGGCTCGACACGGAACGCCGCAACGCGGTCTGTGTGGCAACCGGCGCGGCCCCGCCGATCCGGCCCGTCACTGAAATTCTTGGCGAACCGGGGATCCCGCCCGACGACGATCCGACGACACCATTCGCGGTCTTCATGATGGCGAAGGCGGCCGCCTATTTCGCCGTACCCGACAGGACCGAGGCGGAGGCCGCGATCGCCACGCTCCGCCAATGGGCCCAGGCATCGGCGATGACGTCGATCCGCGACTACGGCAGTGATCGCAGCAACCTCAACTCCGTGCACGTGCTGCAGCGCACATTGGCGCCGACGCTTAATGCCTGGTCGATCTTGCGGTTCTATCCGGGGCTTTCCGGGGCCGATCGCGAGGTAATCGATAGTTGGTTGGTTGCGTTGGTCGCGCGCGCCGATGTGAACACCGGACCGCTGGACGACCGCGACACCAACCCCGACCGCTACCTTTCGCAATTCGATTCACACCGCTACCTTCGCGACCTGGTTGCGATGCAATGGGGAATATTAAGCGCGGACGATTTTCGCTTCCGGCGCGGCATCGAACGCTTCTTCGTCGCGCTGCGCCAGATGCGTAATGATGGCAGCCTGCCGCTGGAGATAGCGCGCGGCGGTCGCGCCTTGTCGTCGCAAAACGAAGCCATCGCCATCCTGGTGCATATCGCCGAACTCGCGGCGGTGCAGGGCTACGATCTCTACGGTTATGACGTCGACGGCGCCTCGATTCACACCGCGATCCGTTTCCTGCTCGACGCGATCGACGATCCCAGAATCGTACTCAAATATTCGGGCGATGGCGGGTCATTGGGCCCGACATTAAGCGCCTCGCGCGGCACGGTGCAGAATCTTTCGTTTCTCTTCGCGCGCGGGCAACGCCACGCGATGGCATGGATCGAGCCGTATCTGGCGCGTTTCCCGGAATCGGCCAATGCGGTGAGGATCGCCGCGCTGCGCGGCGGACGTGTCGTGCGCGAACGGCCTCTTCTTTCCGAGCTGATCGGCGGCAACGCGACCTGCCTCTACGGCCGCGAATCGCAGTCCCTGGCCGAAATTAGGTTTTGAGTTTTGGGTCGATCGCGTCGCGCAGGCCATCGCCAAGAAGGTTGAAGGCCAGAACGGTGACGAAGATCGCCAGTCCGGGCAGGGTCACGACCCACCATGCCCGCTCCACGAATTGCAGGGAATCGGCCAGCATCGTGCCCCATTCCGGGGTTGGCGGCTGCGCCCCCAGCCCGAGAAAGCCGAGCGCGGCGGCATCGAGGATGGCGTCCGAAAAACCCAGGCTCGCCTGGACGATCACCGGACCCAGACAATTCGGCAGGACCGTTCGGAACATCAGACGCAGCCGACTGGCGCCCACGGCGCGGGCGGCGGTGACGTAATCCTTCGACAATTCCCCGATCACCGCGGCGCGCGTGACCCGGGCGAAATTGGGAAGGACCACGATCGAAACCGCCAGCATCGCGTTGGGCAGGCTCGGGCCCAGGATGGCGACGATGACAATCGCCAATAACAGGCTCGGCAAGGTCAGCAAGACATCCATCAGCCGCATGATCGCGAAATCGACGATGCCGCCAAAAAACCCGGCCACGAGCCCAAGCGCGACCCCGGCGCCAAGCGCGATGACGACGACCATGGCCCCGATGATCATCGACAACCGGGCGCCGTGGATAAGGCGCGAGAACAGGTCGCGGCCGACATCGTCGGTTCCGAACAGAAAGCGGGAGGAGCCGCCCTCCGCCCAGGCCGGCGGTCTGAGAAAGGCGTCGCGAAATTGTTCGGCCGGGTCATAGGGCGCGATCATGTCCGCGAAGATGGCGATGAACACCATGACCAGGATGAGGGTTAGCCCGAACACCGCTCCGGAATTGCGGCGGAAATCCCGCCAGAACTCGGCCAACGGCGAGGCCGGACGGGCGACCGACGCAAGTGTCGCGGCGTCGGTGTGGGCATCACCGCGCATGACGGATGCGCGGATTGATCGCGCCATAGAGAAGATCGATCGACAGATTGACCAGCATGACCACGCTTGCGGCCAGCAACACGCCGCCTTGCAGCACCGGGTAGTCGCGCCGGCGGACCGCTTCCACCAGCCATTTTCCGACGCCGGGCCAAGCGAAGATCGTTTCCGTCAGGATGGCGCCGGCAAGGAGATGGCCAACCTGAAGGCCGATCACCGTCACCACCGGAATAAGCGCGTTGCGCAGCGCGTGGATGGCGATGACACGCAGCGGAGACAGCCCCTTGGCGCGTGCCGTTCGGATGTAGTCCTCGCCCAGGACATCGAGCATTGCCGACCTTGTCATGCGCGCGACCACGGCGAGTGGCACCGTCCCGAGCGCGACCGCAGGCAGTATCAGATGGCGCAGAGCCGAGAGGAACGCTCCCTTTTCGCCGGAAATCAACGTGTCGATCAACATGAACCCGCTCACCGGCTCCACGAAATAGGTCAGCGACAGCCGGCCGGAAACCGGCGTCCAGCCCAGCGACACGGAGAAGGCCAATATCAGGAGCAGCCCCCACCAGAAGATCGGCATCGAATAGCCCGCGACCGACACCGCCATCGTTGCGCGATCGAATACGGAGCCGCGCCGGGTCGCGGCAAGCATTCCGGCGGGCAGCCCGAGCACCACCGCGAATAACATCGCGGCCATGGTCAGTTCGATCGTGGCCGGAAACAGGGTGAGGAATTCCGTAAGAACGGGCTGGTGCGAATAGGCCGAACGCCCAAGATCGCCCAACGCTAACTGCCCAAGATAAATTCCGTATTGTTCGATCAGGGAACGATCGAAGCCCATCTCGTGACGCAGCAACGCGTAACGCTCGGGGTCCATTCCGCGTTCACCGGCCGTGAGCAGGATGGCATCACCCGGGGCCAGCCGGATAAGAGCGAAGGCGAGCAGCGTGACGCCGATGAGAGTCGGAATCAGCAACCCGATGCGGGTGAGAATGAAGCGGATCAATGGACCGTTACCTTGCCTGTTGCCGCGGCCGCGAGCGCGGGTCAGGGCCGCCGCCGAAGTTCTGTAGCCCGGTCCTTATTGAATATCCACGCCGTAGAATACGTGGAGGCCGAGCGGGCTGATTTTGTAGTCGATGACTTCTTTTCGCACCGGCTGGTAGGTCACGGAGTGGGCGACGGTGAACCAAGGCGCTTCTTCTTTGAAGACGATTTGCGCCTGTTTGTAGAGCTCCGTGCGTTTGGCGATGTCCGGCGTGCGTTTGGCGGCGACCACCAGATCGTCGAAAGGTTTGAAACACCAGCGCGCGCGGTTGGTGCCGTCCTTGGCCGCGTCGCAGCCCAGCAGCGTGTGCAGAAAATTGTCGGGATCGCCGTTGTCGCTGATCCAGCCCAGCAACATCGTCTGATGTTCGCCGGCGGCGCCGCGGCGCAGATATTCGGTCCATTCATATTGGACGATGTTGGCCTTCACGCCGACCTTGGCGAGGTCGGCCTGTATCAGCTCCGCCATGCGCCGCGCGTTCGGATTGTAGGCGCGCGATACCGGCATCGCCCACAAATCCGTCTCAAAGCCATTGGGATAACCGGCTTCGGCCAGCAGTTTTTTCGCTCGATCCGGATCGTAGGGATAGTCCTTCAGCGCATCGTTGTAGGACCAGATTGTGGGCGGAATCGGATTGGTCGCCGGTGTCCCGGCGCCCAGATAGACCGCCTCGACGATGGCTTTCTTGTCCACGGCGAAACTCAGGGCTTGGCGCACGCGTTTGTCGTCGAAGGGCTTCTTCGTCGTGTTGAACGCCCAATAGCCGATATTGAGTCCTTCCTGGGACAGGAGCCTGATGTTCGGGTCTCTTCTCATGGAGTCGAGATCGGCGGGATTGGGGACGGCCATGACGTGGCATTCACCCACCCGAAGTTTGGCGTAACGCACGGCCGCATCCGGCGTGATGGCGAAGACCAGATCGTCGATTTTGGCTTTGCCCTGCCAATAATCGGGGTTGGCGCGGTAGCGGATGTCCGAATCCTTGCGGTAGGCCACCAGGATGAACGGTCCCGTGCCGATCGGCTCCTGATCGACCTTTTCGGGTGTCCGCGCCACTAGCATCTTGTCGGCATATTCGGCCGACAGGATCGAGGCGAAATCCATGCCGAGATTGGCGATGAAGGGCGCCTCGGGAGCCGTGAGGGTGAACCGCACGGTGTAGTCGTCGACCTTCACGATCGATTTGAGCAGGCGGGCCATGCCCATGCTGTTGAAATATTCGTAATTGCCGCCAGAAACCTTGTGATAGGGGTGGTCGGATTTCCAGGCGCGCTCGAAGCTGAAAAGGACGTCGTCGGCGTTGAAATCGCGGCTGGGCGTGAACCCGGCGCGGCTGTGAAATTTGACGCCACGGCGCAGTCTGAACGTGTAGACGGTACCGTCATCGGAAACCGTCCAGCTTTCGGCCAGGCCCGGCCCGATTTTCGTCGTGTCGCGTTCAAATTCGACCAGGCGGCCGTAGAGGGGGCGCGAGGTCGCGTCGAAGGTGGTTCCCGAGGTGGAAAATTGCGGGTTGAAGCCTTCGGGGCTTCCTTCCGAACAATAAATCAAGGTCTTGGCTTCGGCGGCACCGGCGCAGCCGAGCGCCAGCGTTAGGCCGAGGACAAGGAGCGAGCTCCGCATAGTCAGCCTCCCCCGGGCTTATCGACGTCGATGAGTTCTGGAATCGCGCCCCCGTTGCGCGTCGTGCTGCGCCGACTGGATTATCCTTGCGTCCACCGCCTCGGTCAACGCGGCCATCCGAAGCTGAGGTATAACCGGGAAAATGACGAAGAGGCTTTCCGGAATGACCGCGCCGCCCGCCAACGCCGCTTTCTTCTATGCGCCCGACGGTTACGAGACCAAGGGGCGTGACATCATGGGACGGCATTCGGCCGGCGAGGGTTTCCTCAAAGGATATGCCCGGCATAGCGGTGCCGACACCCTCGTCTGCTTCTCCCGCAGCCGCGCCTATGCTGAGCATTTCGCACGGCAGACGGCGACCATACGGCCGCCGTCCACGAAAATCCGCTGGGTCGCGCATCAGAATCCGGATCGGCTCGCGGACCCCGGCTGTCTGTTTTTTCCCGGTCCCAATATCGATCAGGTCGCCTGGCAAAGACGGCATTATTCGGCGCGCGGCTACAGCCTGTGCGGTGTTACGCACACAACGGCGACACGAGCGGTGATGGAGTCGATTGGCGCGCTGTTGCTGGCGCCGGTGCAGCCATGGGACGCGGTGATCTGCACCTCGCGGGCGGTGCGGCACACGGTCGAACATGTGCTCGACGGTTATGGCGCCTATCTGCGCGAACGGCTCGGCGCCGAACCGCCGCGCCCCGTCCAACTTCCCGTGATTCCGCTGGGCGTCGATTGCGCCGCCTTCGCCCCCGGCCCCGAGCGCGATAGGCGCCGCGCCGAGGCCAGGGCGGGCCTCGGGATCGACGATGACGGCGTGGCGGTTCTGTTCGTGGGACGCCTGAGCCATCACGGCAAAGCCCATCCGATTCCCATGTATATCGGCCTCGAAGAGGCGGCGCGGCGCACCGGCAAACGTGTCTTCTTGATCCAGGCCGGGTGGTGGGCGAATAAGGGACAAGAGGCCGCCTTCCGCGAAGGCGCCGCGCGTTATTGTCCGTCGATCGATGCCCTGTTCGTGGATGGAAGGCAGGAAAAAGCGCGCGATGACGCGTGGGCGGCGGCGGACCTATTCACATCCCTGTCCGACAATATCCAGGAGACCTTCGGCCTGACGCCGATCGAGGCCATGGCGGCGGGTCTTCCGGTCGTTGTCACCGATTGGGATGGCTATCGCGACACCGTGCGTCCGGGCATCGATGGCTTCGCGATTCCGACGCGGGCGCCGGGACCGGGTCTGGGCGTCGATCTCGCCCTGCGTTACGCGATGGATATCGACAGCTACGACACCTATGTCGCGGCCTGTAGCCAATTCACCGAGGTGGATATCGCGGCCGGCGCCGAAGCCTATGCAGCGCTGATCGGGGATCCGGCCCTGCGCGCGCGCATGGGCGAAGCCGGGCGCCGGCGGGCGGCGGCCATCTACGACTGGCGAGTGGTCGTTGCCGCCTATCAGGATTTGTGGACGGAGCTGGCGGCGCGCCGGTCGCACGATACCGAGCTGGCGCCGCGGCGGCCGGGGTTGCCCATCGCCCCCTTGCGGGACGATCCTTTCGCCGTCTTCGCTTCTTATCCCACCACCCGCGTCGGTGGTGCCGACCGCGTTGCCGCACTGGCTGGCGCCGATGCGGCGGTGTTGCAAGGATTGCGCGCCTCGCCGCTGAGCGCGGCGGCCCTGGCTTATGTCGGCACCGAGGCCGAATGCACGCACATTCTGTTGCTTCTCAACGAGCGTGGCCCCTTAACCGTCGAGGCCGTGCTGAACGAGTTCCCGTCCGGAAGGCGCCTCTTACTTTCACGGACGCTGCCCTGGCTCGCCAAACACAACCTGATCCGGTTCCTGGCGTCCGACGAGCCGCTCAGCCTTCGGGCATGAGGACGCCTTGCCAGATGCCGCGGCGGCTGGCGCGCGCCTCGTTTTCCTCGAGCCCATAGTCGGGGAGCCGCCGGTCGATCTGGGCCATGCCGAGACGAACCAATTCGCGGTTGATTTCGATGTTTCCGACGAAGCAAACGGCCAGGATCTGCTTCTTGGCGTCGCGTTCGCGCACTTCGCAACGGACGTTGCGCTCGCCGATCAACTCGCGCAGCGCTTTCGCCGAATTGGCGCCGCAGAACCACGGCATCGATCCGGCGCGGCAGCGCTGCCGAATGCCCGGCGCCTGGATGGCGTAGAGCCGCAGGCGCCGGCCGTCGACATCCATTTCGCCGGCATCGATGACGCTGGCTTGGCCGATGATCGGTTTGTCGTTTTCTTGGGCCAAGACGGCCGCCGCCGAAAGCAGCAGAGCCATGGCCAAGATCGCGCCCGCTATGTGACCCAAATCACAGCGGCCCCGTGTGTGCCTCGCTAACCTGACCCAAGTTCTAGTGGGGCGAATCATGGGCGATCCTATCCTGAAGGCATTCATGGCCGGGCCGCGGCATGCCATTGCGGCGTGGCGAGCGGCTCGATCTTCATCGTTACGAGTGGGCGATGTTTCGGCTGGATGACCGCCTGGCGGCGGACACCGCCCTCGTCGATCTGTGGGATTTGTGCGAAGTCCGATTGATGGACGACGCCAACTACCCGTGGTTCGTCTTGGTCCCTCAGCGCACCGATCTGCGCGAGATTCATGACCTTGCCCCCGCCGACCGCCTGCTGTTGATGGACGAAATCGTGCGTGCGACGCGTATTCTCGGACAGGCTTGGCGACCCGACAAGATCAATGTCGCGGCGTTGGGCAATCAGGTTAGTCAACTTCATATCCACGTCATCGCCCGCTATGTGGCCGACGGCGCCTGGCCGCGCCCGGTCTGGGGCCTTCTGCCACCTCTGCAATATACGAAACCGCAGCGTCTGGACGTAATATCACGCTTTCGTGAGACCCGGGCTCTGACTGCCGCCTAGAGGCAGAGGCGGCATGATCGAGGCGGCGACGGCTCTCGTATAACGTTCATGAAAAGCAACCCATTTTGGGCTTGCTTGGCGTCGCTGCGTCCCCGGACAGACCATGCCGAACCTCGATCATTGGCGGCCAGCGCGGTCGCCGCGGTTTTCTCTGGCGGCGTCGCGGGGCTTTGCTACAGTTGAAACACCGGGGGCGTGTCGGGCAATCGGGCGAGTGTCGGACACCATCGATTCTGAACGGGGGACGTAATGCAGAGCCAGGTGCGGGCGACCGCGGCCTTGTTGCTGGAGAACATTCTATTGTCCGGTACGATCACGGCCGATTCCATGGAAGGCCTACCCGCCGCCGCGTTCCTTAAACGCCATGACGCCTGACGGTTTGGGCGGAAGCGGCCCGCCGCTCAAGATCGCGGTGGTGGGCGGCGGCGTGGCCGGCCTCGGCGCCGCCTGGCTTCTCGATCGCGGGCACGACGTCACGGTCTATGAGAAAAACGACTGGATTGGCGGCCACACCCATACCATCGAGGTAAGCCACCCCGGGGGCAAGAACCCGATACCGGTCGACGTCGGCTTCATCATCTTCAACGAGACCAATTACCCGAATCTGAACGCATTTTTCCGGCGACTCGGCATCCGCTCGGAACCGAGCAACATGTCGTTTTCGGTGAGCGTCGGCGATGGGGCGCAGGAATACGGCACCGGATCGCTGAATGGCCTAATCGGGCTCCGCAATCTTTTCCGCGCCGATCATTGGCGGATGTTGAGCGATCTGGTCCGTTTCTACCGGGAAGCGCCGCGCCTGCTCGATGTCCGGGGCGACGGCCCCTCGCTCGGCGAATACCTGACCGCCGAAGGTTATTCGGACGCCTTCATCCTCGATCATTTGCTGCCGATGGGTGCCGCGTTGTGGTCGGCACCGATGGCCAGCTTTATGGATTTCCCGGCCAAGAGCTTCGTCCGTTTTTGCCACAACCACGGTCTATTGCGGGTGTTCGGGCGCCCGCAATGGCGCACGGTATCCAACGGCGGCCGCGAATATGTTCGAGCCGCGCTCGCCGACATGCGCGCCAATGTGCGAGCGGCTTCGCCCGTTGTCCAAGTCCGCCGCCTCGCCGACGGTGGCGGCGTCATGGTGCGCGATGGGCGCGGCGACGAACGCCAATTCGATCATGTCGTCATGGCCTGCCACGCCGATGAGTCATTGGCGCTGCTCGCCGACCCGTCCGTGGACGAACGTCGGGTTCTCGGCGGTTTTTCCTATCAGAAGAACCGCGCCTACCTGCATCGCGACACCCGCCTGATGCCGCGCCGGCGGTCGGTATGGTCGAGCTGGAACTACATCGCCGACGATCACCGCGACCTGGAACGCCGCGTCTCGGTCACCTATTGGATGAACAGTCTTCAGAATCTCGACCCGGCCTGCCCATTGTTTGTCTCGCTCAACCCAATTCGCGAGCCCGATCCGGGGTTGGTCTTCGCGACGCTCGATTACAGCCACCCCATATTCGATGCCCACGCCATCGGCGCCCAGAGTGAACAGGACCGCGTTCAGGGCGTTCGCCGGACGTGGTTCTGCGGCAGCTATTGGGGTTACGGATTTCACGAAGATGCATTTTCCTCCGGGCTCGCGGTCGCGGAATCCCTGGGGGTCAGGCGGCCCTGGGCGGCCACCCCCGCGCCGATCACGGCGACGGCAAACCCGACATTGGTGGCCCCTGCGGTCGCCGCGGCGGCGGACCGCGAGTAGGGCGACATGACTCAGGCAGCACCCGCGACGATGCCGCAGGCCGCCGTTTATGTCGGGCGAGTCATGCACAGCCGCACGCAGCCGATGCGCCACCGTTTTTCCTATCGTGTTTTTTCCCTTCTGCTGGATCTCGATGCCCTGCCGGCATTGGCCGGGCGGCTCAAATTGTTCTCCTACAATCGCTTCAATCTGTTCGCCTTCTTCGACCGCGACCACGGCCCGCGCGACGGCGGGTTGCTGCGGCCGTGGGTCGAACGCCAACTCGCCGCGGCCGGGATCGATCTCTCCGGGGGCCGCATCTTCCTTCATTGTTTTCCTCGCCTGCTCGGCTACGTTTTCAACCCGATCAGCATCTATTTCTGCTATCACGCCGATGGTCGATTGTTGGCGATCCTCTACGAGGTCAAAAACACCTTCGGCGAACAACACGGCTATCTGATCGGTGTTGCCCCCGACCACCCGGTGGGCACCCCGATTTTCCAGGGTTGCAGCAAGAATTTTTATGTTTCCCCGTTCCTTCCCATGGATTGCTCCTATCGTTTCCGCGTTCATGCGCCGGGTCCTGAATTGTCGATCCTGATTCGACAGACGATGGCGGCCGGCGAAGTCCTGATCGCCGCTCACAATGCGCGGGCGGAGCCGATTTCGGACGGAACCCTGCTCCGGGCGTGGTTGTCGCATCCGCTGATGACCCTGAAGGTCATGGCCGGAATCCATTGGGAAGCCCTGCGCCTGTGGCGCAAGGGTGCCGCCTTTTACGCCCGGCCCGCGCCGCCGCCGATCGAGGTTACGATCGTGCCCGCGACGTCCGGCGCCGATTTTCGCTTTTCGGATGCCGCATGAGGAACCAATGACCGACGTCAACCAACCCACCGGCGGCCCGGCGGCCGTGGCCGGGGCCTGGATCGACGAACAATCGCTGCGGCTGTCGCTGGGCATGCTTCGCGCGGTGCGTTTTGGCGGGTTGTCGGTCGTGCTGCCCAACGGTCAATCGATGCACATCGCGGGACAGGAACCCGGCCCTCGGGCCACGATCAACATCCGGCGGGCGCGCGTCGCGCGGCGGTTTGTCGCCAACGGCGCCGTCGGATTTGCCGAATCCTATCTCGACGGCGATTGGGACACGCCCGATCTTCCCGTCCTGTTGCATTTCTTCGCCCTGAACGAACCGGCCCTGGCGCCGGCGTGGCGGGGCCGGGCGTGGTATCGGGCCTTTCGGCGATTCACCCACGGCCTGCGCAGCAATACCCGCCGCGGCAGCCGCCGCAACATCGCCGACCACTACGATCTCGGCAATGAATTCTACGGGCGCTGGCTCGACCCGAGCATGACCTATTCTTCCGCGGTCTATGCCTCGCCCAATCAAAGCCTCGAGGAGGCGCAGCGCAACAAATATGGTCGCATCGCCGATTTGTTGGCGCTCCAGCCCGGGCAGTCCCTGCTTGAAATCGGCTGCGGCTGGGGCGGGTTCGCGCGATTTGCAGCCGCCGAACGCGGCAGCCAGGTCACGGCGATTACATTGTCGCGCGAGCAACATGACTTCGCCCGGCGCCAGGTGCATGAACAGGGTCTGGCCGAACGCGTCGACGTCCGCCTGATCGACTATCGCGATGTATCCGGGACATTCGACCGGGTCGCCTCGATCGAAATGCTGGAAGCGGTGGGCGAACAATATTGGCCGGTCTATTTCTCGAAAATCCGCGAGAACCTCGTATCCGGCGGGCTCGCCGCGGTGCAGGTGATCACCATCGGCGATCATTGGTTCGACGACTATCGGCGCGATGCCGATTTTATCCAGCGTTACGTGTTCCCGGGCGGGATGCTTCCTTCGGAAACGGCGCTGCGGCGGGCGACGGAGGCAGCGGGACTGGGCTGGCGCGAACTCAGCCGTTTCGGCGGCCATTATGCCAATACCTTGGCTGAGTGGCAGCAACGCTTCCAATCCGCCTGGGGCGACGTCGCCAAGCTCGGCTTTGACACCCGCTTCAAGCGCCTGTGGGAATATTATCTGGCCTATTGCGAGGCCGGGTTCCGAGTCGGCTATATCGACCTCGTGCAGGTCGGACTTGCCCGCAGCTGAAGGGCGCATCCGCCTCGATAACAGCCTCCTTCTCGCCTATGGCCTTCCGGCGGTGCCGCTCGCCGCGCTTGGCATCCCGCTTTATTTGTACCTGCCGCCCTTTTACGCCGAAGAAATCGGTCTTGGTTTATCCACCGTGGGCGGCATTCTGCTGCTCGCGCGCCTGTGGGACATGGCCATCGATCCGGTCATCGGCCAATTAAGCGACACCGTCTCGACTCCTTTCGGCCGGCGCCGGCCCTGGCTGATCGTGGCGGGGCCGCTGGTGATGATTTCGGTCTGGCGTTTGCTGGTGCCGGACGAGGGCGCCGGCCCGGCCTATCTGCTGGGCTGGACCATGGCCCTGTATCTGTCGTGGACCTTGGTTCTGTTGCCCTATACGGCCTGGGGAGCCGAATTGTCCGGCGACTATCACGACCGCTCCCGCGTCGCCGCATGGCGCGAAGGTGGAGTCATTCTCGGCACCCTGGCGGCGGCGGCACTGCCCGCCCTCATCGCCGATGGCGGCGGCTCGCAGCGTCCAGTGCTTGAAGCACTCGCCTGGACCATCATCGTCCTGCTGCCGGTGACGCTTGCGGTCCTGCTATGGCGGGTGCCCGAGCCGCGGGCGGCGGCGCCGCGGCGATTGGGCTGGCGCCGCGGCTGGCGGTTGCTGGCTCGCAATACGCCCTTCCTCAGACTGCTGGCGGCCTACCTGTTAAACGGGTTGGCCAACGGCTTGCCGGCCACGCTGTTCCTGCTTTTTGTCGGCGATGTCATCGATCGACCCGCCGCCGCGGGTGTGTTGCTGCTGGTGTACTTCCTGTGCGGCATCGCCGCCGTGCCGGCTTGGCTGAAGCTCAGCTATCGTTACGGAAAACACCGGAGCTGGGCGATCGCGATGGCGTGGGCCTCGCTCGCCTTTCTCGGCGTGCCTTGGCTCGGCCCGGGGGATGTGTACGCCTTTGGGTTGGTGTGTGTTTTGACCGGCATAGCGTTGGGCGCCGACATGACGCTGCCGGCGGCCATCCAGGCCGATGTCATCGATCTGGATACACTCCGCGGCGGGAGACAACGAACCGCGCTCTATTTCGCGTTGTGGAGCATGGCGACGAAGCTCGCGCTGGCGCTCGCCGTCGGGATCGCCTACCCGCTTCTGGACCTCACCGGATACCAACCCGGCGGAACCAACGATTCAGACGCGCTTTGGGTGTTGACCGCGCTTTATTGCCTGGCGCCGGTCGCCTTTAAGGTCGCGGCCATAACGCTGGTCTGGAACTTCCCGCTCGACCAGGCACGACAGGCAAAGATTCGCCGGCGGCTCGAAACGCGCCCGGCGCGTGGGTCAGAAGTTCACCCTTAATCCGGCCTTGAAATAGCTGGCCGTGGTATCGTCGTTATTGCCTTGGCCGTCGAAAACAACCAGGTAGCGATAACCCGCGGTGAATTTGGTCGTGGCCGTCAGCGGAAAGGCCAAGCCGATTTCCCCATGGGTCGCAAGACTCGTTTCTTCATGGCCAGGGGCGGTCACCGACACGCCGTTGATCGTACCAAACGACCGAGGCACATCGCTGCGGGCGATGCCAAGACCGCCACCAAAATAAGGGACCGCGGCCATGCCTAATGGAACGTCGTAAAAGGCGTTGATCGTTAGCGTATAGAAAAAGGAATTGTCGTCGCCCTGGCCAACACTGCCGCTGGCGAAATTGAGGCTGTCGACCGACGCGCTGGCGTATCCCAACTCGACCTCGGAACGAAAACCGCCACCCCAATCGAGGCCGAGCGCCAGATTCAGTGCGTAATTCGGTTCAAAGCTGACCGTGTAGGGCACGCCAGCGGCTGTCCCGTCGGTATCGTGCGGAACAAAGACGCCGCCCGCGACACTGAAATAGTCGAGGCGATTCTGCGCCGATGCCGGCGTTGCTACCGTGCCGGCAAGGGCAAGAAATCCGCCGATCAGGAATGCAAAACGCAGCATGTCGTGCCCCCGCTTCCTTCGTGTTCGTGAAGACCTAGCACAACGGTTTGCCCCCGTACAATCAAGCCCGTCGCCGATCTACAGCCCGGTTGCGCGTTTAAGAATTGGAAAGTAGAGCCGATAGGGCAAACACCGCAGCGCCTTCAGCAGCAACGCGAATCGGCGCGGAAAGGTGATTTCAAAGCCGCCCGATGCGAGGCCGCGCACCAAGCGGTCGGCGGCATCCTCCGCCGACATCAGAAACGGCATGGGGAACGGATTTTCGTCGGTCAGCGGCGTCTTCACGAAGCCTGGATTGACCAAAGACAGCCTTATGCCACAGCGGTCGAGGTCGAATTTCAACGCCTCGCACATATTGATCAACGCGGCCTTGGTCGCGCCGTAGGCGGCCGCCGTCGGCAAACCGCGATAGCCCGCGACCGAGGAAACGACGGCGATGTGGCCGCCGCGCCGCTCCACCATGCGCGGCAGCAGGGCGGCAATCCCATTGACCACACCCATGACGTTGACCTCATGAAGGCGCCGGAAAATCGCCGGATCGAAGGTCGCGACCGAAATCGGCAGGTGGGTGCCGGCATTGAGCACGGCAAGTACGATTGGGCCATTGCGGGCTTCGATGGCGATCGTCGCCGCCCGCGTGCCTTCTTCATCGGTGACGTCCAGGGGCATGGGATCGATGCTGCCCGGCCCGCCCGCCGCTTCCCTGGCAAGTTCGTCCAGCGCGGTGTCGCCGCGGGCGCTGGCGGCCACGCGCCAACCATCCCGCGCCAGGCGCAAGGCGAGGGCGCGGCCGATGCCGCTGGATGCGCCCGTGACCCAAACGCAACCGGTGGAAGGCGGCGGCAGCGTTACGGTCACGGCTATCGTCCTTGCGAGTGGAACGGGGAGAGGGGGAGGCGCCGATTAGAGGCGCACGTACTCCATGTCTTGGCCCCGGATTTCGAATTGAATCTTGACCCAGACGCCTTGGGAATACCACAGGTTCAGATCAAGGTCGCCGGTCATGCGATAGCGGCGGGCATCGCCGGGGGCGCCCCGTGCCGGATTGGTGTCGGGACCCATCTCCTTGGCATCAACTTTGGAGATTTCGCCGGTTTGCGTGTTGAGGAGGTTCTTCTGGTTTACGGTCGCGATGTTCCAGTAACTGGTTGGAATCAGCCCGCCGGGAACAACGAGCCGGTTCGCCGGGGTATCAACGACCGCCTTGTCGCCTTCCGCCCGGTACGCGACACGGTAGGGCGTGCCGTCGTCATCGGTCTTGGTGTCCAGCGACACCAGGTGCCCGCCACGCCAGACTTCGGTATTGTGATGCACATAGCGAAATAGGGTCAGAAACCCCAGCTGGTAGCGGAGTTCGATGTCGATCTCCACCTGCAATTCATCGCCGTTTTCGGTAAAGACCACGCTGTGTTTGCCGAAGTCGCTGCCGTTGCGAAGCACGCGGAAATCCAGGCGACGGGTTTGTGGCACGGAGGCAAGCAAACGTGGCGACCCACGCTGATCGGTCTGCGCCCACAAATCGCTCGGCGCGAGGATCGAGCCAAGGGCTCCTGCTGCGGCGCACAAAAAGCGGCGGCGCGACGACGAATCGGGGACCGGCGCAACACACAGCCGCGCAGCCTCCCTCAGATTCTCCCTTTCGTCGTTTGCCATTCTCTCCACCGCGATCTCGTTGACGCCGTACGCCGAAGACTTGGGCGCTATAGCCGGAGAACAATGCTCAACCGACGCAATTGTAACAAATCGTGATCGAATGTCGACAATTGACGTTGGGGCGGGTCCGTAATAACCCTTGACGTTCACTCGACAAAACGAGGGTTACCCATGGAATCGCGTCGGCTCGGAACGTTCGCTTTGCGCGCATTTCTTCCGCTGCTCGGCGCCGGTCTCTTTGGGACCACGGCCGAGGCCCACCTTTTTGGCGCTCATGGCGCCGCGGCGGCGGAAGGATTGGCCCATCCCTTCAGCGGCCTCGACCATCTGTTGGCGATGATCGCGGTCGGGGTGTGGGCGGTGCAGCAAGGTGGGCGCGCCCTGTGGGCCGTCCCCACCGCGTTCGTCGCCGCGATGGCGATCGGCGGCGCCTTAAGCTTGTTTGGGGGCACGCTGCCGGCAACCGAGTCCGTCATCGCCGGATCGCTGATCGTTCTCGGCCTTCTGGTCGGCTTGGCGGTGCGCCCGGCGCCCTGGATGGCGGCCTGCGTCGTTGGCTTTTTCGCGCTGTTTCACGGCTACGCCCATGGCGGCGAATTACCGGCTGCCGCCGCGCCTTGGCTGTACACGTTTGGCTTCATTGTCGCGACCGCGGCGCTGCATGGCATCGGCATGATCGGCGGTCTGGCCCTTGGCGCCAAACCGCTGCTGCGTTGGGCCGACGCCGGCGTCACCGCGGCGGGCCTGATGTTTGTTCTCGGAGCCTTTTGATCGGGACACGCCAATGAGGCCGAGTGGCGAGCGTCGCGCCGCCGAGCCGCCGCGGGCGGCCGCGACGCCACGCCCACCATCTCTCGGCCGGCGGTCGCCCTTCCCAAAAGACAGCCACGATCATAAGGCTTGTGTGGACACAGCGATTGCCGGGGCCCAGGCCTATTGCGAACACCGGCGTCAACGCCTTACGCCGATGCGCAAACGTGTTCTGGAAATGGTGTGGCACAGCCATAAGCCGGTCGGCGCTTATGCGCTTTTGGACGGTCTTCTCGAGGAAGGCCACCGCGCGGCGCCCACGACGGTCTATCGCGCCTTGGATTTTCTTCTCGGGCTCGGGTTGGTTCACCGTATCGCGTCACTCAACGCCTTCGTCGGCTGTCCTCAGCCGGGCCAGCCGCATACCGGGCAATTTCTCATATGCGAGGCCTGCGGCAGCGCCGAGGAAATCGACGATGACGGCATCGCCCAGGCGGTTCGGCGAGGGGCCGAACGTATCGGCTTTCGCGTACAGCACCCAACCATCGAAATTACCGGACGCTGCCCGCGCTGCCGTTGAGCCGATGCGCCGCCCACAGCGCGGCGGCGAATAGAACCATCGCACCGGCCTGATGAAGAATGGCCAGCGGAATCGGAACGGCGTAGAGCAGCGTTACTATCCCGAGCGTGACCTGGAGCAGGGTCGCGGCGAGGACGACGTGGATGGCGAACCGGACTTCGCCGGGGTGATCGCCGCCCCGCGTCCGCCACCCCAACCAAACCGCCACCGCCAGGATCGTTATCCCCAGAAGCCGGTGATTGAATTGCACGGCGGCGACATTTTCGAACGCATTCGTCCACCACGGCGACAGGTCGAAATAACCCTCCGGGATCAGCCTTCCATTCATTAGGGGAAAGGTGTTGAAAGCCAGCCCGGCATCCAGCCCGGCGACGAAAGCGCCGGCCAACGCTTGTAGAAATATGAGCACCGCGAGCAAGGCCGCCCAACGCCCTAGGGTCCGCGCCGTTTGGTCCGGGCGCGAACGCCGCGAACTAAGACCGAAAGCCAGCCACAACATCCACCCCAAGACAATCATCGCCAGACCCAAATGCGCGGCCAGTCGATAGGGGCTGACATCGGGTTCGTCCACAAGGCCGCTTTGCACCATGTACCAGCCAAGAGCACCCTGTAACCCGCCCAGGGCCAAAATGCCCCAGCACTGCAACGCCAGACCGCCGCGCAGTCGGCCCTTGATCACGAACCAGGCGAACGGAAACGCGAACACCGACCCAATCAGTCTTCCCCAAAACCGATGGGTCCATTCCATCCAGAAGATCGCCTTGAACTCGGCGAGCGACATGCCTTCGTTCAATTTCCGATATTCCGGAAACTGCTGGTATTTGCCGAAGGCATCCGCCCAATCCTGGGCGGACAGGGGCGGCAGGGCGCCGAGCAAGGGCTGCCATTCGACAATCGACAGGCCGGATTGGGTGAGACGGGTCATCCCGCCCAACACGACCATGACAAAAACCATGGCGCAGCACAGATACAGCCAGAGCGCGATGGCCCGGGATTTCGGCGCAGAGGCAATTTCGGCGGAGGAGAGAGCGTCGACCTTCATGAGCCGTTCAATACGCCGCCGGTCCTCGCCACGCAATTCTTTCCCGATTGCGGGCCCGGCATTTCCTCACGCCCCGCAGGGATGTATCGGACATGACAGGCCGCCGACCGAGTGTTAAGAGCCTAGGCCGAAATCCAACCCTATTTCACTTCCTTAAGCGTAGTTTTAGGACATGAACGACAATCGAACCGCGATCGCCGGGACCCTCGCTCTCGCCCATGGCTTGTCTTTCCCCGATCTGTATGCCCGCGAAGGTCTCGCCAAGCTCGACGCCCTGTTTATCGGGGCCCTGCGCCAGGCCGATGGCACGCTGTGCGAACGCCTTCTAAGCGGGCGCGCGGCCCCCCAGACCCTTTCCGCGAAAGACGAGGGCAACCTTCTGATCGCGTTGGCCCCGCATCTGGATGCCTTCATCGTGGCGCTGTTCGGGATCGCGAAGGAAGCCACGGCACTTCGCCAAAGTCATGTCCGGCTGAACCCGCTGTCCGAGGTCAAGCGGCTGTTCGTCCAACGCCGCGCGGTGAAGGACTTTGCCGCCGCGGCCGCGATGGCCTTCGACGGTCCGGCGCTGACTTCCGCCTTGGAAAAGCGGATCGGCGGGACGTTCACCGAACTCACCTTCGCCGAGGCCGTGATCCAATGGATGAAGGATGAGGCGGCGAATGCCGAGGCTCTGGACCTCGCCGCGCGTTACGCCGCCTGGGCGGTACACAGCGATGCCGGGCGGACGCGGCACGGCGCCGGTGTGTTGTTCAAGGTGCCGCACAAGGTCGACCACCAAAACCTGGTGCCGGTCGAGACCACATCGGTGAACGGTGTGCCGGCAGTGCGGCTTTCCCCCGACCATTGGCGTCACCGCGAAGGCTTCGCGCTGACCGATCCCGGCATGGACCTGACCCATGCCCTCGACCAGGCCAATTACTGCATCTGGTGCCACAATCAAGGAAAGGACTCTTGCTCGAAGGGCCTCACGGAAAAATCCGGCGCCTTTCGCAAGAGCCCGTTGGGCGTGACGCTCGCCGGCTGCCCGCTCGAAGAAAAAATCTCGGAAATGCATGTGGCCAAGGCCGCGGGCGACGCAATCGGCGCCCTCGCCATCATCGCGGTCGACAACCCGCTGGCCGCGGCGACCGGGCACCGCATCTGCAACGATTGCATGAAATCCTGCATTTTTCAGAAGCAGGAGCCGGTCGACATTCCGCAAGCCGAAACCCGGACGCTCAAGGACGTACTCGAACTTCCCTGGGGCTTCGAAATCTATTCGCTGCTCACGCGCTGGAACCCGCTCAATTTGCGCCGGCCGCTGCCGCTGCCGTCGAGCGGCCGGTCGGTGCTGGTGGTCGGTCTCGGGCCGGCGGGGTTTTCGCTGGCCCACCACCTGCTCAATGACGGGCACCATGTCGCGGCCATCGACGGGCTGAAAATCGAACCCCTGCCGGAATCGGTATCGGGGGTAAAACCCAATGGCGAGCGCGTGTCCTTTACCCCGATCCGGGACATCGCCGCGCTCAATGAATCCTTGGACGACCGCGTGATGGCCGGTTTCGGCGGCGTCGCCGAATACGGCATCACCGTGCGCTGGGACAAGAATTTCTTGAAGATCATCCGCCTGATGCTGGAGCGGCGCGCGGCTTTTGCGATGTTCGGCGGAATCCGCTTCGGCGGCACCGTCACCGTTGAATCCGCGTTCGCAATGGGGTTTGACCACATCGCCCTTTGCGCGGGCGCGGGAAAACCGACGGTCATCGACATTCCCAACCGTCTCGCGCGCGGCGTGCGCGCCGCGTCCGATTTCCTGATGGCGCTGCAGTTGACCGGTGCGGCCAAGGCCGCGTCCATCGCCAACCTGCAAATCCGCCTGCCGGTGGTCGTGGTGGGCGGTGGCTTGACCGCGATCGACACGGCCACGGAATCGCTCGCCTATTACCCGCGGCAGGTCGAAAAATTCCTGTCGCGTTATGAAACCTTGGCGGCGGAGCGGGGCGAGACCGCCTTGCGCCAGGGCTGGACGGAAGAAGATCGCGAAATCGGCGACGAATTCATCCTTCATGCCCGCGCCCTGCGCGCCGAACGCGAAGCCGCGACGCGCGAAGCTCGGCCGCCGGCCTTTCTGCCCCTGCTCGAATCCTGGGGCGGCGTCACCATGGCCTATCGGCGAAAGCTAATCGAGGCCCCCAGCTACACGCTCAACCACGAAGAAGTGCACAAGGCGATGGAGGAAGGCGTGCGTTTCGCCGAAGGGCTGACGCCGGTCGCCATCGACACCGATGCGCGCGGCCATGCCGCCGCCATGCGTTTCACAGGCCCCGACGGCGCCGCAGTCGCGCTTCCCGCGCGTTCGATCCTGGTCGCGGCGGGGACCCAGCCGAACACCGTGCTGGCGCGCGAAGACCCCGGCCACCTGGAGCTCGACGGCCGTTTTTTCCGCGCCCTCGACGAGGCCGGGAACCCGGCGAAGCCGGAGCGGCTGGCCAAGCCTGGCGTGGTGCATGTGTTGACGCACCTCGCTCCCGATGGCCGCGCCGTCAGCTTCTTCGGCGACCTGCATCCATCCTTTTCCGGCAATGTCGTCAAGGCCATGGGCGGCGCCAAGCAAGGCTACCCGCTGGTCAGCCGCATGTTGGGCCGGGTCGCGCCGCACCTCTCCGATCCGATGGCGCTTCTTGCCAAGCTGAACGATGAGCTCCGCGCCCGCGTGCACGAAGTCGTGCGGCTGACGCCAAACATCGTCGAGGTCGTGGTGAAGGCGCCCGCCGCCGCCCGTGAATTCCACCCCGGCCAGTTCTACCGTTTGCAGAACTACGAGACGCTGGCTTTGACCGTGGATGGCACGACGCTGGCCATGGAAGGCCTCGCGCTTACCGGCGCCTGGGTGGACCGGGCGAAGGGGCTGGTTTCCGTGATCGTTCTGGAGATGGGCGGCTCGTCCGATCTCTGCACCTGGCTGAAGCCGGGCGAACCCGTGGTGTTGATGGGCCCGACGGGCACGCCGACGGAGACGCCGGGCGGCGAGACCGCGATTCTGGTAGGCGGCGGACTCGGCAATGCGGTGTTGTTTTCGATTGGGCAGGCGCTGCGGTCGGCCGGGTCGCAGGTCGTCTATTTCGCCGGCTATAAACGCGGAATCGACCGCTACAAGGTGGAGCAGATCGAAGCGGCGGCCGATATCGTGGTGTGGTGCTGCGACGAAGCTCCCGGATTTCAGCCGACGCGGACGCAGGATCGCGCCTTCGTTGGCAATATCGTCGATGCCATGTTGGCCTATGCGACGGGTCGCCTGGGGCCGGCGCCGATCCCGCTATCGGGCGCTCAGCGCATGATCGCCATCGGGTCCGACGGCATGATGGCGGCGGTGACGCGTGCCCGCCACGGCGTGCTCGCCCCGCATCTCAAGCCCGGCCATATCGGCATCGCCTCCATCAACTCGCCGATGCAGTGCATGATGAAAGAAATCTGCGCCCAATGCCTGCAGCCGCACCGCGATCCGGTGACCGGCGAGGAGACCGTCGTCTTTTCGTGTTTCAACCAGGACCAGTTGATGGACGAAGTCGATTTCGCCGCCCTTCGCCAGCGCCTCGGCCAAAATCAGGTTCAGGAAAAGCTGACGCGGGCCTGGATCGACCGCTGCTTGAAGCGCCTCAATCTGCGTAAGGCGGCCTGAAGTTATTCAGCGGCGGTTTCGCTGGCCAATACCTTGGCGAAGGGGATCGCCGCGACGGCCTGACGACGGATCAGCTGCGATGCGGGGTTCAGCCCGGATTTGCGGGCGGCCTCCATGACGTGGCGCATGGCCGCGACCACGTGACCGGGGGTGGCCGGCGCAAGATTCGCGGCGATGATGTCGATCGCACGTTCCTCGAATGGGGCGAAACCGTTGGGCCGGCGGCGTTGGGAATCGAGCATCGCCTGCACGAACCGCTTTCCGTCCGCCGCCGACAAAGGATCGAGAACGATCTGCGCGCGCAGACGGCCGAGAACCGGATCGGTGAAAATCGCCGGCACTTCGGCCGCCGACAGATCGGCGGCGACGACCAGGCAAAAACAGTGGCGGCACAACTCGCACAGCTTGAGCAGGGCTTGGTTGGCGGCGAACAAATCGGCGGGCTCGGCGAACCGCAGCGCGTCGAAATCGTCGATCAACACATAAGCCGCTTTCTTAAAGCGCGTCGGATCGAGATCGATTTTGAAGTCGATCACGAACAGCCCGACGATGCCGGCGAACATGGCCAGGGCGTCGGCATTCGATTGGTGTGGCGGCGTCAACACCGCCAGCAGGTCGGGAAGTCCGGTGCAGCCTCGGATTTTCTTGGCGAGATCGGCTAGGCCCGGGACCTGAATGAGGTGATCGATGATTTCTTCGTCCGAGACGAACGCATTGACCTTGTGCAGGTCGCGATACCGCAGCAATTTGCGTTGTAGATAGTCTTGGAAATGCAGGATTTGGCGAACGAAGTCGGATCGCCCGATGACGTCTTCCCGGAAGGTGCGCGCGAGGCCGAGCCGGCGGCCGTCGGCGACCAGCGACGGCAGATAGAAGGCGACGGCCTGATAGTCCGCCGCCTCGGCTTCCATCACCTTGTGGCGCGCCCATTGCAGCGCGTGGGTCTTGCCGGCGCCGGCCGCACCGCGCAGAAGAACGATGCCCGAACTGCCGAACTCATCGGCCCGCGCCAGTCTCAAATGTCTGACCAGATGTTTCTGCGCCGTTTCGTTTCCAGCCCAAAGGGCGGCCCGCGGATCGAGTCCGGGAACCGCCTCCGCCCGAAACGGATTGGCGGAAAGATTGGCAGCCTTCAGAAACTCATCGGGCGCCAGCATGGGGAGCACATATCCTTTTCGCGGTCGCTTAACGACCGCCGTTCGATAGCCGCCTCGCCCCCCGGACATCGTCCGGCGCCGAGAACGATCTTAGCCCTAGATCGCACTCTTGCGAGATGGTTTACATCGGTTAAGCTCCGCCGGTAAACAAAGTCTTAACAAGGGGGGATCGATGACGAAATACCGGATGCTGGCGCCGCTCCGCTCGGATTGCGAAATCCGCAACGGCGAAAGGCGCTGAACATTGGCACCTCCAAGTAAGACCGTCGCCTTCGGGCTGAACGGGCATGGCGCCGAAGTTCCAGCCGAACCGGAACGCCGTCTGGTTGATGCGCTCCGCCAGGATTTAGGCCTCACCGGAACCAAGATCGGCTGCGACACGGGTGATTGCGGGCTGTGTCTGGTCCTGATCGACGGCCGCCCGGCGCGGTCATGCAAGGCCCCGGTTAGCCAGGTCGATGGCTGTGCGGTTCGTACCGTGGAAGGCATTCTGCGCGACGGGGCGTTGAGCAAGCTGCAACAAACCTTTATCGATCGCGGCGCCGCGCAATGCGGCTTCTGCACACCGGCGATGTTGATTGCGGCGCACGCCTTGCTGGTCCGCAATCCGACCCCCGATGCCGAGGCGGTGCGGACGGCGCTGGCCGGCATTCCCTGCCGCTGTACCGGGTACAAATCCATCGTCGAGGCCGTGCTGGCCGCTTCCGCCGACCCGCCGGCCCTGGCGGCCGGTCAGGGCACGACGCCGGTGGGCGCGCGCCTGCCCGCGATCGACGCCAAGGCCAAAGTGACGGGCGCCGAACGATTCGCCGCCGATCTACCGCCGGACCCGGAAACTCTTTATGTCCGCATCGTTGATGCCGGCGACAACCTGGGCGCGTTCGTCATCGGCAACACGGCGCCTTTTCTCGCCAAACATCCGGGAATTGTTCGGCTGCTGACGGCGGCGGACAGTCCCGGCCGGGGCGGATCCTCACCTTTCGCCGAAAACACAATTTCCTATCGCGGCCAGCCGGTCGGCGCTTTGGTGGGCGACCAGGCCGCGCTCGCGGCCATCGATGTCACGGCCCTGCCGATCGAATGGAAGAAATCGGCGTCGGGCACCACCGGCACCGCGCGCGAATGGAACGTCGTTTCCGGCGACACCGATTCCGCTCTCGCCGATTCCCATTTGGTGGTCGAAACCACGATCGACACATCCTTGGCCGATGCCGCCATCCTCGAGCCGGAAACGGCCAGCGCACGGCGCAAAGGCAATATCGTCGAGATCACCGCGGGGACCACCTCGCCCTGCGCCGATCGCGCCCGCATCGCCGCGGCGCTCGGTCTTACCCCCGACCAGGTCCGCATCGTGGCCGCGCCCGCGGGCGGCGCCCGCGGCGATTCGCCTCTCTCCACCATTGTCGCCCTGGCCGCATGGCTGACCGGGCGGCCGGCGCGGTGCACGCCGCCGCGCGCTCAATCGCTGGCCATGTCGCCGAAACGGCCGCGGGCAAAATTGTCTGGCCGCGCCGCCTGCGACCAATGGGGGTATTTCGCCGCCATGGACGCAAAAGGCCAATTCGACATCGGCGCCGACGCCGAGACCGATGCCGGCCTGCGTTTTGCCCTGCACGCGCCGGGGCCTTTCTACCTTCCCGCCGCCCGCGCCAAGTCGCGCGCCGAGCCGGGCACGGCCTACGCCGCGAGCGCGGGGCGCGGCCTCGGCACGGCCGAGGCGGCTTTGCTGTACGACTCACTGGTCGATGAGTTGGCGGATCAAATGAAAATCGATCCGCTGCAATTCCGCTGGCAGAACGCATTGCGGCGCGGGTTGCCGACGCCCAGCGGCCAATGGCTCACGACCAGCGTCGGGCTCAAACCCTGCCTCGACGCGTTGCGTCCGCGCTGGCAGACGGCGCGCGAGGACGCCCTGCGTTACAACACCGGCACGGCGCGGCTGAAACGCGGCGTCGGCATCGCCTGCGGCTGGAGCGGTATCGGCGCCCCGGCGCGGCCCGATCCGGCGGTCGCGCGCATCGGCTTGGGGCAGGACGGTTTATTCACCCTTTATGCCGATGCGGCCGATGGCGGGGCCGGTGCCGGCACGGCACTGATCCAAATCGCCGCGGAGACGCTCGGCCTGCCGACCGGCCTTTTCCGACTCGCCAAGGCCGACACCGACATCATCCCCGACGCCGGCCCGCCATCGGCGTCGCGGCGGATCTTCATCTTGGGCCAGGCGGTTCGGCTCGCGGCGTCCGACCTGAAGCGGCAAATATTGGCCCTGGCTGCCGTAGGCACCGACGCCACTTTGGCGGTAAAGGGGCGAGCCGTGACCGTCACCGCCGGAAAGCAGTCAAAACAAGTCGATTTCGGCTCCCTGGCCAGCGATTCCCGCGGCGACACCCTGATCGGCAGCGGCAGCTTCGATCCGCCGACACTCGATCTCGACGCCGCCGGCCAGGGCCTGCCGCACGCCGTTTATGCCTTCGCCGCGCAGCTCGCGGAAGTCGTGGTCGACACCGCCGACGGCTCGATCCTGGTGTTGAGAGTGACGGCCGCCCAAGATGTCGGCCGCGCCATAAACCCGACCCTGATCGAGGGCCATATCCATGGCGGCATCGTTCAGGGCCTGGGCTGGACGCTGTTTGAGCGTTATGTGCCGGCCGAGAGCGCGAGCTTCAAAGGCTACCGCATCCCGATGATCGCGGACATGCCGACGATCGAGACGATCCTGATCGAGGACCCGGAACCGCTTGGCCCCTTCGGCGCCAAGAGTGTGCGCGACGCGGCTTTCGTGCCCACGGCCCCGGCCATTCTCAATGCCGTCTTCAACGCCACCGGCGCGCGGATCGTCAGCCTGCCCGCCACCCCGCCGCGTGTGCTCGCTTCCATTCGCGAGGCGGAGCGGCGGCGCAGCAAGGCCTAGTACCGATTTCGCGAGTTCGTGAGTCGCCTTCGGCGACGCACGAGCCGCGAAATCGGTACAGAATCCGGAGCTTGTACTCGGTCGCAGGCTCCGCGCCTGTAGCGCGGAACTCTGCGAGCGAGTACTAGCCGGGATCGCGCCCCGGCCCGCATTCCGCAAGCTGCGTCAGCCGGCGATGGGTATCGTTGGCGCGGGGTCGCCACAGGCCGCGGGCTTGCGCTTCGAGCAAGCGCTGGCTCATTTCCCGTAGCGCGGCGGGGTTTGCGTCCTTTAGAAACGCGCACACGGTTTCATCGCGCAAATAGGCGTCGAACACGGCGTCGAAGTGATGATCCTTCACCGCCGCCGTGGTCGCCGCGAAGGCGAAGAGGTAATCCACCGTCGCCGCCATTTCAAAAGCGCCCTTATAACCGTGGCGCATGACTCCGCGAATCCATTTCGGGTTGACCACACGCGCCCGCAGGATGCGCGCGGCCTCTTCCTCCAGCGTCCGCACCTTCGGCGATTCCGGCCGAGAATGATCGTTGTGGTAGACCGCGGGCGACCGTCCGGAGACATGGCGAATGGCGGCGGTTAGACCACCCTCGAATTGGTAATAATCGTCGCTATCGAAAAGATCGTGTTCGCGGTTGTCCTGGTTCTGCACCACGGCGTCGATGCGCGACAGCCGCGTCTCGAACAACGAATGTTCGGCTTGCCCCTCGGCGCCGCCGCCATAGGCGTAGCCGCCCCAGGCGACATAGGCGCGGGCGAGGTCGGCGGCGCTGTCCCATCCGCGTTCGTCGATGAGCGCCTGCAAACCCGCGCCATAAGCGCCGGGTTTGGATCCGAAGACACGATAACCGGCGCGAAGGCGCGCCTGCGTGGCTGAGGCGCCGGCTTCGACCAGCCGCGCCGATTCGGCCGCGACCCGTGCCGCTTGCGGGTTCACCTCCGCCGGTTCGTCGAGCGCCGCCACCGCGCGCGCGGCGCTATCGAACAACTCGATCAGATTGGGAAAGGCGTCGCGAAAAAAGCCGGAGACGCGCAGCGTCACATCGACGCGCGGGCGGTCGAGCAACGAAGCGGGAAGAACCTCGAAGCCGCAGACGCGGCCGGTCGCGACATCCCAACGGGGCCTGGCGCCGATAAGCGCCAGGGCCTGGGCAATGTCGTCGCCGCCGGTCCGCATCGCGCTTGTGCCCCATGCGGACAGGGCGAGCGCCTTCGGATATTCGCCATGGTCCTGGGCGTGACGCGCCAGCAGCAACCCGGCCGATTTCCAACCCAGCGTCCACGCCGCCGGGGTCGGCAGCGCCCGTGTATCGACGGAGTAGAAGTTGCGCCCGGTGGGCAAGACCTCGGGACGGCCACGGCTCGGTGCGCCCGACGGTCCCGGCTTCACGAATCGGCCGTCGAGTCCGGCGAGCAGTCCGGCGATTTCACCGCCGCCGCAGGCGAGCACGGCCGGGCGCAACCAATCTTCGATCCAGCCCAACACGGCCCGCGCCCGCGCCCAGGCGGGTTCCGCGGCCATCTCGCCCGCCACCAACGCCTTGCCAAGAACCTCCAGCCGTTCGACCGTATCGCCATGGCTGCGCCACGCCGACGCGCCCGCGAGCGCCGGCGGGCGCGGCCCCGTCCATGGCGCCGCCATGTCGCAATCGAGCGGATCGAAATCGAGCCCGAGATCGGCGGCGAGCGCGCGGAGAAGCGAGGCGTCTCCGCTTTCTCCGGAGCGCCGTGGCAGGCGCGACAAGGCGACGAGCAGATCGACGAGTTGACCGTCGGCGGGCGCGCGACCGAAGACGTGCAGCCCATCGCGGATTTGTAGTTCCTTGATTTCACACAAGAACGAATCGAGCTTGACCAGCGCCGCGTTCGCATCGTCGTTTGGCGCGATCCCGCAATCGCGGTCGAGCCCGATCCGGCGGGTGAGATCGAGAATCTCGCCGCCCAGAAGTTTCAGCCGGCGCGGATCGAGCCCCGACGCTTCGTAATATTCGTCGATGAGGCGCTCCAATTCGCGCAATGGCCCGTAACTTTCGGCGCGCGTCAGCGGGGGTGTCAGGTGATCGACGATGACCGCCTGGGCCCGGCGCTTGGCTTGCGTGCCTTCACCGGGATCGTTGACGATGAAGGGATAGAGGTGCGGCATCGGCCCGAAAGCCGCCTCCGGGAAACAAGAGTCGGAAAGCGCGAGCGCCTTTCCCGGCAGCCATTCGAGGTTGCCGTGTTTGCCGATATCAACGATGGCGTCGGCGCGGAAGGCCAAACGCAGCCACGCGTAAAAGGCCGAATAGCCATGGGGCGGGGGCAAGTCGGGATCGTGGTAGGAACGTGCCGGATCGATGTCGTAGCCGCGCGATGGCTGTAGCCCGACAACGATCTTGCCAAAGCGCAACGCGGCGATGGCGAAGGCCCCGCAATCGGTGCTGCCGGGCAGGAAGCAGGGATCGGATTCCGGCGACCCCCAGCGGGCCGTGACTTTGTCCTGCACCTCACGCGGCAGACCGGAAAAAAACGCGGCATAGTCGGATAGCGGAAGCGTTTCGGCGATGGCGCGCGACGACAGGGCGCGTTTGTCGTTGCTCGGCCCAGCCAGAAGATTTTGCACGAGTGCCGCGCCGTCCCTTGGCGGACATCTGACGTCATAACCAGCGTCTTTCAGCGCGCCGAGGATCGCGATGGTGGAGGCTGGCGTATCCAGGCCCACGCCATTGCCGATGCGTCCATCGCGATGGGGGTAGTTGGCAAGGACAAGCGCGATTCTGCGTTCACCGGGCGGCGCTCGGCGCAGCTTCACCCATGCCGCCGCCAAGGCCGCTGTGAACTCGACACGATCAGCCAGGGGAACCTGACCCACGATGTCGGTCTGCGTCGCCTCGTCGCGGCGCAGCCGGCCCTTGAAGGCTATGGCGCGGGTCAAAATCCGTCCGTCGATTTCGGGCAAGGCGACATTCATCGCCAGGTCGCGGGCGGCAAGGCCGTTCGTTCCCGCGCGCCACGCCGCTTCCTCCCCGCCCGACAGAACGACCTGCAGGACAGGGCAATTCGCCGCCGCCAGGGGATCGGTCCGCCCCTCGCCCAGCGCGAAGCCGGTCGTGGCCAGGATGATATCCGGAGGCGCGGCCGCGAAGGCCTCCGCGATCATCGCCGCCGCCATCGGGTCCTTCAGGCTGGCGACCTGGATCGGCAGCGCCGACAATCCATGCCGGTCCAGCGCCTCGATCAAAACATCGATCGCCGCCGTATTCGCGGCCAGCGCCAGGGCGCGGTAGAAGACGATAGCGGCGACCGGGCGCTGCTTGGTCCAGCGCCCCCGAATGTCGGCAAGACTGGGCGATACACATCCCGGCCAGTGGAAACCCGCGCGCAGCACCGGCGCCGGTTCCCGCCAATCCATTCGGGCGCCGGTCAGGTTGGCGGCGTAACGCAGAAGCTGGCCGGCGTTGTCGATGCCGCCAAACACGAAATACTGCCACAGCCGGTGCGTCGCCTCCGCCGGTAGGGTCGACAGCCCGGCGAAGCCTGGATCCGGCTGGTCATCGCCGGGCAGGAGCGCCAGGGCAATGCCCTGGCGGCGGCAGGTGGCGACGATTTGTTCGACGCCATGGGGCCAATAGGATTGGCCGCCAAGCACGCGGGCGACGACCAACTTTGCCTGCGACACCACCCGTTCGACATACATATCCACGGACAGGTTGTGAGCGAGGCTGAGGATGCTGGCGAGCCGCAGGCTGGGAAGGTTGTCCCCGTCACGCTCCAGCGCCTGGCGGGCGGCGGCCAGGCAAGCGATCTCGCTGTCGGCCGCGGTCAGGACAACGATGTCGCCTGGGCTCTGGTCGAGGTCGATCGCGACGCCCGTGTCGACGGCGCCCGGCTGCGCGGCCAGCAGATGCATGTGTCAGCCGCGGATGATCGCGCCAATGGCGTCGCGCGGCAGGCCTTTGAGGCCGATGACGACCAACCGGCCCGTGCGCGCCTCGCCAACCCGCCACGGGCGATCGAAATAGGCATCGAGTCGAGGCCCCACGCCCTGAATCGCCAGTCGCATCGATTTTCCGGGGACATCGGCGAAGCCTTTGACCCGCAAGACGTCGTGCACCGCGGTCGCCGCGACGATCCGGGCGAGCAGGGCGTTGATCTCCGGAATCTCCGGCAACGCCACCACGAAGCTTTCGAAATCGTCATGGTCGTGATCGTCGCCCTCGGCCTCGTGATAGGAAGACCGATTGCCGAGATCGGCCTCCGCCGCCGCGCCGAGACCAAGCAGCACCCCGGCATCCACGGCGCCGAAACGGGAAGGCACGAGCCGTACCCCCGGCCGCAACTTGGTCCGCAATCGTCGCGACAGCACGCCCAAAGCATGAGCGTCGAGCAGGTCTGCCTTGTTCAGCAGAACGAGATCGGCGCAGGCAAGCTGATCCTCGAAGACCTCGCCGAGCGGATTTTCATGGGTAACCGCAGGGTCGGCCAGGAATTGCACGACGACTTTTTCGGGGTCGTCGGCAAAACGGCCATCGGACGCTGCCGGCGCGTCGACGACCACGATCACGCCGTCGACCGTCACCCGGCTGCGCACCTCCGGCCAGGCGAAGGCCTTGACCAAGGGTTTCGGCAAAGCCAGGCCCGAGGTTTCGATGACGATGTGATCCGGCGGCTCCCGGCGATCGAGCAGCTTTTCTATGGTCGGGAGGAAATCGTCGGCGACCGTGCAGCAAATGCATCCATTCGCCAGTTCGATGATGTCGTCCTCGTCGCAGCCGGCGATTCCGCAACCCAACAGCAGATCGCGATCGATCCCGGTTTCGCCGAATTCATTGATCACGAAGGCGAGGCGGCGCCCGCCCGCCGATTTCGCCAGGTTCTGCAACAAGCTCGTTTTGCCCGCGCCGAGAAAACCGGTGACGATCGTTGCTGGAATGCGCGGCACGGTCATGGCCGCACCGTGGCGGCGCCGGAGTCCTTGAGGATCAGCGGCAAGCCGGCGACGACGAGGACAACACGATCGGCGATCGCGGCGATGTCCTGATGGAGAGCGCCCGCATGATCGCGAAAGGCCCGCGCCAGGGCGTTGTCTGGCACGATTCCCTGACCGACTTCATTGGACACAAGAACCACGGGGCCTTTGAGTTGTTTCAATGCCTGGGTGAGGCGGCGCCGCGCCAACACGAGGTCGTGGCCGGCGCCGAGAAGATTGGACAGCCATAGGGTGAGACAATCGACCAGGATCGGCCGCGCTTCGTCCGATTCGCGGTCCAGCGCCTCGGCCAGGGCCAGGCCCTCTTCCAGCGTTCGCCAATGGGCGCCGCGGCGGGCGCGATGCTGGCGGATGCGGTCGGCCATTTCGGCGTCGCCGGCAGCGGCCGTGGCCACATACAGACCAGCGCCGCGCGGGCCGATGGCGTCTTCGATCAATCGTTCCGCATAGGTGCTTTTGCCGGATTTCGCTCCGCCCAATACCAGGGTCAGCCGGGGTAAAGCGGCTGTGGCGGGAACGGAGGGCGATGGCGCTATCACTCGATCCTCCTCCCCGAGGACGGTTACCGGGCGCGGCTGTGGGCCACGGCGTCGAGGAGGTCTCCTGGCTCGGGTTCGTCGATCGCGGCGCCTTCCCGGCGCTGACGGCGCCAGTGGCAAAATCGAGCCGCGATCTCTTCCCTTACAGTTGCGGGGGCAGCGCCGGCTTGGCAACAGCGTCACCGGCTTCCCTGTCTCGATGCGGGGCGGAGACTATCACGCCGTCGGTGGCGTAGGAACGTTGATCGCGGCGATGCGCCAATCGCGCCCGCCGTCTTTGCGGGCGATGTGGTCCAGTCGGCTCAGCGACAGCGTGTCCACGCTGAACGCCAACGCGCGTTCGGGCCCCAAGGCCAGGGCGTGGCCGAGGGCCGCGCGAATCGTACCGCCATGGGCAACCGCGACAATGTCCCGTCCCGGGTGGGCCAGGGTCAGCCTGTCCACCGCTTCGGCCACGCGAACCACCATTTGGGCGAAGCTTTCGCCGCCGGGCGGCACGAATTGAGCCGGCGCGAGCCATAGTTTGTGGTCGTCGTGAAAACCGATATCGGCATGGCTCTTTCCCTGCCACTCGCCGAAATTCTGTTCGGCTAGGGCGGGCTCGACAATCGGCGGCGGCGCGGAGCCAGCGCCGCGTATCGCCGCCGCGGTGTCGCGACAGCGACTCAATTGGCTTGTCACCCAAACCGCGCCGCGCGGCAAGACCAGCCCCAGCGCATCGAACCGCGCCGAATCGGATAGATCGGCGGCAACGTCGCTCTGCCCATAGATGCGACCGCCGGGATTGATCACGGGCGCGTGGCGCACCCACCACCAACGCGTCACGGTGGTCATGGCACCGCGAGGGCCGCCAGCAGCATGGCGATTTCGACGACTTGCTGAACCGCGCCAAGGACATCGCCGGTATAGCCGCCGAGCCGGCGCTGCGCCAGCCAGGCCGCCCAGGCGACGACAAGGGCAGCGGCCGCGAGGGCAGCGATGCCCATCAACGGGCCAAGGCCGATAAAGGCGAAGACGGCGCCGATGCCGACGGCATCGATCGCGCGGTGGCGCTCCGGCCGCCCGGCGACCGCGCCGAGGCCATTATCCCGAGCCGGGCCAAGAAAATACATGACCGGCACCATGGCCGCCCGCGACATAGCGCCCGTCGCGATCAGCACCGTGGCCACATCCCAGGCCCAGCCATAGGAGGAAATGGCAAGCACCCGCAACGAGATCGAGGCGATCAAGGCAAGGACGCCGAAAGTGCCGATGCGGCTATCATGCATGATCGCGAGCCGGCGCTCGCGGTCGCGGCCGCCTAGACCATCGGCGGTGTCGGCTAGTCCATCTTCGTGGAGTGCGCCGGTCGCCACGATCAGGGTGAAGACGGCCAACATCGCCCCAATGGCGGGCGGCAGCCCGATGCCTTCGGCCAGGGCGTAGACCAGCCCGCCGCCGAAGCCGAGCACGGCGCCCACGATCGGAAAGCCGCGAACCGCATCGGCCAGCCCGCCCGGCGCCAAGGCCGGCGCTTCGAACGGAAACCGCGTGAGGAACGCCATCGACACGCGTACATCGTATCGCCAACCCGGCGTTACCGGTTCGGCGGCGGGGTTGGGCCGAAGGTCTGACATTTTTTTCCGACTTTCAGATCGGGCGCCGTGCGGTTATAGGACAACCGGAAGCATCGCGCCAACCGCACCTTCATCAGCCGGTCGAAATGCCCGAACGCCCACCTGCGTCATTCGATGAAATCCGTGCCCTGGTGCGGGAACTTCCGGGACCGGACCTGGAAGCCGCTTCCGCCGCGGCCGCGCGGGAGGCGCAGCTGACCAAGCCGGCCGGCGCCCTGGGCCGGCTCGAGGAGCTGGCCGCCTGGCTCGCCACCTGGCAGGGCCGGCATCCGCCGCGTATCGACCACCCCCGCACCTGCGTGTTCGCGGGCAATCATGGCGTCGCCGCGCGCGGTGTTTCGGCCTATCCCTCCTCCGTCACCGCTCAGATGGTCAAGAATTTCATCGCCGGCGGCGCCGCGGTCAATCAGCTGTGCAAGATCGCGGATGCGGATTTGCGCGTCTATGAAATGTCGCTCGACCGGCCCACCCGCGATTTCACCGAGGACGCCGCCCTGGACGAGGAGGACTGCGCCATCGCGACCGCCTATGGAATGATGGCGGTGGAGCCCGGCATCGACCTGCTTTGCCTTGGTGAAATGGGCATCGCCAACACCACGCCCGCGGCGGCAATCTGCCTCGCTTTGTTCGGCGGCGAGGCCAAGGATTGGGTCGGCCCCGGCACCGGCGTGACCGGGGATGTGTTGGCGCGGAAGACTGCCGTCGTCCGCGCCGGGGTCGACAAACACCGCGCGAACCTAAGCGATCCGTTGGAAGTCCTCGCCCGCCTGGGTGGATATGAATTCGCCGCCATCGGCGGGGCAATCCTGGCGGCGCGGCTGGCGCGGGCGCCGGTCGTCCTCGACGGCTTTGCCTGCACCGCCGCGGCCGCGATCCTGTTCGCCATCGACCGCCATGCCCTGGATCATTGCATCGTGGCCCATGTGTCGGCGGAACCGGGCCATCGGCGCCTGCTTGAGCGGCTTGGCAAACGCGCCCTCTTCGATTTCGGCATGCGCCTCGGCGAGGCCTCCGGGGCCACGCTCGCCATACCCCTATTGAAGGCCGCGGCGGCCTGTCACTCCGGCATGGCGACGTTTGCCGCGGCCGGCGTCATCGGGAAGGTCGATTGATATGATCCAAGGCGAAGCCAAGAGCATGTCGGACATCGTCGCCTATTTCGCCGACGAATTCCCCGGCGAACGCATTACCCTGGGCGATTTCGTCACCGCGCTTGGGGACCGATCTTTCGGTATCCTGCTGCTGATTTTCGCCCTACCCAGCGCGTTGCCCTTGAGCGCGGTCCCGGGTGTATCCACGGTCTTCGGCATTCCGATGGCGGCGGTGGCGGCGCAGATGATGATCGGCATGAAAAGGCCGGCGATGCCGGGTTGGCTGCTTTCGCGATCCGTGGCGCGGACCGATCTGCAAAGGGCCGTCGCCCGCGTTCTGCCCTATTTGCGCCGGCTTGAACGGGTCCTGCGCCCACGCTGGCTGCTCCTGACCGGCGCGCTGGCCGAGCGCGCCATCGGTGCGGCTTGTTTTGTCCTCGCGCTGATCGTCACCTTGCCGATTCCGTTCGGCAATCAGCCGCCCTCGCTTGCCATCGCCCTCTTCGCGGTCGGCATCTTCGAGCGGGATGGCGTGTTCGTGATCGTCGGATCGATCGCCGGAATTGTGTCTCTATTTCTCTTGTTCGGCGTGTATTTCACGGCCCTGCAGGCGCTGCTTTTATTGCTGCGCCAACTGTAGTGCCGACGTCGGAATTAGATGTGGATCGGCCTGGCCGCGACGGCCAACGCCGCTTCTTTCAACGCCTCCGCCAACGTCGGATGGGCATGGCAGGTGCGGGCGATGTCCTCGGCCGAACCGCCGAATTCCATCACCGTCACCGCCTCGTGGATCAGGGTTCCCGCGTCCGGCCCCAATATGTGCACGCCAAGAACGCGATCGGTGGCGGCGTCGGCCAGGATTTTGACGAAGCCATCGGTGTCGGCGTTACAGCGGGCGCGGCCATTGGCGGTGAACGGGAATTTGCCGGCCTTGTAGGCGATACCCGCGGCCTTTAATTCTTCCTCCGTCTTGCCGACAGAGGCCGCCTCGGGCCAGGTGTAGACGACGCCCGGAATGGCGTCGTAGTTCACATGGCCGGCCTGACCGGCGAGAATTTCGGCGAGCGCCACGCCCTCGTCCTCCGCCTTATGTGCCAACATGGGGCCGGCGATGACGTCGCCGATGGCGTAGATGCCGGGGACATTGGTGCGGAAATGACCGTCGGTGCGGATGCGCCCGCGATTGTCCATCTCCACGCCCGCGGCCTCCAGACCCAAACTCGCGGTATGCGGCCGCCGGCCAATGGCGACGAGCACGATGTCGGTTTCGATGGTCTCGGCCGCTCCACCCTTCGCCGGTTCGATCGACAGCGCCACGCGTTTGCCCTTCTTGGCCGCGCCGGTCACTTTGGATTCGAGGCGGAATTTCATGCCCTGACGACCAAGCAACCGATGCAATTGTTTGCCGACCTCGCCATCCATGCCGGGGACGATGCGGTCGAGGAACTCAACCACCGTCACCTCGGTTCCCAAGCGGCGCCAGACCGAGCCCATTTCCAGCCCGATATAACCGCCGCCGATGACAACCATGGTCTTGGGCACGGCGGGAAGGGTCAACGCGCCGGTCGAGGATACGATTTGCTTTTCGTCAACAACGACGCCCGGCAGATCCATGTGATCCGAGCCGGTGGCGATGACGATATGGGCGGCCTTCAATCGTTGCTCGCCGCCGCCATTGAGGGTGACGGCCACTTCGCCGGCGGCGACGATGCGGCCGGCGCCCTTGATATGTTCAACCTTGTTTTTCTTGAACAGGAACTCGACGCCGCGGGTGTTGTCGCCGACGACCTTGTCCTTGCGCGCCATCATGGCGGCGAGGTCGAGATCGACTTTTCCCACTTTCACGCCGTGTTGGGCCAGCCCGTGGGACGTCTCCTCGAAAAGATGCGAGGAATGAAGCAAGGCCTTGGACGGGATACAGCCGACATTAACGCAGGTGCCGCCCAGCCCCGCGCGTTTTTCCACACACGCAACCTTCATCCCAAGCTGCGCCGCGCGGATGGCGCAGACATAGCCGCCCGGGCCGCCGCCGATCACGATCAGGTCGAAGCTCGCCTCCGTCATCCCCGTCGCCCCCGGTAAATCTTACAAATCCAGCAACAGGCGCTGGGGATCCTCGATGCATTCCTTGACGCGCACGAGGAAGGTCACGGCCTCGCGCCCATCGACGATGCGGTGATCGTAGGACAGGGCGGTGTACATCATCGGCCGCACTTCCACCTTGTCGCCGATCGCCACCGGCCGCGGCTGAATCTTGTGCATGCCGAGAATGCCCGATTGCGGCGGGTTCAGGATAGGCGTCGACAGCAGCGACCCGAAGACGCCGCCATTGGAGATCGTGAAGGTGCCGCCGGTCAGGTCTTCGATGGCGAGTTTGCCGTCGCGGGCGCGGGTCCCGAGTTCGGCGATCGTCCGTTCGAGTTCGGCGAAATTCATCCGATCGGCATCGCGCACGACCGGGACGACCAGCCCCTGCGGCGCGCTGACCGCGACACCGATGTCGTAGCGGTTCTTGTAGACGACGTCGTCGCCGTCGATCTCGCCATTCACGGCGGGAATTTCCTTCAACGCGGCGATGCAGGCCTTGACGAAAAAGGACAGAAATCCAAGCCGGACCTTGTGTCTTTTCTCAAAGGAATCCCGAAAACGTTCGCGCAGGGCCATCACCTGCGTCATGTCGCATTCGTTGAAGGTGGTGAGGATCGCGGCCGTGTTCTGAGCGTGTTTCAGCCGCTCGGCGATGCGTTTGCGTAGCCGGGTCATGCGGACGCGTTCTTCGCGTTCCCCGGGCGTTCGCGGAACCTGCCGAGTTTCGGCAACCGGGGCCGGAGCCGGTCGCGCGGCGGGGGCCGACGCCTGATCGGTGCGCGCCATGACATCACCCTTGGTGACCCGCCCATCCTTGCCCGTGCCAGCCACCGCGCTCGGCTCCAGCTTCGCCTCGGCCATCATCTTGCGCGCCGCGGGGCCTGGCGTTGGCGCCGTCGCTGGCTTTGCGGCCGGCGCGGGTGGTGCTGGCGGCGCGGCTGCCGAAGAGGCTTTCACCGCAACCGGGGCCGCGGCGACAGCCGCCCTGGCCACGACCGCCCCGCCGATGATGCCGAGGATGGCGCCAACGGTGACCGTTTCGCCGGCCGCGACGCGCATTTCAGACAATGTACCGGCGGCGCCCGCGGGCACCTCCAGCGTCACCTTATCGGTTTCCAGCTCGACGATCGGCTCGTCCATGGCGACGCTGTCGCCCACGGCCTTGAACCACTTGGCCACGGTGGCCTCGTTCACCGATTCGCCCAGCGCGGGCACCTTGATTTCAACCGCCATCCACGCCTCGTTTCATTCCGCCCAGTCGATGGAAAATCAGACCGTCAGCGCCTCATTGACCAATTGTGCCTGTTCTTTGGTATGCCGTTTGTATTGCCCGGTCGCCGGTGATGCCGCGTCCGGGCGGCCGACATAACGGGCCCGTTTCGACGCGATGCCGATTCCGCGCAGCACATTTTCGATGCGGCCTTCGATGAACCACCAGGCGCCCATGTTCTGCGGCTCTTCCTGACACCACACGATTTCCGCTTTCTTAAAGCGGGCGAGTTCGATACCGGCGGCGTTGAAGGGAAACGGATAAAGCTGCTCCACGCGCAAGATGTAGACATCCTTGAGGCCGCGTTTGTCCCGTTCCTCCGCGAGGTCGTAATAGACTTTACCGGAGCACATGACCACGCGTTTGATTTTCTCATCCGGCACGAGATTGGGCGAATCATCCCACAACAGCCGATGGAAGGTCGTATTGGGCCCGAGTTCGGCGAGCTTGGACACCGCCGATTTATGGCGGAGCAACGATTTCGGGCTCATCATGATCAGCGGCTTGCGGAAATTCCGCCTTATCTGCCGGCGCAGGATGTGAAAATAGTTGGCCGGCGTCGTGCAGGCCGCGACCTGCATATTGTCTTCGCCGCAAAGCTGGAGGTAACGCTCGAGCCGCGCCGATGAATGTTCCGGTCCCTGCCCCTCATAGCCGTGCGGCAACAACATGACCAACCCGGACATGCGTAGCCATTTGCTCTCACCGGAAGAAATGAACTGATCGATGATGACCTGGGCGCCGTTGGCGAAATCGCCGAACTGAGCCTCCCACAACACAAGGGCATGGGGCTCCGCCAGGCTGTACCCGTATTCAAACCCGAGCACGCCCGCTTCCGAAAGCGGACTGTCGATGACCTCGAACGCCGCCTGCCCGGTACGGATGTTGTTGAGCGGCACATAACGCCGCTCGTCGTTCTGGTCGACGACAACCGCGTGCCGGTGAGAGAACGTGCCGCGGCCCGAATCCTGGCCCGACAGCCGGACCGGCGTGCCCTCGGCAAGCAGGGTGCCGAAGGCAAGCGCTTCACCCACCGCCCAATCGAGGCCGTCGCCGGTTTCGAACATCTTGCGCCGCTGCTCGAAAAGGCGGGTGACCTTTGGATTGACGGCGAAATTCTCAGGGGGCGTGCCGATCGCCCGGCCCACCTCGCGCAGCAACTCCGCTGGCGCGGCGGTAATGCCCCGTCGGTCGTCGCCCGAGGCGATTTCGAGCCCTGCCCATTTGCCTTCGAGCCAATCGGCTTTGTTCGGCCGATAGGTGGAAGCGGCCTGGAAATCGCCTTCGAGCCGCGCCTGAAAATCCGTCATCATCCGGTTCGGTTCGTCCGGCGTGACAACCTCGGCCGCGATCAGGCGTTGAGCGTAGATCTCGCGCGTGGTCGGGTGATGGGCGATCCTTTTGTACATGATCGGCTGCGTGAACGCCGGCTCGTCGCTCTCGTTATGGCCGTGGCGCCGGTAACAGAACATGTCGATGACGACGTCCTTGTGGAAGCGCTGCCGGAACTCGATGGCCAGGCGCGCGGCATGGACGACCGCCTCGGGATCGTCGCCGTTCACATGCAGAATCGGCGCTTGCACACTCTTGGCGACATCGGACGGATAGGGAGAGGACCGCGAATAAGCCGGGCTTGTCGTAAAGCCGATCTGATTGTTGACGATGTAGTGAATGGTACCGCCGGTTCTGTAACCTTTCAGATCCGACAGGCCGAGGGTTTCGGCCACCAGGCCCTGACCGGCGAAAGCTGCGTCGCCATGCATGAGCAGGCCCATCACCTGGCTGCCGTCGGCGTCCTTACGCTGGGCCTGCTTGGCCCGCACCTTGCCGATGACGACCGTGTCCACGGCCTCGAGATGCGACGGATTGGCCGTGAGCGACAAATGCACGGTGTTGCCGTCGAAATCGCGGTCGGCCGAAGTGCCCAGATGGTATTTGACGTCGCCCGATCCCTGGACATCCTCGGGATGGCTGGGATTGCCCTGGAATTCGGAGAAAATGGCGGCGAAGGGTTTGCTCATGAAATTGGCGAGCACGTTGAGCCGACCGCGATGGGGCATGCCGACAACGATGTCCCGGAGCCCGAGCTGACCCCCGCGCTTGACGATCTGCTCGAGTGCCGGGATCAACGATTCCGCGCCCTCGAGGCCAAAACGTTTGGTCCCGACATAACGGCGGTCGAGGAACCGCTCGAAGACTTCGGCCATCGTTAGCTTTTCGAGGATCGCGCGTTTGCCGCGTTCGGTGAACCGCGCGTGGCCGCGGGCGCTTTCGATATGCTCCTGAATCCAGGATTTTTGCTCGGGGTCCTGGACGTGCATGAACTCAAAGCCGGTCGTGCCGCAATAGGTCTCTTCCAGGATCGCCACGAATTCCCGGATGGTGGCGGATTGCCGGCCCAGCACACCGCCGACGAAAATCGGCCGGTCGTAATCGGCCTCGGTGAAGCCATAGGCCCTGGGGTCGAGTTCGGGATGGGCGAGGCGGTTTTCCAAACCGAGCGGGTCGAGCCGGGCGTGAAGATGTCCGCGCACGCGATAATTGCGGATCAACATAAGCGCGCGAATGGAATCCATCGTCGCGGCGCGGATCTGTTCGAAATCAAGCGCGGCCGACCGCGGCCGCGCGTCGTCGCCATTAACCAGCGGATGATGTTCGTTTGGCGCCCAACTGGCGCCCCGCGCCTCGCTTTTTGCCGTGGCCGGCTCGTCCTTGAGCTCGGCGAAAAATTCCGCCCAACCGGGATCGACCGAAGCCGGATTCTGCAAATAACGAAGGTACAGATCGCTGATGAACGGCGCATTGGCGCCGAGGAGGAAGGAATCGATGTCCTGCATGTTCATGTCCGTTCGGCCCCAACCACTGGCGAGGCGGCCATCAACCCCGCATCGCCTCTGCCATGGCCGCGCCCAGCCCCGCCGGCGATTCGGCAACACGTATGCCCGCGCTTTTCAGCGCCTCGATCTTCGCTCCGGCGCCGCCGTGGCCGCCCGCGATAATGGCGCCGGCATGACCCATGCGGCGGCCCGGGGGAGCCGTGAGACCGGCGATGAATCCGACGACGGGTTTCTTTCGCTTTTCCCGACGCAAGAAAGCGGCGGCTTCTTCCTCCGCCGTGCCCCCGATTTCGCCGATCATGACGATGCCCTGGGTTTCGGAATCGGCAAGAAACAGCTCGAGGCAATCGATGAAATTGGTGCCGTTGACAGGGTCGCCGCCGATGCCGATGCACGTGGTCTGGCCGAGCCCGGCGGCGGTCGTCTGCGCCACCGCCTCATAGGTCAACGTGCCCGAACGCGACACGATGCCGATGCGGCCGCGGTTGTGGATATGGCCGGGCATGATGCCGATCTTGCATTCGCCGGGCGTGATGATCCCCGGGCAGTTCGGCCCGATCAGCCGGGTCTTGGAACCTTGCAATGCCCGTTTGACGACGACCATGTCGAGCACCGGGATGCCCTCGGTGATGCACACCACCAGGCGGATGCCGGCGTCGATCGCTTCAAGGATCGCATCGGCGGCAAAGGGCGGCGGAACGTAGATGGCCGAAGCATCCGCCCCGGTCGCCGCCGCGGCCTGGGCCACGGTGTCGAAGACCGGGAGGTCGATATGTTTGGTCCCGCCCTTGCCGGGCGTGACGCCGCCAACCATGCGGGTGCCGTAGGCGATCGCCTGTTCGGAATGGAAGGTGCCTTGCGCGCCGGTAAACCCCTGGCAAATCACGCGCGTCTGGGCATTGACGAGGACGGCCATCAGGCGGCCTCCCGCACGGCCTTGACGATCTTCTCGGCGGCGTCGGCGAGATTTTCGGCGGACACGATCGCCAGCCCGGATTGTTTGATGATCTTCTTGCCGAGTTCCACGTTGGTCCCTTCCAACCGCACCACCAGCGGCACGTTGAGGCCGATTTCGCGGGCCGCGGCAACCACACCTTCGGCGATCACGTCGCAGCGCATGATCCCGCCGAAAATGTTGACCAAGATGCCCTCGACCCGCGGATCCGAAAGGATCAGCTTGAACGCGACGGTCACTCTTTCGCGGGTGGCGCCGCCGCCGACATCGAGGAAATTCGCGGGATCGCCGCCGTACAGCTTGATGATGTCCATGGTCGCCATGGCCAAGCCCGCGCCGTTGACCATGCACCCGATATTGCCGGTAAGCCGGATGTAGTTGAGGCCGTGGCGGCCGGCTTCGAGTTCGGCGGCATCCTCCTCGCTTTCGTCGCGCAGATCTTCGACTTCCTTGTGACGGAACAGGCCGTTGTCGTCGAAGTTCATCTTCGCGTCGAGTGCGATCACGCCGCCATCGCCGGTGACGACCAGCGGATTGATCTCGACCAGGCTCGCGTCCAGCGCGGTGAAGGCCTGATAGAGCCCGGTGATGAGTTTGCCCGCCGCGGCGGCCTGTTTCGGATCGAGGCCCAAGCCAAAGGCAAGGCGCCGCGCGTGAAACGGACGCAGCCCGATCGCCGGGTCCACGGCCAATCGCATGATCTGGTCCGGATGTTTGGCCGCGACTTCTTCGATATCCATGCCGCCCGCCGTGGACGCGATGAATGTCGGACATCCCGTCGCCCGATCGATCAGCAGCCCCAAATACAGCTCGCGTTTGATGTCACAGCCTTCTTCGACATACACCCGCTTGACTTCCTTGCCGGCGGGGCCGGTCTGGTGGGTGATGAGCTGCATGCCGAGAATCTTCGCCGCCGTGGACTTAGCCTCGGCGATCGACTTCACCACCTTCACGCCGCCGCCCTTGCCGCGACCGCCAGCGTGAATCTGCGCCTTGACCACCCAGACCGGTCCGGGCAGGCCGCGGGCCACGGTCTCGGCCTCATCGGCGGTATAAGCGACGCCCCCCTTGGGGACGGCGACACCGTATTTAGCCAATAGCTGCTTGGCTTGATATTCGTGGATGTTCATGCGGAACCCGCGCGGGCCGGGCCATGTCGATGTTGGCCGGACTTGTACTCTACCATGCCACCCCCCCGGTGCAATCGCCGCCTCAGGTCTTGGCGTCCTTCTTCAGCATGTCGCGAGCGACCTCGATCAGACCGCGCACCGAGGCGACCGATTTGTCGAACATCGCCTTTTCATCGGGGTTCAGCTTGATTTCGACGATGCGTTCGACGCCGCCGGCGCCGATCACCGTCGGTACGCCGACATAGAGATCCTTGACGCCATATTGACCGGTGAGCCAGGCCGCGCAGGGCAACACCCGTCTTTTGTCGCGAAGGAAGGATTCGGCCATGGCGATGGCCGACGACGCCGGCGCATAAAAAGCCGATCCGGTCTTGAGCAGGTTCACGATCTCCGCCCCGCCATCGCGGGTGCGTTGAACGATGGTGTCGATCTTGGCTTGCGTGGTCCAGCCCATGGCGACGAGGTCGGGTAGGGGAACGCCGGCGATGGTCGAATACCGCACGAGCGGCACCATGGTGTCGCCATGACCGCCGAGGACGAAAGCCGTCACGTCTTCGACCGAAACCTTGAATTCATCGGCCAGGAAGTGACGGAACCGGGCCGAATCGAGGACACCCGCCATGCCGACCACGCGGGAATGGGGCAGCCCGCTGAGTTCGCGCATCACCCACACCATGCAGTCGAGCGGGTTGGTGATGACGATGACGAAGGCCCCGGGACAATGCTTTTTGATATTGTCGGCGACGTTGGCGATGATCTTGGCGTTGATGCCGATCAGATCGTCGCGGCTCATGCCGGGCTTGCGCGGCACGCCGGCGGTGACAATGACCACCTGCGCCCCCGCCAGAGCGGCGAAATCGTTGGAGCCGGCGACGCGAGCATCGAAGCCTTCAACCGGGGCGGCCTGGGCGATATCGAGCGCCTTGCCCTGGGGCACGCCGTCGACAACGTCGATCAGGGTGATGTCGCCGAGTTCCTTTAGCCCGGCGAGCACTGCCAACGTGCCGCCGATTTGACCGGCACCAACCAGCGCGATTTTCGGACGAGCCATGAGCACCTCGGGGAAGGGGGCCGGTGGAAACGTTACCGGTGTCGAAGAATCACCCGCTAAGTACCGCGATTTCCAAGCAAAAACAAGGCCGGGCGTGACGGCAAACGGCTACGCGTGGCCCGCCTATTGGTTCATTGCCTGGAAGAAATCGTTGTTGGTCTTGGAGTGTTTGAGCTTTTCGACCAGGAACTCCATCGCGTCGACGACACCCATGGGCATCAGGATGCGGCGCAAGACCCACATCTTGCTGAGCACGGCCTTATCGACCAGTAGCTCTTCCTTGCGGGTGCCCGATTTGGTGATGTCGATCGACGGGAAGGTGCGTTTGTCGGAGAGCTTGCGGTCGAGGATGATTTCGGAATTGCCGGTGCCTTTGAATTCTTCGAAGATCACTTCGTCCATTCGGCTGCCGGTATCGACCAGCGCGGTGGCCACAATGGTTAGCGATCCGCCTTCTTCGATATTGCGCGCCGCGCCGAAGAAACGTTTTGGCCGCTGCAAGGCATTGGCATCGACGCCGCCGGTCAGGACCTTGCCGGAGCTGGGCACCACGGTGTTGTAGGCGCGCGCGAGCCGGGTGATCGAATCGAGCAGGATCACGACGTCGCGTTTGTGTTCGACCAGCCGCTTGGCCTTTTCGATCACCATCTCCGCGACCTGGACATGGCGCACGGCGGGTTCGTCAAAGGTGGAGCTGATGACCTCGCCCTTCACCGAGCGGGCCATGTCGGTCACTTCTTCCGGCCGTTCGTCGATCAGGAGCACGATCAGATAAATCTCGGGATGGTTGGCGCTGATCGAATGGGCGATGTTCTGCAGCATCACCGTCTTGCCGGTGCGGGGCGGGGCCACGATCAACGCGCGCTGGCCCTTGCCTTGCGGCGCGATCAGGTCGATCACCCGGCAGGTGATGTCCTTGCGCGAAAGTTCCTGGGCCAGGGCGCGCGCCTTGAGTTTACCCTTGGTCGCGCCGTTGCCGCGCCCGGTCGGGATATCGTCGAGCAGCGTCTTGCCCGAATCGGTTTTTTCGGCCGGCGCGGCGGCTTTGGCTGGCACCGGCTTTTCCGTCTCTTTGCCGAGGACCATCTTGTCCTCGATCTCGAGCCGCAGCCGCTCTTCCGGGTAGAGCGGAGTCAAATTGTCGAAATTGATCCGGTGGCGGACTTTCTCCGGATCGTCGAAATTGATGGTGTTGACCTTGAGGAGCGCGAAATACCGCTCCCCGTCCTTGGGTGAGCGGATCTGGCCTTCGACCGTGTCGCCCGTACGCAGCCCGAACCGCCGCACTTGGCTGGGGCTGACATAAATATCATCGGGTCCGGGAAGATAATTGGCTTCGGGCGAACGCAGGAAGCCGAAGCCGTCCTGAAGAATTTCGAGCACGCCATCGCCGTAGATCGCAACATCGTTGTCCGCGAGGCGCTTCAGGATCGCGAACATCATGTCCTGTTTGCGAAGCGTGCTGGCATTTTCGATTTGCAGCTCCTCGGCGAAACCGAGGAGGTCGGCGGGGGTCTTGCGCTTGAGTTCCTGGAGGTTCATTCGGTCTTTGACGGTGAATGGAGGGGGGATGTCCGTCGGTGTGCCGCAAAGCCTGGTTCTCTTTGGAACCTGACGCCGATGCGCATTGAGAATGCGGTCGGCTTGATGGCGCGGCGCCCTAGGTTTTTTAGGATTTGACGACGCCGCGGGCAACGAGGTGCGGCGTAAGAGCATTCAGCTTTAGCCAATGGACCACGCAGTGTCAATGCGCGCCCGACCCCGACTCAATCAATTGATCGTATGGCTCAGAACGGCTTGACGATCACCATGATGACGATGACCACCATCAGTAGCGTCGGAATTTCATTGGCGAGGCGGAAGAACCGCGGCGACTTCGTGCTGCGCCCGGCGGCGAGGTCGCGGTGCCAGCCCGCCATCATCCCATGCATCGCGCCGAGGCACACAACGGCGAGCAATTTCGTATGCACCCAGCCCGCGGACCAGTTCACGGTCGTAAGCAGGATTCCGCCGGAGCCGAAGGCGACCAGCATCGCGGGCGTCATGATCATCCGGTAAAGACGCCGTTCCATCGTTGTCAGCAATCGCGCGGCCTCGGCGGCCGGATCGAGACCGGCGTGGTAGACGAACAGGCGCGGCAGATAGAGCATGCCCGCCATCCATGAAATCACGGCGACGATGTGCAGGACCTTCAGCCAGTAGTACCAATCGTTCACCCACGCCGCCATCTTCGCCCCCTATCCACCGATCACCGCGCAGCCACATCGGCTGGCCGTTGCCGGACACAGTTTTTCCCCGCCGAAGGGTCGCATCCGCTTCCGGTCGGCGAGCGTTTCCCGGACGACGGCAGCCAAGCCGGCAATGAATTTGGGCGTCGCGGCAACCGTCGGTACCCGGAAATAGGCCGGCACGCCGTGACGTTTGGCATGTTCCCGATAGGTCATGTCCAGTTCGACCAGCGTTTCGGAATGTTCCGAGACGAAGCTGACCGGGACGACGACGATCGGCACCCCGTCCTTACCGGCGCGGATGATTTCGTCTTCGGCATAGGGGCCGATCCATTCGAGTCTGCCGACCCGGCTTTGGTAACAAACCGCCCAATCGAGATCGGGCACGGAAGCGGCCGCGACAATCGCCGCGGCGGTTTGTTCGACCTGAAATTGGTACGGATCACCCGCGGCGACTACGCGCTTCGGCAAGCCATGCGCCGAGAACAACACGCGCGGTTTGCCGAATTTCGCCGCATCGGCCAGCGCCGGGCGCAGGGCATCGGCAAGTGTCGCGCAAAAGCCGGGCTCGGTGGGGTAACAGCAAATCGCTTGTGTTGGCGCGACCAACCCGGCCTCGGCCGCCGCCCGGTGCCAATCCTTGATCGAGGATGCGGTTGTGGCCGTCGAATATTGCGGATAGAGCGGCAACAGCACGATGCGGTCGGGCGCGAAACGTTTGACGTCGGCCGCCGTCTCCCGCGCGAAGGGGTGCCAATACCGCATGGCGATGAAGACGCCGACCTGGTCCTCTCCGGCCAACGCCGCCTCCAGCGCCTTGGCCTGAATCTTCGTATTGGGGAGGATGGGGGAGCCGCCCCCGATGCGGGCATAGATGTCGGCCGCCACCTTCGCCCTTTGCGAGGCGATGAACCGCGCGAGGAAAAACCGGATCGGCTGGGGTACGCCCAATATCGCCGGGTCGCCAAACAGGTTCAAAAGGAACGGCTTGATCGCTTCCGGCCGATCCGGCCCGCCGAGATTGAAGACGATGACGGCGAGGCGGCCCATCTCACGAACGGCTTCTGACCGTCGCCACCAGGTCCTCGACATGGGCGATGGGTGTTTTCGGCAGAATGCCGTGACCCAGATTAAAGATAAACGGCCCGTGGCCCAGCGCCCCAACGATTCGTCTTACTTCGGTCTTCAGGTTCTCTCCTCCGGCCAGGAGTTGGATCGGATCGAGATTGCCCTGGACCGCGGCCTGGGGCTGCAACACCTGCGCCGCCCAGTGCAGCGGCACCATGGAATCGAGACCGAGGCAATCGACGTCGGTCGCCGACGCAAAACCCTGATAACCAAGCCCGGCGCCCCGGGGAAACCCGATGATCGGAACGGACGGCCGAAGTTTCTTCAGCCTCCGCACGATTTCCCGCACCGGCGCGACACACCAGCGTTCGAACGCCGGAGCCGGAAGCACGCCGGCCCAGCTATCGAACAGTTGGAGCACCTCGGCACCGGCATCGATCTGACGGATGAGATAGGCGGTTGTTGCGTCGACAAGGCGATCGATGAGGACCTGGAACCCATCGGGATCACCCAGCGCCCAGGACTTAACCCTTGAAAAATCCCGGCTTGTTCCACCTTCGACCATATAGGTCGCGACCGTCCACGGTGCCCCGGCGAAACCGATCAACGTCGTGTCCGCCGGCAGCGCGCTTTTCACTCGGCGAAGAGTCTCGAACACCGGTGCGAGTGGCACCATCGATTCTTCCTCGGAAAGCGAGGGCAAGCCACGAGGAGATTCCAGCGGATCGAGAACGGGGCCTTCGCCTTCACGAAATTCAACACTGCGCCCAAGCGCGTGGGGAATGACGAGAATGTCGGAAAAGAGAATGGCGGCGTCGAAACCAAACCGTTTGATCGGCTGCAACGTGATCTCGCTGGCGAGATCGGGATTGAAACACACCGACAGGAAGTTCGGCGCCTTCGCGCGCGTTGCCCGATATTCCGGCAAATAACGGCCCGCCTGCCGCATTAGCCAGATCGGCGGCGGGGTTAGGGTTTCGCCGCCGAGAACCGCGAGCAACGGTTTACTCTTTGGCGGCGTTGGGATCGGTGCGGGCTTCATGGGGAAGTTCGTTATCTCTCTTATGATAAGAATCTAATCTTCTTAGGTTGAGGTTGTAGTTGGTGCGAGAGTCGTGGGGATTGAATATCGGACGCAAACGATCCAGAGGCATCGCGCCGATCGATCCGCTAGAGAGGGGAGAGTGTATCATGTCGGCAATTGGTCCTGAAAGCCCAGCTATCGGCCGCGCGCAGCGACACCAGAATGATGCGAATCACGGGGATATGTGATCGGCGCTTGAAATCCCCCACATGGCGGAGGACCGGGGGATATCTCCATGCACCGACTTGATGGTTGTGGACGTTAATCGGCAATACGTGCAGCCTTATGACGACGCGGTGGAGAACTCCTCACTTATCCCCGACGGCCCAATTCCATACAGAGAGCAGATCGGATGAAAACCTTTCATCTCCACCTCGTTTCCGATTCCACCGGGGAGACAATTCATACGCTCGCGCGAGCCTGTGTGGCCCAGTTCGAGAAGATACAGGCCGTTGAACATGTCTGGTCGATGGTTCGGGGCAAACCACAGCTTGAAAAGGTCCTCGTGGGTATCGAAGCCAATCCTGGGATCGTGTTGTTCACGCTTGTCGATGTGACCCTGCGACAAACACTCGTGGAAGGCTGCCGCGCACTGGGTGTTCCCAGCATCTCGGCCCTCGACCCCGTACTCGCCGCTCTATCGAGCCATCTCGGGGAAAAGGCGCAGGGCTTGCCGGGACGCCAACATGAACTGGGCGCGGAGTATTTTGCCCGCATCGAAGCGATGAACTACGTCCTGGCGCATGACGACGGCCAATCCAATTGGGACCTCGATCAGGCCGACATTATTATCGTTGGCGTGTCGCGCACATCGAAAACGCCGACCTGCATTTATTTGGCCAATCGCGGCGTGAAAGTAGCGAACGTACCCTTCGTGCCCGGCTGTCCATTGCCGCCAAATCTGACAACAATGAACAAGGCGCTGATTGTCGGGCTGACCAAGGACGCCAACCAGCTCATTCAAATCCGGCGCAACCGGCTGCACATGCTGAATGAAACCGAAGACTCGCAATACACCGACCTGCAAGCCGTGAAGGAAGAGATTGCGGCCGCGCGCCGCCTCTACTCACAACACGGATGGCCGGTCATCGACGTCACCCGGCGATCGATCGAGGAAACCGCGGCGGCCATCATGAGCCTGTACCAGGAACGGAAAGAACCGGCGCGCAAGACCTAACGAACCGGGCTGGACCGTGATCGTCGAGGCGCTGGCCCATTTTTTCGAGCGCGCGACCGCCCATGCTCGAAAAGCCGGGTATGTGCATGAGCAAATCGCGCTGCTCGCACGGCATCGACGGCAGCGTCGGGCCTGGGCCCCACATCTCGCCCGGACCCGGGATTTTATCGAACGTATGGCGAGGACGACGGCGGGCGGTCAAGTCGTCGTTCTGGGGTCGGGTGCGCTGCTCGACATCCCCGTGGCCGCGCTCGCGCAGCGTTTTGGCGACGTGGTTCTGGTCGATGTCTTTCACCCTCGAATCGCGCGTCGAACCGCCCGACGTTTCACCAATGTCAGGCTCCATACCTGCGATTTGTTGGGTGCCAGCACGCGGACCCACGACGGATTGCCTCAGATTCGGCTCGACGCGTGGCGGTCCTCTTTCCCAGCGCCGGATTTGGTCGTATCGGCCAATTTGCTCTCCCAACTCCCGATTCTGCCGCTGCAGCGCGCCGGTGCCGGAGACGACGCCGAAGCCCTGTTGATGTGGACGCGGTCCGTCACCGCGGACATTTGCAAGACCTCACCACCGGCCCCGGGGCGGCCTGTGTTGTCACCGAAAAACTGCGGCGGCGGTATGATCGAGACGGCGCCGAAATCGACTGCTTCGACGGACTAGCCGGCGTCGATATTCCCGCGCCGGAGGAATGTTGGACTTGGGAGATCGGGCCCTTTGGAGAGATCGACCGGAAGAGCCGTACGGTCGTGGACGTGCGCGCTTTCCGCGTCCCGCCAGCCTGAGCGAGGACTAGGACGCGGGCTTGGCGATCATTCGGCCAAGTGGCCGCCCGCCGAAAATATGGACATGGAAGTGGGGGACTTCCTGATTGCCATCGCGCCCGGTATTGGCCAGGAAGCGATAGCCGCTTTCTCCCAATTTCATCAGTCGTGCCACTGCACCGACGGCGCGAAACAGGCCGGCGATTTCCGCGGGACTTGCCTTGTCGTGGAAATCGTCCATCGACACATAGGCGCCCTTGGGGATGACGAGGACATGCACCGGCGCCTGGGGATTGATGTCGTGAAAGGCCAGCGCGTGATCGTCCTCATACACCTTCTTGCAAGGGATTTCGCCGCGCAGAATGCGGGCAAAAACGTTGTTTGGGTCATAGACCATGGGGGTCGATCCTCAACTTTGCTCGCGGGCGGCCTTCTCGACGATACCGGACATGCCTTCACGGCCGGCGATCTCGGTCCAGACGTCGGTTGGCTTGATCCCGGCATCGGCCCACAGGACGAGCAGGTGGTACATGAGGTCGGCGGATTCACCGACGAGCTTGTCGCGACGGCCGCGCACAGCCTCGATGACGACCTCGACGGCCTCTTCGCCGACTTTCTGCGCAATCTTGTGCGTGCCCTTGGCGAAGAGGCGGGCGGTATTGGACAGGTTCGGGTCGGCGCCGCGGCGCGATTCGATGACCGCGAAAAGGCGGTCGAGGACGGCGGGGTCTTTGGAAATGTCGGTCATTCCGCCTGGGCTCCGGTAATCGTGTGTAACTCTATCACGGCGCCGGCGGTTCACGTATGGCGACGCCAGCCGCTTTCATATGGTTCTTAGCTTCCGCGATTGTGTGTTCGCCGAAATGGAAGATGGAAGCCGCCAGCACGGCTTGGGCATGTCCCTGGCGTACGCCATCGACCAGGTGATCGAGCGTGCCGACGCCGCCGGAGGCGATCACCGGAATCGGCACGGTGTCGACGACGGCGCGGGTCAAATCGAGGTCGAAGCCGAGTTTGGTCCCGTCGCGGTCCATGGACGTCAGGAGGATTTCGCCGGCGCCGAGCGCCGCCATGCGTTGAGCCCAGGCAATTGCGTCTATTCCAGCGGCGTTGTGGCCGCCATGGGTGTAGACGCCGAAACCCTCCGGCGTCCGGCGGGCATCGATGGCGATGGTGATACATTGGCTGCCGAATTTCTCCGCCGCTTCGGACACGAATTCCGGACGCCGCACAGCCTCGGTGTTGATCGAGACCTTATCCGCCCCGGCCAAGAGCAGGCGCCGGATGTCCTCAAGCGTACGAACGCCGCCGCCCACGGTCAGCGGCATGAAACATTGCTCGGCGGTGCGGCTGACGGCATCGAGAAGGATGTCGCGGGCTTCGTGGCTGGCGGCGATGTCGAGGAAACACAGCTCGTCGGCGCCGGCCGCGTCGTAGAGGCGGGCTTGTTCGGCTGGGTCGCCAGCGTCCCGGAGGTCGACGAAACGCACGCCCTTGACGACGCGACCGCCCTTCACGTCGAGACAGGGGATCAGTCGAACTTTCAGCACGGCGCGGCGGCTTCGCGCTGGAACAGGTCGATGGCGGCGGCCAAATCGACGCGGCCGTCATAAAGGGCGCGGCCGACGATGGCGCCGAGCAGGCGTCCCTCGCCGCGGGCTTTTATCGCCGCAAGATCGGCCAGAGATGACACGCCGCCGGAAACGATGACCGGAATCGGCACGGCGCGGGAAAGCGCCAGGCTCGCCTCGAGATTGGGGCCGCCGAGCACCCCGTCGCGTTCGATATCGGTGTGGATGATCGCCGAGACACCGACATCGGCAAAACGGCGGGCCAAATCCAGCGCCGACATCGTTGAGGTCTCCGTCCAGCCATCCACCGCCGCATAACCGCCGCGGGCGTCGATGCCGACGGCAACCCGGCCGGGGTGGGCGCGGCAGGCCGACCGCACGAGATCGGGATCGCGGAGAGCGGCCGTGCCAAGGATCACGCGGGCCACGCCGCGCGCGAGCCAGGCCTCGATGCCGGCGCGGCTGCGAATGCCGCCGCCGAGCTGCACCTTGACGTTTACCGCGCCCAGGATGGATTCCACGGCCGCGCCATTTGTCGCCTGCCCGGCGATCGCGCCGTCGAGATCGACGACATGAATCCAATCGCAGCCGGCGTCGACAAAGGCGCGCGCTTGTGCGGCAGGATCGTCGCTAAAGACCGTGGCGCGGTTCATGTCGCCCTGCTGAAGCCGCACGCAGGCGCCGCCCTTGAGGTCGATAGCCGGGAAAAGGATCATGGCCGCCAGCGCAGGAAATTGGCGAGCAACCGGAGCCCGGCGCTCTGGCTTTTTTCCGGGTGGAATTGGGTGCCGACGAGATTGTCCCGGCCCACCGCCGCCGCGATGCCGCCGCCGTAATCGGTGACGGCCAATCGCGCCGCGGCGGCCTTGGGTACGAAGTGATAGCTGTGCACGAAATAAAAATGCGCGTTCGACAGACCCTCGAACAAAGGGTGGGGCGCGGCGGTCGCGACTTCGTTCCAGCCCATATGGGGCACCTTGAGTGTGGGGTCGCGCGGCTCGAGGCGCCTGACCTCGCCCCCGATCCATCCGAGCCCGGCATGGTCGCCATGTTCGAGGCCGCGATCGGCCAGGAGCTGCATGCCGACGCAGATCCCGAGAAAAGGCTTCCCGCCTTCGAGCGCCTGACGGCGCAAGGCGTCCACCATGCCCGGCAGGGCGGTCACGCCGCGCAGACAATCGGCGAAGGCGCCGACGCCAGGCAGCACGATATGCGATGCATGGGCGAGTGCCGCGGCCTCGGCCGTTACCGCGACCTCACCCTTGCCATCGAGGGCGCGCTCGAAGGCCTTGGCCGCTGAACGAAGATTGCCCGAGCCGTAGTCGATGATCGCCACTTGCGGCATGGCAGTCTTGCGCGGATCAGCCGGCCTGCCGCGACAGGAAGCGCAGCGCGGCGACCTCTGTGTCTTCGGCCGCCACGACGCCTTCCGGGGCAAAACCCGCGCGCTCGAGCCCGCGACGGCGGAGGTCGTTGGCCTCCCAGCCGATGCCCAGGGCAAAGGCCAGGCTGACCGCGGCCTGACTCACTGGATCGAGGCCGGCCAGTTCACCCGCGGCACCCAAGATTGCCGCCGCGGCAAAGATGCCGATGGCGGCCCACCACAGCCGGTGTGCCAGCGCCCAAAAAAAGGTGAAGAAGAAAGCCGGCCAGCAAAACCCCTCGCGGATGGCGACGGGCGCGCGATCGCCGATCCAGGCCGGCGGCAGGTGAATGCTGTAAAGGCGCATCGGGTGAAAGGGCCGGCGGTCAGGCGGGCAAGGTGCCGCTGAGCGTGCCCTTCGTCGAAGGCACGGCGTCGGCCTTGCGCGGGTCGATCGTCAGGGCCTGGCGAAGGGCGCGCGCGAGGCCCTTGTAACAGGACTCGACGATGTGATGGTTGTTCTCGCCATACAGGGTTTCGATGTGCAGCGTCACGCCCGCGGCCTGAGCGAAAGCCTGAAACCATTCCTTGAACAATTCGGTGTCCATGTCGCCGAGTTTCGGGCGGCTGAAATTCACCTTCCAAATAAGGTAAGGCCGGTTGGAGGCGTCCAGCGCGATGCGGGTCAGCGTCTCGTCCATGGGGATAAGCGCATCGCCATACCGCATGATGCCGCGGCGATCGCCGATGGCCTTGGCAATCGCTTCACCCACGACGATACCGGTATCCTCGGTCGTGTGGTGAAAATCGATGTGAAGATCGCCCTCCGCGCGCAGCGTCAAATCGATGAGGCTGTGGCGGGACAATTGCTCCATCATGTGGTCGAGAAAGCCGATGCCGGTTTTCACGTCATAGACACCGGCGCCATCGATGTTGATGACCGCCGTAACGCGGGTCTCTTTGGTCAGGCGCTCGACCCGAGCCTGTCGCATCGCGTCCTCGAAGCTTTGATGATGGTGGCCGGTTTTTATCAGGAACCCCGGATCAGTGCCATGCCTATCCCTTGGCCGGAGTTTCCGGCCGACCGCGGCGGCGTTTACGGAAAATTCACACCAAGCGGCCAATGATAACGTCGTGAGCGGTAGTTTGCCGTTCCGACCGGGGAGGTGGTAGGATAGTGCCCGTCGTCGTTGGGCAGAAACGCCCGGTCAAGCGAGGAAAGCATGGCGACCGTTAGTCTGTTCTCGGGAAGCGATCTGAACGCGGGCTTTGATTCGGCCTTGGCGCAGCTGAAGAAGCGCCTGGACGCGGACCTGACGAAGAAGATCAACAAGATCAACGCCGAACAGCTCAAGCGGGCTTCGACCGCTTTTCAGGATTCACAACTCGTCAGGCTCAACAAGCGACGCTCGAACTTCCTGGCCATCCAGGGAAAACTCGAAGCGAACATGAAGAGCGTCGTCGACCTCAAGAAAATGTTCAATGAGATCAAGGGCTTCATCCGCGACACCAAAACCGCGGAGTTCAACCTCAAACGCTCCGAAATCGAAACTAAGCTCAATGGCTTGAACTACGTTGTCGACGGTCTGGTCAATACCGGACAGGATCTTGCCGCGCTCCGCCGGGATGGCAGCTTGGTTCTCGATGCGCCCGGATATAACGCTTTTGCCACACAGGCCGACCGCGACGCCGCCGCCGCGGCCATTGACGCGGCCTTCGCGAAGTTGAGCACGACCGACTACTTCCAGCGGAAGAATATCAATCTGGTCAAGGGTGTGATCAAGCAGCTCGACGGTCAGGTGGCCCGCACTGAGCAGGAAGTGGCGAAAATCCGGCTGGAAGAAAAGCAGATCGGACAGTCCCAGATTCGCAAGGCGCGGCTGCAAAACGATGCGACGCTCTATGCCCTCGAAAACAAGATCGATTCGTCTTATTTGACCGGCATGTTTTTCGACGTATCGGCCTGACGCCCGCGCGGTCCGCTCAAACGCGGTCCGCCGACGATTGCCAGGGCGACGGCGAGAGCGACGAGCCAAATCATACGTGATTGGTAGCGGTCGTTCGGGTTCAACAAGATCCCGCAGATAATCGCGTTGGCGACCAACCCCGCGGCGACAAAGTCAAAGAGTGTCGTCAGCCCGCGGCCCGCCGTGTCGCGCGCGAAGGTCAGGGCAAGGACCAGGAAAATCTGGCCGACGACGCCGGCCGGGATGTGAACCAGGTTCAGGGTGAGAAAATCCAGCCGGCCCTGCTGCTGAAGAGAGTTCTCGAAGGCGGCAACACCCGCCGGCAAATAGGTCTCCAGATAGGAACGGGTAGAGCCGAAATTGGGTGAGAGGCCCTCACCGGTGCGGATACCCAAAAATTGCCGCCAGATGGCCGCCGCCGCCACGCGCAGATGTATCCCGGGATAAAGGACCACGGTCTCGGCGATGATCCGGCCGGCCTCGTCGATTCCCTGGGGACTCCAGCCGCCCATCCGATCCAGGGCGCGTGTGTCCGCCCACAGGAATTGGTCGGCGGTTTTCGGCAAGGTGTCGCGGAAGGCACATAAACGATAGTCGGGCGAAGGGCAGGTTTCCTGGAGGAACCGGTGAACGATGCCGTCCTGGACCAAGCGGGACAGGACGAAAATCGGCTCCCCGCGACCCGGAAATGCGTCCCGCGTCAAAGCGAAGTTGACGGCGCCGGCCCCGACGATTGCCGCCGCCACGGCGGCCAAGGGGAGCTTCAGCGAAAGCCGGCTATTGCCGAAGCCCCTCGCGGCGAGGGCCATGAGCATCAACGCGACGCCCAGAAAAAGATGCGAAAAATGCAAGGCCATCGACAGAACGGCAAGGGCGAACAGACCGGCGCGGGTGCGGCCGGACAGCGTGTCCTCGCCGCAGGCCAGCAGGAATAGGGCGAGGACGAGGATCGGCGCGAAGATATCCGGCGTTATTTGGCTGGCCAGCCAGGGCAGCGCCGTTAGCGGAGTCAGCGCGGCGGCGAGCCCCACGACACCCGCGGTCACCTTCGGTCCGCGAATATGCCTGTACGTGGCACTCAAGATGAAGGTCGCAAAAAGCCCCTGTGCCAGGACAACCGGCCACAAACCCCACGCCGCCCAGGGCTGCAGCGCGGCGATCAAAAGGCTATAGAAAATCGGCCGTTCCGGCGCCACGTCCAGGGTGAACGCGCCGTGGATATGGATGCCGGTATCGTCGTAGACCAGCGGGAAACCATTGACGATGGCCGGCGCGATCATCGCCATCGTCGAAGCCAGATGGGCAAATGCCACGAGAATGAAACGGGCGGTCGGGGGAGCCGGGGCCATGCGCGACGAACAAAGCTCAGAGAAGGCTCCCGCGCAAGCCACTCGGTGGGCCGCCGCGCCGGTTGCGCGGAACTTCGCGAGCGAGTACTAGGGGAAAACCGCATCTTGCGCCGCGGGCGCCGGGGAGGAGATATCGGTGAGCGAAATTCGCTGGCATGGCACGACGGTGATCTCGGTGCGCAAGGGCGGGCGTGTTGTCGTCGCCGGAGACGGCCAGGTCACGTTTGGCAATACCGTGGTCAAATCCAACGCACGTAAGGTTAGGCGGCTGTCGGACGGCAAGGTCATCGCCGGCTTCGCGGGTGCCACGGCCGACGCCCTGACGTTGTTCGAACGTCTTGAAGCGAAGCTCGACCAACATCGCGGCCAGCTTGCCCGCGCCTGTGTCGAGCTGGCCAAGGATTGGCGAACCGATCGCTATCTCCGCCGGCTGGAAGCGATGATGGCGGTGGCCGATGCCGGGACTTCCTTTATCCTGACCGGGACCGGTGACGTGCTCGAACCGGAGGATGGGCTGATCGGTCTGGGTTCGGGCGGACCCTTCGCGCTGGCCGCGGCGCGCGCGTTGATCGACGTCGATGGGCTGGATGCCGAGGCGATCGCCCGCAAGGCCATCGGCATCGCCGCCGGCATCTGCATCTACACCAACGTCAACGTCGTCGTGGAGAGCCTGTGAGTTCGTTCAGCCCCCGCGAAATCGTCTCGGAACTCGATCGGTTCATTGTCGGGCAACAGGCCGCCAAACGCGCGGTCGCCATCGCGTTGCGTAACCGGTGGCGCCGACTTCAACTTTCTCCCGAGCTGCGCGAAGAGGTTCTGCCCAAGAATATCCTGATGATCGGCCCCACCGGCGTGGGCAAGACCGAAATCGCGCGCCGGCTGGCGAAGCTCGCCCACGCGCCCTTCCTCAAGGTCGAGGCGACGAAATTCACCGAGGTCGGTTATGTCGGCCGCGACGTCGAACAAATCGCCCGCGACCTGGTCGAGGTTTCGCTGTCGATGACACGCGAGCGGATGCGCAAACAAGTCGCGGCGAAGGCGGAGCTGAACGCCGAGGAACGCGTCATCGATGCCCTGGTCGGCGAAAATGCCTCTTCCGAGACCCGCCAGAAATTCCGCAAGCTGCTGCGCGAAGGCACGCTCAACGACCGCGAGATCGAAATTCAGGTCCAGGAATCGGCGACCGGCCTGCCGACCTTCGACATTCCGGGCATGCCCGGCGCGCAGATGGGCATGATCAATATCAACGAGATGTTGGGGAAGGCTTTTGGCGGCCGCCGGAAGTCGCGCAAATTGACGGTCGGCGAATCCCACGACGCGTTGATCGCCGAAGAAAGCGACAAACTCCTGGATCAGGACAAGGTCGTGCGCGAGGCCATAAACGCCGTCGAGCAAAGCGGCATCGTGTTCATCGACGAAATCGACAAGATTTGCGCGCGCAGCGAACGCGGCGGCGCCGATGTCAGCCGCGAGGGCGTGCAGCGCGATCTTTTGCCGCTGATCGAGGGAACAACCGTGGCGACCAAACATGGCGCGGTTAAGACGGACCATGTGCTGTTCATCGCGTCGGGGGCATTTCACATCGCCAAACCCTCCGACCTTTTGCCGGAGTTGCAGGGGCGCCTGCCGATCCGGGTCGAACTCAACGCGCTGTCGCGCGAGGATTTCGTTCGCATCCTGACCGAGCCGGAGAACAGCCTGATCAAGCAATATGTGGCGTTGCTCGGCACGGAGGAAGTGACGCTCGATTTCACCCCCGACGGCATCGAAGAAATCGCCACGCTCGCCGCCGAAGTCAACGCGTCGGTCGAGAATATCGGCGCGCGCCGCCTGCACACTGTGCTGGAGCGGCTGTTGGAAGAAATCAGCTTCGCCGCGTCCGACCTGCCGGGCACGTCGCTAACGATCGACGCGCCTTACGTCAGAAAGCAGGTTGCCGAACTCGTCAAGAACACGGATTTGAGCAAATTTATCTTGTGAGCCTGGTGGGCACGCCCGCGGACGCACATCAAGACCGCGGGACTAGTCTAATGCGTGCGTGCGCCCACGGAATGCCGCTCGACTTCAAGCGGGATGCAGACATGGATTTGGCGCCCGTTGCGCATGGTCTCGAGCGCGCGCACCTCGATATCCACGCCATAAACATGGCGCAGCATCTCCGACGTGATGACCTCCTCCGGCGTACCAATGCGGGCGACGCGACCGTCTTTCAGGATGACGACGCGGTTGCCGCACAGGAAGGCATGGTCGGGATCGTGCGTTGAAAGAATCACCCCGATGCCGCGGCTGGCGAGGGTCGTGATGCAGTCGAGCACGCGGACCTGGTTGCCGAAATCGAGGCTGGCGGTGGGCTCGTCCATCACCATGATCTTGGTCTCTTGGGCCAGCGCCCGGGCGATCAACGCCAATTGCCGTTGCCCGCCGCTGATATGGGTATAGGGCTGTTCGCGGATGTCCCAGATGCCCATGAATTGGATCATTTCTTCGGCGACGACGCGGTCGGAACGCGAGGGCGAGGCGAACATGCCGATATGCGCGGTGCGTCCCATCAGAACGGTGTCCATCACCGTGAAGGGGAAATAGCCGGCGTAAGCTTGCGGCACGAAACCGATGCCGCGGGCGATTTCCATCCGTTTCATCGACCGCAGGCTCTTGCCGTCGAGGAAGGCGTCGCCGCCCTGCGATTTCAAGAGGCCAAGGATGGTCTTGAACAACGTCGTCTTGCCGCCGCCATTGGGACCGAGCAAGGCAACGACCTCGCCGGGATTGACGTCGAAGGAAACGCCGCGGCCGACCGCCTTGCCGGGGTAGCCGAAGCTAAGATCGCGGACTTCGAGTTTCATCGCCGCCTCACTGCCACGCCCGGCGGCCGCGCGTCAGCAGCCACAGGAACACCGGCGCGCCGATGAAGGCGTTGAGCACACCCAGCGGGATTTCCACCTGCGCCAGGGTGCGGGCGACGTTGTCGACGGCGAGGACGTAACCGGCCCCGAGCAGAAGGGTCGCCGGCAGCAGTCGCGAGAAATTCGGCCCCACCATCAGCCGCGCCATATGCGGGACGATCAGGCCAACGAAACCGATGACGCCGCTGATTGAAACCGCCGCGGCCGTCATCGCCGTTCCCGCCGCGATCAGAAGAATGCGTAGGCGGCTGGTATTGATGCCCAGCGCGCGCGCCTCTTCATCGCCCAGGCTCATCAGGTTGATCCGCCAGCGTAAAAGCACCAGGGGAACGAGTCCGAGCGTAATCGGGATGAGCACGGTGCCCAGATCGGTGAGCTTCACCGAGGCGACGCTGCCCAACAGCCAATATTCGATCGCCGGCAATTGGTCATAGGGGTCGGCGATGTATTTGATCAGCGAGATGCCGGCCATCAACAGCGTCGAGGTGACCACGCCGGACAACACGAGCACGAGGGTCGGGTCGCTCTGGCCACGCACCAATTGCGCAATGCCATAAACCAGAAACACCGCGGCCAGACCGAAAACGAAGGAAAGCCCTTGGATGAAGATCACGGGCAGGGACAGGAAGATGGCGAGCGCCGCGCCCAGCCCGGCGCCCGAGGACACGCCGAGGATGTCGGGCGAGACCAGCGGGTTGCGGAAAAGGCCCTGATAGGTGGCGCCGGATGCCGCGAGCGCCGCTCCGACCAACATCGCCGCGACCACGCGGGGCATACGAATTTGGAAAACCACGGTATCGACGACCGGAGGCAGATCGTGCGCGATTCCGGTCAATTGCGCGATGAAGACCTCGATCAATTCGCCCGGGCTGACCGGATAACGTCCTATGGCGAAGGACAACAGGAACATCAGCACGAGCAGCAGCGTCGGCAGGACGAAAGCGCCATAACGGCGCTCGCTGAGCGCGGTAATCACGCCGACGATGCCGGCTGACGGAACCTCCGGTGCGGGCGCGGCGGATTGGCGGGTATCGCTCATGTGGTTACGGCTCGGACGAGGTTGCCTCTGGGGAACGTCACCCTACCCTTTTCGGGCCGGGCAGGAAAAAGGATTCTGAACGGGACAAAACGGTTGGCCCTCCTCCAGCTTTGGGCCGGGGGAGGGCCAAGGGTCGACGTTGAAAGACGTAACCGGCCGCTGGTTAGGACTTGCGGCCGGCCGTGGCCAGCAATTCGTTGACCTGCGCGTCGGTCAATTTGATGTGATAGAAAAGCTCGTAGAATTCGCGCGCCGAAGCCGCGAGATCGACATTCTGCTGGTCCGGATAAAGCAGATAGGTGAGCCAGCGCACGCCCATCAACCGATTGACGGAGGGCGGCATGTCGAACCAGGGAAACGGGAATTCGGGCGCCAGATAGAACCGCTTGTCCTTGATCGCCTTGATCGCCGACCAACGCGGATCGGTGGGCATCTTGCCGAAGAAATCGCGCTCGATGGTCAGGATGATGTCGGGGTTCCAGGTCAGGACCTGCTCGATCGATACGGTGTTGAGCCCGCCCTTGCCCGCCGCTTCGGCCACGTTGCGCGCGCCGACCTTTTCCAGCAGCTCGACATTGATCGAGCCCTGGAGTCCGGTGTCCAGCCCGTTGGGGCCGCGGCCGTAATAGACCTTCGGCCGCTTATCGACCGGCACTTTGGCCTGAATGGCCTTGACCTCGGCGACGACCTTTTCGGCATAGGCTGCGAGTTTCTCCGCGCGTTCGGGCACGCCGAGGGCCTGGCCCAGCAGCCGGTAAGCCTCGGGAATCTTGTCGAAGGAGCCGTCGACCAGCATGTAAGGGATTTTCGTCTGTTCCTGCATGCGGTCGGCGATTTCGGTGAAGGCTTGGTTGATCGTGCCATAGTCGAAGATGAGATCGGGCTTGGTTCCAAGCACGACTTCGATATTGGCGGTGTTGCCCCGATCGGTCAGCCGGCCGACTTCGGGCAGGTCGAAATATTGTTTGGGCATGAACGGCTCGGCGCGGGCCGCCATCTTGCGCGTCCAGCCGATCAGCTTTTCCGGCGCCAATGTGTAGATCAGGATGGTGGCGGGATTGCCGGCGGCATAAACGTGTTTCACCTCGGCGGGAACGGCGATCTTGCGTCCGGCGGAATCGGTGATCGTCTTGGTTTGGGCGCCGGCGTCGGCGGTGAAGCCCGCAAGCGCGAAGGCGGCGGCGACGGCCGGCAAAAGACGCCAGGAACGGCTCGAGGCGTGGCGCAACATGAGGGCCCCTCCTAATATCTGGTTAGATATAACGCATCTTACTTAGAACCGATCTTCGAAGGCAAATCATACCTCATTTCTAAACGCGCTGACGACTCGGCCCGGATCGCTCGCGCCGCAGCAGAATGTAAAAGGCGCCATCGCCGCCATCCTTTGGTTGCGCCGGCACGGCGCCCAGCACTAAACCGCCCAGCGGCGGTTCGGCCAGCCAACGCGGCAGATTGGCGCGCAGCACCCCGATTTCGCCGGTCGCGGCCGAGCCTTTGCCGGTAATGACCAGAACACAGCGGCTCCCGCTTTCTCGCTGGCGCAGGATGAAGCCGTTGAGGGCGCGGTGGGCCGCGGCTTGCGTCATTCCGTGCAAATCGATGCGCCCGTCGAGCTTCAACAGCCCGCGTCGAAGCCTCAGCGCGGTCGGGCGATCCAGCGGGCGCGGCCGATCGGTGCTCGGCGGCTCGATGGAGGGCGGATGGTCACCGATCGCCTTCGGCAGGGCCTTTGGCATGCGTGGCGGCCGGGACGGCGCCTTGGGATGGCGGCGTGGACCAAGCGGCCGGGTGTCCTTCATCGCCGCGCGAAACAGCGCGGCCTCGTCGGGGTTGAGGGCGCGGGCGCGCGGGCGTTGCGCCGGGACCAGAACCGGCGGCTTAGGCTTCCGTGCCATCGACCAAAAGGATATGCAGCCGGCGCGGTCCATGGGCGCCCAGGACAATGCGTTGTTCGATGTCCCCCGTGCGCGAGGGGCCGGTGATCAAATGCAGCGAGCGGGGCATGAAGGCGGCGCCGGCTTCGCGGCGGAGGCGGGCGAAAACCTCTTCGCAACTGACGACAATACGCGACGCGCCGAGGACAACGATATGGGTGTCGGGTACGAAGCTGATCGTTGACGGGCTGGTCTCGCTGGAAACCATGGCGAGCGTGCCGGTTTCCGCCACGCCGGCAAAAGCACGGGCGATCCCGGTGGCGTCAGTCGCCAGCGCCCTGCCCGGCCGCAGTTTGAGCTTCGGCCGCTCCGCCCACAGCAGCCGGTCCAGCCAGGGATCCGGTGCCATCACCAGGTCCCTGGGCAGGTCATGCGCGGCGAGATAGTCGGCGACGGCGATGGGTATGCGGCGGGGGCCGTCGAGCCGCTCCACGGTTGCCGCGGCACCGACCGCCAATTCAATAAAAAGCTCGATCAAACCGGCGGGGTCGCGGCGGGTACGGGCGGGAATGATGCCGGCGCGATGGTCGTCGAGCCGAGCGGCGATCGCCGCCTTGCCGGCCTCGCCCAAAGGGCCGCGACCGAGGCCACGACGAATCGAGTCCAGCATCTGCTCGCGCCCGCCGGTCATGGCCGGGATCCCTTTTTCGCCGCCGGCTGCGCCCGCATGGCCCACAGCTGCTGAAATGTCCTCCCCGACGGCGCCGGCATGTCGCGAACCGCGGTCCAGCCGCCGGCCAAGGGCAAGGTCCGAACATAACCCAACCGGCCACCCATCAGGGCGAGCCAACGCGCCAACGCGCCGGCTGCGGCGCGATACAGAGCCGGGCGGCGGGCGAAGAAGGCCCACCAGGAAAGACCGCGGCGGATCGCGTGCGGCGCCAAATGCGCCGCGAATTCCCGCTCGCGCCAGTGGCGCATCATTTTCGGCAGCGGAATACGCATCGGACAGACGCTTTCGCAGCGTCCGCAAAACGTGGAGGCATTGGGCAGGTGGCCGGCTTCCGCCACGCCGAGCAGGGCCGGGGTCAACACCGCGCCCATGGGTCCGGTATAGACCCAGCCATAAGCGTGACCGCCGATCCCGGTGTAGACCGGGCAATGGTTGAGACAGGCGCCGCAACGGATACAGCGCAAGATGTCCTGGAACTCGGTGCCGAGCAGGGCGCTCCGCCCATTGTCGAGGAGGACGACGTGAAATTCCTCCGGCCCGTCGACATCGCGCGCGCGGCGCGGGCCGGTCGCAAACGTCGTGTAAGCCGCCATCTCCTGCCCGGTGGCAGAACGGGCGAGTACACGCAGGATTGTCGCCGCATCCTCCAGGGTGGGCACGAGCTTTTCGATTCCGGCCAGGACGATATGCGCCTTCGGCAGAAGCTGGGTGAGATCGGCATTGCCTTCATTGGTGACGATCACCGCCGAGCCGGTCTCGGCGACCAGGAAATTCGCGCCCGTGATGCCGACTTCGGCGGCGAAATAACGCGGGCGCAGGACGTTGCGTGCTTCGTCCACCAGAACCCGCGCGTCGTCCAATCGCCGATTGGTCGGCAGGCCATGGTGGCCGGCGCGAAAGGTCTCCGCCACCTGGGCCTGGGTCAGGTGGACGGCGGGCGCGATGATGTGACTGGGCGCCTCCTTGCGGAGCTGGATGATGTGTTCGCCGAGATCGGTCTCGACCGGCGCGATGCCATGACCGCCAAGGAAATCATTGAGCCCGATTTCCTCCGCGACCATGGATTTTCCCTTGGTCACGGTGCGGGCATTCAGCCGGTGGCAAATGGCGAGGATCGTGTGCCGCGCTTCCTCGGCCGATCGACACCAATGAACGGTTCCGCCCTGTTCGGTAACGCGGCTTTCGAAACGTTCCAGATACTCGTCGAGATGAGCGATCGTGTGGTCCTTGATCGCCGCCGCGGCGGTGCGAAGGGCCTCGAATTCCGGCAGCGCCGCGACCGCCTGGGTGCGTTTTTCCTGCCAGCCCCTCGCGATATTTCCCAAGGCTGCCTGCAGCGGGACATCACCCAAGGCGCGGCGGGCGTTTTCCGGAAAGTCTTTCGTGGTGGGCTGCATGACGTTATGAGCCGGGCCGCGCCGGCCTCGGGGCTTTGGCCGCGGGCGCGGATTGGCCGATGGCCGGGCCGTTGGCCATGCCGGCGAGGACCTCCGCGACATGGCGGCAGTGTACCGCCGCGCCGAGTCGGGACAGCTTGCCGGCGATGTTCAGCAAACAGCCCATATCGCCGGCCAACAGCGTCGCCGCGCCGGTATCGATAACCGCCGCCACCTTGTCCCCGACCATCCGGTTCGAGATTTCGGGATATTTGACGCAGAACAGGCCGCCGAAGCCGCAGCAGCTCTCGGCGGCGGATAATTCCTTGAGGGCCAGTCCTTCGACCGCCCCGAGAAGCGCGCGCGGCTGGCCCTTGATGCCGAGTTCCCGGAGACCGGAGCAGCCATCGTGATAGGTGACGGTTCCGGCATGGGCGGCGGCGACCTTCGTCACGCGCAAAACGTCGTGCAGGAAGGACACCAGTTCAAAGGAACGCGCCGCGAGGCGCCGGGCGCGATTTTCCCAAAGCGGATCGTCGGCGAGCAACGCGGGAAAATGCACCTTGAGCATCCCCGCGCACGACCCGGAGGGTGCCGCGACATAGTCGTAACCTTCGAACAGGGCGATCAGATTGCGGGCCAATTCCTGGGCCGTCGCCTTGTCGCCCGAATTGTAGGCCGGCTGCCCGCAGCAGGTTTGGTCGCGGGGCACCTCCACGATACAGCCCGCGTCTTCGATCAGTTTGACCGAAGCAAAGCCAACCTCCGGCCGAAACAGATCGACCAGGCAGGTCACCAATAACCCAACGCGCGGCCGTGCGGGTGTTGTCATCGCCGTCTCGCGAACCTGTTGGTCGTTCGGTCCAAACCCAAGCGCGGGCTCAAGTTACTGGCTGGCGATCCGGCGTTCGGCCACGGTCCGCGGGATCAGCAGCCAATATTCCCCGGACGAGCGCATGCGGCCGGCGCGCTCCGCCGCCTCGGCTCCATAACCCCAGAAAATGTCGCCGCGCACCGGGCCGCGAATGGCGCCGCCGGTGTCTTGCGAGATCAGGAGCCGCCGCACCCGAAGCCGCGGATCGAGAGGGTCTTCCGCGTCCAGCCACACCGGCAGACCCATGGTCAGGAACGCACGGTCGACGGCGAGGCTGCGGCCGGGCGTCAACACGGTGCCTTCAGCGCCGAGAGGCCCGTCGCCGTCCAACGCGCGAAAAAAGACATAGGAGGGGTTCTTCGCCATGACCGCGGCGGCTTCATCGGGATGGGAGGCGAGCCAGGCGCGAATCGACTGCATCGATACGTCGCCGGTTGGCACGCCGCGCGCCACCAATTCGCGTCCGATCGCGTAATAGGGCTGGCCGTTGGCCGAATCAAAACCGACACGCACAACGCTGCCATCCTCGAGGACCACGCGGCCCGAGCCTTGAATATGGAGGAAGAACGCATCGACGGCGTCATCGACCCACAACATTTCGAGGTTGCGCCCCGCGATCGCGCCGGCATCGATTTCGGCGCGATTGGCGAAGGGGCGGAGGGCGCCGCCGACGACACGCCCGCCGAGGCGCTGGCCGCGCCATTCTTCCTTGAACAGGCCGAGATCGACCGTCACCAAATCGGGCGGGCGACGATAGAGCGGAACGGTGAAGCGGCCGCCGGGCCGGCGCGAACCGCGCAGCTCCGGCTCGTAATAACCCGTGAATAATCCGGCGCTCGCCTGATTGTTGCTGGCCTTATGGGGACGGAACCAGCGTTCGAAAAAGCCGCGGGCATCGGCGGCGGTCGCCGCCGCGGTACAGGCGGGTTTCCAGTCGCCGGCCAGGCCGAAGGCCCGATCCGGCTCCATGGGGCGGTCATCGGCCAGCCGAAGAAGTCGAGCGCAAGAGCGGCGAAAGGCGGCGAGCGCGGCTTGATGATCGTCACGTTCCCATCCCGACAAGGCGCCGAAATCGGTCGGGGTTAACGTGAGGCTGTCCGCGGGTTTTACCGGCGGCGATGGCGGCGCGCAGGACGCCGCCGCGAGCAGCGCCAAGGCCGTGATGGCAACGCGCGGGCGAAGCAATCGAGGAAGCAAGACCTATTGCTGTGCGGCTGTCGCGACCAACAGCCAGTTCGGATCGCGCGTGCGCGTGTTCCGGCTGAAGGTCCAAATGTCGGTGATCGTCGCCACCTGCGTGGCATCGCCGTCGACCGTGCGCCCTTCCGCGTCGCGGGTAACGTTGATCTGTTCGGTCTCGAGCTTGACCGATACGACGGCATCGCGGCCATTCATGGCGGCCTCGACGATTGCCGCGTTCTTGACACCGACCAGCGTGGTTTCAAGAACCTGGCCGGCGGCGTGACGTTCGCGGATCGCCGCCGCGAATCGTTCATAAACATCGTCGGCGAGCAACGGGCGCAAGGTTGAGGTGTCGCCGGCGGCGAAGCTGTTGAGGATGACCTCGAAGGCGGCCTTGGCCCCGCCGAGAAAGACCCGGGGGTCGAAACTGGGGTCGGCGATCTTGAGTTGCGCGATCCCGGCTTCCAGGGCGCTGCGCGGCGGCGCGGCCGGCGCGGTTTCGCCGGGTGCCGGACGTTCCGGCAGACGCGTCACATCGTCCGCCGGCGATTCGGCCTCCCCCGGCGTGGGTTTGACATACGGGTTGGGACGCTGTTGTTCGTTGCCAGTCCTTCGGCCGAGCACGGCGCGCAGGCGCAGCACCAGGAACGCCGCCACCATGGCGAAGAACACGATGTCGAGAAAAGGCGGCAAACCGTCGGTCATCCAAATCCCATCGGCGCAAAGGCTGGACCGCCACCATGGCGTCGGTTAAACCTTGCTCGCGTCAGGTTACCGGCTCGGCGGCACCCGGTCCAGCCCGGACCTCAATTCCCCTAGATGGGCTTCGCGCGGTGTCAGGACAACCCGTCGCGTGGCGATGAGCCATCGTTTTCGCACGGATTGTCGACATGATACTCGTCCGCCACGGAGAATCGGAATTCAACGCGGCCTTCAATCGAACCCGCATTGATCCGGGAATAGTCGATCCGCGATTGACCGGCGAAGGGCGGGCTCAAGCCAGCGCCGTCGCGATCGCGCTGCACGAGTTGGGAATAAGGCGGCTGATCGCGAGCCCCTATACCCGCGCCCTGGAAACCGCCTCCTTGATCGCCGAGGTTCTGGGAACGCCGATCGGGGTTGAGCCGCTTGTGCGCGAGCGTTCCGCCTTCATCTGCGACATCGGCACGCCGGTCGCGGAGCTTGCCCGGCGTTGGCCGGCCCTTCGTTTTGACCATTTGGCCGACCCGTGGTGGACCGCAATCGAGGAATCCGAGGACGCGCTGGCAAACCGCGGCCGAAATTTCTGTGCCGCCGCCGGGCGCGCCGCCGACCACAATCATGTCGCCGTGGTCACCCATTGGGCGTTCATTCGCGCCCTTACCGGCCTTTCGCTCGCCAACGGAACCTGGGTCGCCTTTGACCCGGAGGCATCGGCGGCGCCGGGTCCGGTCGCCGGATTGGCGCAAGCTATATGATCGATACAGCCGTCAGGGGAGAACAGATACATGGCTGAAAACGACGCAACAAACGCTGAGGCTGCAAAGCCGGCCGGTGCCGCGGAGGCCGGTCGTCGCGGTCAGCCTATCACGGTAAATCTTCAGTATATCAAAGACTTATCGTTTGAAAATCCAAAGGCGCCGCATTCGCTGGCGGGGCAAAAGGATCCCCCGCAGGTATCGGTTGCGGTCGAGGTAAAGGCGCGCACCCTCGGCCCCAATGTTTACGAAGTCGTCATCGAGATCCATTCGGAAGCGAAAGTGGGCCCGGAGACGGTGTTTGTCGTTGAATTGGCCTATGCCGGCATCTTCACGCTTGAGGGTGTGCCGGAGAATGCCGTGGGTGCTGTGCTTCTGATCGAATGCCCAAGGTTATTGTTCCCCTTCGCCCGAAGCATCATCGCCAACGCCACGCGTGATGGCGGCTTCCCGCCATTGATGATCAACCCAGTCGACTTCGTTGAGATGTACCGGCGCAATCAAGGCACGCCAACCGGCGCCGGCGCGCCTTCGAGCCCAGTTCCGGGCGCGACGGCGTAATCGGTGACCGCGGTCGCCTTCTGGCCCACCCGTGCCGCCAAGGCAATGCGAATGACGCCCGCTCTTGCCCGTGACGCTGCTCGACATCGATAACCTGACGGTGCGGTTCCCGTCGCCGCGCGGCACCTACCGCGCCGTTGACGGGTTGTCGCTTTCCGTGGACGAAGGCGACGTCGTCGGCATCGTCGGTGAATCGGGCGCCGGCAAGAGCGTGTCGATGTTGGCGGTGATGGGGCTGGTTCGTTGGCCGGGCGAGGTGCAGGCCGACACCCTGGAATTCGCGGGGCAAGATCTAAAATCGCTCTCCAACCGAAAGCGGCGCGCACTTTCGGGCAAAGATATCGCCATGGTGTTTCAGGAACCGACGGCCAGCCTCAACCCGTGTTTTTCCATCGGCTTCCAATTGACCGAAACGATCGCGGCGCATGAACGGGGAACGGCCGCCGGCCGTCGCGCGCGGGCCATCGAATTGCTCGGCCGAGTCGGCATCGCCGCGCCGGAATCCCGGTTGAGTTCTTTTCCGCACCAGCTTTCCGGGGGCATGAACCAGCGGGTGATGATCGCGATGGCGATCGCTTGTCGGCCGCGGCTGTTGATCGCCGACGAGCCGACCTCGGCGCTCGATGTCACCATTCAGGCGCAGATACTCGACTTGTTGCTCGAGCTTCGGCGCGAAGAAGGCATGGCCGTGATCCTGATCACGCACAATATGGCGGTGGTCGCGGAGACCACGCAGCGCGTCATCGTCATGTATGCGGGACAGGCCGTGGAGGAGAGCCCCGCCGACCTGATTTTGAGCCAGCCCCGGCACCCTTACACCGCGGCTTTGCTCGCGGCTTTGCCGGAGCGTGCCTGGGGACAGCGGCGCCTGCAGGCGATTCCCGGTCTGGTTCCGGGGGCTCTGGACCGGCCCGAGGGCTGTTTGTTCAATCCACGCTGCACACTCGCCGGCGAGCGCTGCCGCCGCCAAGCGCCCCCGGAGTTGGAGGCCGATGACGGCCGCGTTCGTTGCCACACGCCCTTGATTGGCATGCGCCCATGAGTGTGCCCGCCGCGGCGGCGGTTGCCGCCCCCTTACTCGAATCGGTGCACCTCACCCCGCGACTATGTCCAACGACAAGGCATGTGGGGCGGAAACACGACCCTGCGGGCGGTGGATGGGGTGTCGTTCAGCCTCGCGGCCGGCCGCACGCTCGCGGTCGTGGGCGAATCGGGCTGCGGAAAATCGACACTGGCGCGCATGGTCGCCCTCATCGATCCGCCGACCTCCGGCAGCCTCAAATTCTCCGGGCGCGAGGCCGCCAATGCCAAGGGCGGCGATTTGAGAGGGTTTCGTCGCCTCGTTCAGATGGTCTTCCAGGACCCCTACGGCTCGCTCAATCCGCGTCACAAGGTGGGCTCCATCCTGATGGAGCCGTTGGCCATCAATACGGCGCTGACGCAGGACGAACGCGAACATGCGGCTCGATCGATGATGGGACGGGTCGGGCTGCGCCAGGAACATTTCATCCGCTACCCGAATATGTTTTCCGGCGGCCAACGCCAGCGCATCGCCATCGCCCGCGCCCTGATGCTGAAGCCGCGGATTGTTGTCGCCGATGAACCGGTCTCGGCCCTGGACTTGTCCATTCAGGCCCAGGTCTTGAACCTGCTCTTGGATTTGCAGGAAAGCTTCAAACTCGCTTATCTCTTCATCGCCCACGATCTGGCGGTCGTCCGCCACATCGCTCATGACGTGCTGGTCATGTATCTGGGCCGAGTCGTCGAATACGGCCTGAAGGAGGCGATTTTCGAGGCGCCGCGACACCCCTATTCGATGGCGTTGCTGTCGGCGACACCGACCACCGATCCGGCGTCGCGCAACCATAGGGTCGTATTGTCGGGCGAGCCGCCCTCGCCGCTCGACCCGCCGGCCGGCTGTGCGTTCCATACGCGCTGCCCCCATGCCACCGATTTGTGCAAGGCGGAGCGTCCCGCGCCCCGTTACGTCGATGGCCGCCTCGTCGCCTGCCACCATGCCGAGCGCCTGGGCTAGAAACGCGATCCCTTTGCCGACGGCCGATCGCGGTTTGACGGATTCCCACGACTTGCCCCGCGCCGCGTTCTTCGTAATCATGGCGCGCCTTTTGCCACCAGGAAGCCGATGACGCAGGCCCCAAAAGATAATGTCGTCGACGCGAGCGTGACGACCTCGCGCCTGCTCCAGAATTTGGGACGCGGCGAGCCGGATCAGCGAGTCAGCGTGTCCGAGGTGTTGTCGGTGCTCGGCGATCGCGTGCCGCTCTTCGCGATGTTGTTGCTTGCCCTGCCCAATACGGTGCCCGGCCCGCCCATACCGGGGTTGTCGACGGTCACCGGCCTGCCTTTGGCGATCATCGCCCTGCAATTGGTGTTCGGCCGGCGTCAGCCCTGGGTCCCTGGATGGATCGGCCGACGCAATTTCAGCCGGGGCAACCTGGCGGCCTTTGCCCGCGCGGCAACACCCTTGTTGCGGCGGCTGGAAAGTTTGCTGCGGCCGCGCTGGCCGAATTTGGTGTCGGGTTCGGCGGAGCGTGCCATGGGTGCCCTGTGTTTTGCTCTTGGGGCGATGTTGCTGCCGCCGCTGCCCTTCGTCACGATTATCCCGGCATTGGCTATCGTACTGATTTCATTGGCAATGATAGCCAGGGATGGCGCCGCCGTGGCGGTGGCGGGGGTGATCGGCATGGTTGTCGTGTCGGTGCTTTCCGGCCTTCTTTTCCTCGGCGTCGACGTGGTCACGTGAATGCGTTCCTGGCGTCGAACGCCGGGACTTGCTCCCGGCTTGTGCGCGACCTAATCTTTGCCCGTGCGCGTAAAAGGCGGGACTGATTGAAACCGTATCGCTTATGGAGGAGGCACCATGCACCCACTGATCAACCAAGAAATCATCAATCTCTACGACGAATACACTCACGCGCCGCTTCCGCGCCGCGTGTTTCTCGATCGGCTGACCAAGCTGACGGGCAGCGCCGCCGCGGCCGCCACGGTCGTCGGACTGCTCGACAACAACTACGCCAATGCACAGACCGTCAAGCTGGACGATCCGCGCATCTCCGTCACCAATCGCGTCAGCTTCCCGGCGCCGGAGATGATGAACGGCCATCTGGCTTGGCCCAAGACCGGCGGGACGAAATTCCCGGCCGTGGTCGTGATCCACGAAAACCGCGGCCTGAACCCGCACACCGAAGACGTGGCCCGCCGTTTCGCCACGGTCGGCTTCCTGGCGCTCGCCCCGGACGCGCTCGCCCCGCAGGGCGGCTACCCCGGCGACGAGGACAAGGCCCGCGAATTGTTTGCAAAGGTCGACGCCAACAAGGCATCCGAAAACATGGTTGCCGCGGTGCGCTTCCTGAAGTCTCATCCCAATAGCACCGGCAAAGTCGGCATCGTCGGCTATTGCTGGGGCGGCGGCCAGGTCAACCAGGTGGCCCTTCGCGCCGGCGCCGATCTCACCGCTGGCGCGCCTTACTACGGCGCGGTGCCGGCCGCGGCGGATATGGGCAAGATCAAGGACATCAAGGCGAAGATGCAGTTGCACTACGCCGAGACGGACGCCGGCATCAATGCACGTGTTCCGGAATACGAAGAGGCGCTGAAGGCGGCCGGCGTGTCGTTCGAAAAGCACGTCTATCCCGGCTCGCAACACGCCTTCTTCAATGACACGGCTGGCGCGCGGTACCACGAAGCTTCCGCGAAGCTCGCCTGGGATCGTACCGTGGCCTTCTTCAAGGCGAATTTGGGCGGCCCGAGCGCCTAATTAAGAAGGGGCGCGGAATCGGCCCCGTAAAACGAAGAACCCCCCTCTCCCCGCCCGCACTTTGCGAGCGAGAGAGGGGGGTGCTCGCGGCGACACCAGTCTCGGGGGGAGGGCCCTGGGGCGACGACCGCGAGTTGGTTAGGCGAAACTCCGAAAAATTAGGTTCTGCCCCGCGGCATCGGCATGTGCCGGCCGTGGTCATCCTCGCGGCGCATTTGCGGTGGCCGTGGCGCAGGCTCCGCGATGGCGCCGCTGATGGGGTCCACGGTTAACGCGCGCAATTCGCCACCCTGATCGAGCGCGCGAACGACCCAAAGTCCGCGCGTCCTTTCGATCTCGCGGATGGTCGAATAGCCGCCATCCTCGAGCTTCTTGACGATGTCGGAAAGCGCCATCGCCCTAGCCGTCGGCGATGGCAGGGGGGCCGATGGCGAGGCCGGTTGCGCCAGGGCGGCGCCCCCGACGGCGGTGAGCGCGATCAGCCCGACGGCCAAATTTCGTATCTTTTCGTTCATGAGGACAACTCCTGAAGGTCGTGGTCGATGGTCGCCATCCTGCCGAAGCCGGCCTTAACCCAGCGTGATGGGGACGTTCATCGTCGGTTCATCCCCGGTGCGCCACCATCCCGACGAAATTCGATGTATGATGTTTCGGCGCTAAGCTCGGGGGCGCCGATCGGGTCTTGGACCATGCGAATAGTGCTGTTCGTTGCAATGTTGTTGGCGCTCGCGCTGCCGTCCACCGACGGCCGCGCGGACGATCGCATGCGCCGCGATCACGATCGCGCCCGCGCCGCCTTTCAACGTGGCGAGATTAGGCCGCTGGACGACATATTGGCGCGCTTGCGCCCGGATTTTCCGGGGCGGCTCTTGCGCGTCGATCTCAACCTTGAAAACGCCGGCAGCCAGCGCTGGGTTTATCAAATCCTCGTCATCGGGAGGGAGGGCAAGGTAACGCGCCTGCGCGTCGATGCCCGCACCGCCGACATCATCGCCGCCGAAGCCGGACCTTTGCCGCGAGCCCCTCGCCCGCCCCTGGCGCCATCGCCGAACGGCGGGCGGCCGGGTGATTTGCCCGCGACCCGCCCGGCCGCGGTGCGCTGAAACCCGGCGCCTCGGGTCGCGTTCGCGCGCAGCTCCCAACCGAGTAAGCAGATTCCCATGCGTGTCTTGGTCGTCGAGGACGATCCCGATCTTTCCCGGCAATTGGTCGCGGCGTTGACCGAGGCCGGCTACGCCAACGACCACGCGGCCGATGGCGAAGAGGCGCTGTTTCTCGGAGACACCGAACCCTATGACGTCGTCGTGCTCGACTTGGGCCTGCCAAAGCTCGACGGGGTCAGCGTCCTAAAACGTTGGCGCGCGGCTGGCCGCGCGATGCCGGTACTGATCCTGACCGCGCGCGATATGTGGAGCGAAAAGGTCTCGGGTTTCGATGCCGGCGCCGACGACTATCTCGCCAAGCCCTTCCATATGGAGGAACTGCTCGCCCGGCTCCGGGCGTTGATTCGCCGCGCCGCGGGCCATTCCCGTGCCGAGATCGAATGTGGCCCGGTTCGGCTCGACACACGCACCGGCCGCGTCGACGTCAACGGCGCGCCCATCCGTCTCACCGCCCAGGAGCAAAGAATTCTCGCTTATTTGCTGCACCACCAGGGGCGTACGGTCAGCCGGACGGAGTTGACCGAACATGTCTACGATCAGGATTTCGACCTCGATTCCAACGTCATCGAGGTTCTGATCGCGCGCTTGCGCAAGAAACTCGGCGTGCCCGTGATCGAAACCGTGCGCGGCCTGGGGTATCGCGTGGGCATTCCCGGACCCGCCGCGCCCGAAGCCGCGCCAACGAAGGCGGAAGCCGCGAAATCGCCGGCGCCCCAGCGTCATCGTGGCGGCAAGGCGTAGATCGCTTGTCCTTCGGCTGGTCACCGCGGCCGGCTTGTGGGCGGCGGCGGCGCTGCTCGCCGCCGGGATTTTGCTGTCCGCGCTGTTCGGTGACGCGGTCGAACGCGGGTTCGATGCACGTTTGGGCGTCATCCTCGACAGCTTGATCGGCAGCGCCGAACTGACGGCCGACGGCGCGCTGGACCTGGCGCTGCCCCCCGGTGAGGAGAGGTTCAACCAGCCCTATTCCGGGTGGTATTGGCAGGTCAGTCTCGACCGCGAGCCGGTGCTGCGATCGCGCTCGCTTTGGGATCGGGCCTTGCCCGGCCTGGTTGCGAATGAAACACCGGAAAGACGGGGCGAACTTTCCGGGCCGCGTGGGGAAAGGCTGCGCTCGATCGAACGCGACGTGGCCCTGCCCGATTCGCCTTCTCTGCTTCGCTTCCAGGTGGCGGTGGAGGACGCGGAGCTGGTCGAGGAGCAGCGGAATTTTCAATCGGCCTTGGTGGCCGCGCTGGGGTTGCTCGGGCTTGCCCTCGTGGCGGCGTTGTGGGTACAGGTTCGCTTCGCGCTCGAGCCATTCGGCCGGCTGCGCCGCGCCCTGGCCGCCGTGCGCGGCGGGCGCGAGGCCCGGCTCAAGGGAGTTTACCCCGGCGAAATCGCGCCGCTGATCGATGAATTGAACGCCCTGCTCGATCACAACGAAATCGCCCTCGTCCGCGCCCGCAGCGAAGCCGCCAATCTGGCCCATGCGTTGAAGACGCCGCTGGCGGTGCTCGCCAACGAGGCCGGCCGCGAACACGGCGCGCTGGCCGAGACCGCCGCGCGCCAGGTCGACGTCATGCGCCAACAGGTCGATCGCCATCTCGCGCGCGCGCGCGCGGCCGGCGGTCAGGTGTTGGGGGCACGCGCCGAAATTGCACCGGTGGCCGATGAATTGCGGCGGACGTTGCTGCGCGTGTATGCCGACAAACACGTTGATATCGACATCGCCAGGACCCCGGGCGTTGCCTTCCGCGGCGATCGCCAGGACCTCGCCGAGATGCTGGGCAATTTGCTCGACAACGCCTGCAAATGGGCGCGTGGCAAGGTTCGCCTCGATGCCCGGTCGGCGGGCGGGCGGCTCATGCTCAGCGTGGAAGACGATGGGCCGGGAGTGTCGGCGCCCGAGCGTGAAGCCGTTCTGACCCGTGGCACCCGCCTCGATGAAAGCGTGCCGGGCAGTGGGCTCGGCTTGGCGATCACGCGCGAACTGGCGGAGCTTTACGGCGGCAGCCTCACCCTCGGTGAAGCCCGCCTTGGCGGGCTTCGTGCGATCCTGAACCTACCCGCTTCCGAGGAGGAAGTCGGTTCCTAGGGAACCGACGTTATTTGGGCGCCAGCACCATGGTCATCTGCCGGCCTTCCATCTTGGGAAACTGCTCGACCTTGGCCTTTTCGTCGATGTCGGCGCGCACGCGATCCAGAAGCTGCATCCCCAGTTCCTGGTGGACCAGCTCGCGGCCCCGGAAACGCAGGGTCACCTTGACCTTGTCGCCTTCCTCGAGGAAGCGGTGCATGGCGCGCATCTTCACGCCATAGTCATTGTCGTCGATGGTTGGGCGCATCTTGATCTCTTTGATCTCGATGACTTTTTGCTTTTTGCGCGCCTCGTTTTTCTTCTTCTGCTCCTCGTATTTGAACTTGCCAAAATCGAGGATCTTGCAGACGGGCGGCTCGGCGTTGGGCGCCACCTCGACGAGGTCGAGATCGACCTCCATGGCCATCCTCAGCGCTTCAAGCAGGGGGACGACTCCGATCATGTCGCCCTTGTGGTCGATCAGGCGAATGCTGTTCGCCTCGATCTGATCGTTGATCCGCGGTCCTTCCCGAACCGGGGCCGCGTTGGAAGTCGGTCGCGCGATGTAGAAGTCTCCTTTGTAAAACCTGCACTCGATCCGGCGAACGATTTCGCGCCGGTCCCCGTGCGGCGAGGATATTAGGCCGTGGGGAGTTTGGCCTCGGCGGTAACTCTAGCGATGGCGTCTTCCAGCGCAAGGACTTCTTGCGCGCCGCCCGCCAACCGCCGCATCGAAACCTGGCGGTTTTCGGATTCCCGCTTGCCGATGGCGAACAGGATCGGCGCCTTTGCCAAGGAATGTTCGCGCACCTTGTAGCCGATCTTCTCGTTGCGGAGGTCGATCTCAACCCGCAGGCCGGCGGCGGCCAGGAGGCGCTGGACCTCGGTGGCATAGTCATCACCATCGTTGGTGATGGTCGCGACCACGATTTGGACCGGAGCCAACCAGAGCGGGAAGCGCCCGGCATAGTGCTCGATGAGCACGCCGACGAAGCGCTCGACCGAACCGAGGATGGCGCGGTGAAGCATCACCGGCCGGTGTTTTTGGCCATCCTCGCCGATGTAATTTGCATCGAGCCGCTCGGGCAGAACGAAATCGACCTGAAGCGTGCCGCATTGCCAATCGCGGCCGATGGCATCTTTCAGAACAAATTCCAGCTTCGGTCCATAAAAGGCGCCTTCGCCCGGGTTGAGCACGTAGTCGAGCCCCGCCGCCTTCACCGCGTTCTTTAACGCCGCTTCGGCTTTGTCCCAGATCGCGTCGCTGCCGGCGCGCCGCGCCGGCCGGTCGGAAAACTTGACCTGCGGCTGGCCGAAACCGAAATCGCGATAGACCTGTTGCAGCAACGAACAAAACGCCACCGTCTCGGACGTAATCTGATCTTCGGTGCAGAAAATATGGGCGTCGTCTTGGGTAAAGGCGCGCACGCGCATCAACCCATGCAGGGCTCCCGACGGTTCGTTGCGATGGCAGGAACCGAACTCGGCCATACGCAGCGGCAGGTCGCGATAACTCTTCAGACCCTGGCGAAATATCTGGACGTGGCCGGGGCAGTTCATCGGCTTAAGCGCGAGAACTTTGTTTTCGGACTCGGCGGTAAACATGTGTTCGCCGAACTTCTCCCAATGGCCGGAGGCCTCCCACAGCGAGCGGTCGAGGAGCTGCGGAGTCCGCACCTCGACATAACCGTCGCCTTCGATTCGGCGCCGCACATGGTTTTCAACCATGCGGTAGAGTGTCCAGCCCTTGGGATGCCAGAACACGTTGCCGACGGCTTCGTCCTGCTGATGAAACAGCGCCATTTCGCGACCCAGGCGGCGATGATCGCGAAGCTCCGCCTCTTCCAGCCGATGGAGATAGTCCTTGAGTTGATCGTCCGTCGCCCAGGCCGTGCCATAGATGCGCTGAAGCATGGCGTTGCGCGAATCGCCGCGCCAATAGGCGCCGGCAAGTTTCATCAGCTTGAACGCGGTGCCGAGCTTGCCGGTCGCGGGCAGATGCGGCCCGACGCAGAGATCGATGAAATCACCCTGGCGATAAAGGCTGATTTCTTCGCCGGCCGGAAAACTTTCGATGAGTTCGGCCTTGTAGTGCTCGCCGATCGATTTGAAAAAAGCGATGGCCTTGTTGCGGTCCCAGACTTCCCGCGTGATCTCTTCGTTGCGGCCGACAATCTCGCGCATGCGCGTCTCGATGATCGGCAAATCATCGGGTGTGAAGGCGGTGTCGCGGTGAAAGTCGTAATAGAACCCGTCCTCAATCGCCGGACCGATCGTGACTTGGGTTTCGGGATAGAGTTCCTTGACCGCCTCCGCCATGACATGCGCCGCGTCGTGGCGGATCAATTCGAGCGCGTCGGCGTCCTTGCGTGTGACGATCGATATTTTCGCGTCGTGGTCGAGGACGGTTTTCAGATCGCGCAGAGCGCCATCGATCCTGATGGCAAGCGCATCCTTCGCCAGTCGCGGGCCGATCGCGGCGGCGACCGCGGCCCCGCTGATCGGACCATCGAAGCGGCGAACACTGCCGTCGGGCAAGGTGAGAGCGGGCATGGCGCGGCTCAAAACGGCTGTTTTTCGGACAGAACCGGGCAATCTAGAGGGAATCGATGAAGTGTCAAGCGCGGGGGGTCAGCCATTCCCAGACTTCCGCCGGGGGCAGCTCGCCCAGGCTCTCGCCGCGTAGAACGGTGACGTCGGCGCCACGCGGCGCGCACAAAGCCGGATCGGAAGCCGACGAAAATAGGACCAGGGCTCGGCATCCGGCGGCCGCGATCAGATGCATGGGGCCGGTGTCGTTGCCGATAGCGGCCTTGGCGCCGCGCGCCAGGATGGCGATGTCGGCGAGGGAGGTTTCGCCCGCCAGATCCAACCCCGGCGGACAGTCGCGGAGGATGGCTTGAATCATGGGTTTTTCCGATTCCGTGCCCAGGAGTACCGGTTGTTGCCCCGAGGCGGCCAGAGTTGCGCAGAGCCCGGCATAGTGGGTCGCCGGCCATCTCTTTTCCGGGCGGTGGAGCGAGCCGCCGGGAACCAACAACACATAGGGTGGGCGTAACCGAAAGCGTGAAACGTCTGCCCGCGCCCAAGATAGGTCGGGGGCGGACACGGCGGCGATTCCGGCCATCCGCAACTGTTCGGCCTGTCGTTCCACCGTATGCATGAGATCGCGGCGCGGATTGGCGTGTGGGTGGGAACAACCCGAGGCGATGCCCGACCACTCCGGCCGCCGCCCCGGTCCGAGGAGCCGGAAATAGGCGCCGCTGCGGTCAGAGGTCTGAAGGTCATAGACGCGATCGAAGGCGCCGTCGATCAGCCTGCGCCGAAGCCGGAGCCAACCGCCGACATCCCAAAAACGCGGGCGATCATCCACCCACACCGCGTCGAAATAGGGACTCGCGGCGGCGAAATCGGCGAACGCCGGGCCGGTCAGCAACGTGACTTGGGCATCGCGGTGGTGTTGGCGGATGGCGGCGAAAGGTCCCAGGGCCTGAACGAAATCGCCGAGCGCGCCGAGCTTGACGACGAGGATGCGCGACGCCCCCGGTGCGGGCGCTGCCGGTGCCTGGCTCAATGCAGGCCGCTCACGCCGGGGGATCGTTCAAGAGTTCGGCGTAGACATCAAGGGTCGCCTGGCACATGGCTTCCTTTGAGAAACGCTCGTGAACATGGGCGACGGCCGTCTCCGCCAGGCGGATACGGCCTTCTTCGCGCAGAGACAACGCCTGATCGATTGCCTGGGCCAGGGCATCGGCGTCGCCGGGCGGCACCAGCCAACCGGTCTCGCCGGGGATCACGGTTTCGCGGGCGCCGCCATGATCGGATGCAACCACCGGACGGCCCATGGCCTGGGCCTCGGCGATGACACGTCCGAACGCCTCGGGATCGGTCGAGGCCGAAATGACGACCGTCGCCAGCATCAAGGCGGCCGGCATGTCGCGGCAATCGTCGACGATGCGGGTCGAAAATCCGATACCGAGGCGTTCGGCCATGGCCTCCAGCTCCGTCCGGTATTTGGTTCGCCCCTGGTCGGAACCGACGATGACACAGGCGACGTCCGGCCGCTTCAGCTTTGCCATCGCCTCGAGCAACACCGATTGGCCTTTCCATCGGGTAAGGCGGCCGGGCAGCATGACGACGGGGGCGCCGTCGGGAAGTCGCCAATGTACGGCAAGCTGGATGATGCGTTCGGGCGATACGCGGTGAGCATCAAAGATGCCGAGATCGATGCCGCGGGGAATGACACGGATGCGGTCGGGATCGGTGCCATAGGCATCGATCATGTGAGCGGCGATGAAGTTCGAGATGGCGATCACACGCTCGCCGCGTGCCATCACCGAATTGTACCAGCGCTTGAACCGGGTCTCGGCGCCATAGGTGCCGTGGAACGTCGTGATGAAGGGGCGCCGGCTGCGCCGGGCGGCCAGCCAGGCGCTCCAGGCCGGCGCGCGCGAACGCGCGTGGACGATGTCGACGTTGCGTTCGGCGATCACGCGCCGAAGGCGTCCGACATTGGCGGCGATGACAAACGGGTTCTTGCTGTCGACCGGCAAGGTAATGTGGGTTGCGCCCGCGCGTTCGATTTCGCGCACCATCGGCCCACCGGCGGACGCGACCAGCGAGGTCCAACCGGCGGCGGCCAGTGCCGCGGCGATATCGACCGCCCCCCGCTCGACGCCGCCGGTGACCAGGCTCGGCAGAATTTGCAATACCACGGGTGGACGCGTCGGCGGCGCCGCTAATTCCTGCTCGTTTTCGGCAATGCTACTATCCATCGAATTTCTGATTTTCCAACCCGAGCGATCATCGTGCAGGCAACCTCTGGAACCGGGCCCCAGACCCCGGTCGCGGCAACCGAGCCGCCGCAAATTCTATCACGCGACATGGGTGTCTCAATCGCCTACCGGCGCATTGAAGGCAAATCTCCGGGTGTGATGTTTTTCGGCGGCTTCAGGTCCGACATGACCGGCACCAAGGCGGTGGCGCTGGAAGCGGCCTGCCGCGCGGCCGAGCGGGCCTTTATTCGCTTCGACTATCGGGGTCACGGCGAATCCTCCGGCCGCTTCGAGGATGGCACTATTGGAGACTGGGCCGCGGACGCGATCGCCGTTCTCGATGCGCTGACGACCGGCCCGCAGATTCTCGTGGGCTCCAGCATGGGCGGCTGGATCATGCTGTTGGCGGCGCTGGCCCGGCCGAATCGTGTCCGGGGCCTGGTCGGCGTGGCGTCCGCCCCGGATTTCACCGAAGACCTGGTGTGGGACCGGCTGACCGACGACGTCAGGCGGGCATTGCAACGCGAGGGCGTGTGGCGCGAGCCTTCTGCTTATGGCGAGCCCGTTCCGATCACCCTACGCCTGATCGAGGAAGGGCGCGGCCACCTTCTCCTCGGCGGCTCCATTCCGATCAAGGTCCCGGTGCGCCTGCTGCACGGCATGCGCGATCTCGAAGTGCCCTGGCAGACCTCTCAGAAGCTCCTGCAAGCCATGGAATCCGAGGATGTTCAGCTCCATCTCGTCAAGGATGGCGACCATCGCCTTTCTCGACCGCAAGACCTCCGGCTGATCGAAGGCTTCGTCACCGACCTGGCCCGGATTCCGCCGCCAATATCGCGCTGAGGCCGGCGCGATAGTCGGGATAGAGGAGGCGAACGCCGAGTTCCGTCTTGATGCGCTGATTGGCGACGCGTTTGCTGTCGGCGTAGAACGACAGCGCCATTTCCGACATCGTCGCCCGGGCCCGGTCGAAGGGTTCCTCCGGCGGCGGCGGTACGCCCAACAAATTGCAGGCGAAGGCGACGACGTCTTGCGGGGGCGCCGGATCGTCGTCGCAGACGTTGTAGATGGCGCCGGGATTGGGCCGAACCATCGACGCGCGCAGGACCGAAGAGATGTCGGCCACGTGGGTGCGTGAAAAAACCTGGCCCGGCTTGACAACTCTTCGCGCGGTTCCCGCCCGCACGGTGTCGACCGCGCTGCGCCCCGGTCCGTAGATGCCCGCGAGCCGAAAGACGTGCACCGGCAGGCCGTGCCGTTGCCCCAGCTCGAGCCACGCCTTTTCCGCCGCGACGCGGCGGCGGTTGCGCGGCCCGGTCGGGCGGAGTTCGGCATCTTCGTCGACCCAATCGCCGTCGCGATTGCCATAGACGCCGGTCGTGGACAGGTATCCGACCCAGCGAAGCTCCGGGATCGCCGCGATCGATGCGGCGTGTTCGTCCAACACCGGATCGCCCAATTCGTCGGGCGGGATGGAGATGAGCAGGTAATTCGCGCTCTCAAGCGCCGATGTCGAAACCCTCCGACCCCTTTCGAAGCAAAGTGATGCCACACCCGCGGTCGATGGGGGGGCCGGTTCCCCATCGCGGCAACGATGGGTGCCGGCGACTCCCCAGCCTTCGGCGGCGAGGACTGCCCCGAGATGGGCGGCCGTGTAGCCGAGGCCGAAGCAAAATAGGCGGGGAGTCATGGCTGCTGAGACACCGGTTGGAGGGAGGTGGGACTGTAACGAGTGCCGCGGCCGGCCGGCAATGCGACCGTTCTTCTCGGCCCGGCAATTCTTGCCCCGATGCCGGAAATCCGTGGGGGACGGAATCTCAACCGATTGATTTTGCTAAATGAAATGCTGGCACCGGATTTGCTACCCCATTGATAACGATCTGGTAGTAGCCAACGATGACCGAAGCCATTCTTCCTTTGTCGCCGCTCTCCGCGGCAGGCACTAATCCATCGGCACCGCAAGCGGCCGCGCCAAGTTCGTTTTCCTTTGGCGACCTGCTGTCGGTGCTGAACCCGCTTCAGCATATCCCGGTCGTCGGCACGATTTATCGCGCCATCACCGGTGACGTCATTCATCCGGCAGCGCGCATCCTTGGCGGGGCGTTGTTCGGCGGTCCCATCGGGCTGGTAACGTCCATCGCCAACGCGATGTTCGAACAGATAACCGGAAAGGATGTCGGCGACCAGGCGCTTGCCTTGCTCGATCTTTCCTCCGACAAATCGCCGCCTGTTCCCGCCGGCGCCAATTCCAACATCGCCGCCGGCAACGCCGATACCGCCAAACCGGCGCCCGCGGCGCAGCTCGCAAGCGCGGCGGCCGAGGATATTCCGGAGGATCGCCCCAACGCGATTCGTTGGCTCACCGAACGCCAACAAGTGCAGGCGGCGCCCGCGGAACTTGCCGCCGCCGGTCCAGCGCCGAGTGGGAAGATCGAGTGGTCGTCGGGGCGCCAGTTCGCCAAGTTGGAGATCGCGCCGGACATCGTTCCGCCGACGTTAAATCCCATCGCCGCCGGGGGCCGACCGATGACACCCACGGTGCCGCTGAAACTCGGAATGGATCCGGCGACGGTCGCGACTCAGGCGCAGCTCCAGGTCGCGAATATGCGCGGTGCGTCGGGCGCGACACCTCCGGCGTCTCGTGGCGTGCCGTTGGCGTATCAACCCAAGCCGAACCTAGTTGCGGCCGCGCGTTTCGCGCCGCCCGTTCCCATGCCGCCGGCGGAAATCAAACCGACGATATTAACGCCTGCGAATGGCCCGGTGGCGGTGGCCGCGCCGATCGCGCCGGCCGCGCCGGCACCCGGTCCCTGGTTCGTCGATGCCATGGCCAAGGGCCTCGAGCGTTATGGCGACGTCGCCCGTCCGCCGGCGGGAGCCAAGGTCGACCTGATCCGCTAAGCCAGGACCCGGCGTCGCCGCGCTTGCCACTCGGCGGGGCCAAATGCTTTTGTGGCCGCATGTCCAAGATAGACGGCAAAGCCGACATCGTCGTATCGCGGAGCGGAGTGTTGACCTGGCGCGGTCGCGACTATCGCTGCGCCATCGGACGATCCGGCATCGGCAACGATAAACGTGAAGGGGATGGGGCAAGCCCGGCCGGCCGGTTTGCGTTGCGCCGCGTGTATTTCCGCCCGGATCGGTTGGCGCCGCCGGTGACGCGGTTGCCGGTGGTGGCGCTCACCCCCGCTGATGGCTGGTGCGACGATCCCGGCGATCCCTGCTATAACCGCCCGGTGCGCCTGCCCTATGTCGCCCGGGCCGAGACCCTTTGGCGGGAGGATCATGTTTATGACGCGATCGCCGTGCTGGGGCACAATGACGATCCGCCGGCTTCGGGAAAAGGGAGCGCGATTTTCCTGCATGTCGCCCGCGACGCGTATGCGCCAACGGAGGGTTGTGTTGCCTTGGCCCTCGGCGATTTGTTGACGGTCTTGCGCGATTGCGACCCGGCGACGTTTCTCTGGATCGGGGACGATTCACTCTGAACCGGCCACCGCGGGCGGGCGCGATCCGAAGATCGCGGCGCCAAGTCGCACGTGTGTGGCGCCAAAGGCGATGGCGATCTCGAAATCGGCGCTCATTCCCATGCTCAATGCCGCGATGCCGTTGCGACGGGCGATCTGGGACAGCAAGGCGAAATGCAAGGACGGCTCCTCGGCGACCGGCGGGACACACATCAGCCCCTCGACCCGCAGACCGTGAACCTCGCGGCATTGTTGGATAAAGCTATCGGCGTCCGCCGGGACGATTCCGGCCTTTTGCGGCTCCTCGCCGGTGTTGACCTGCACGAAGCAGGCGGGATGGCGGACGATGCCGTCTTGCCGCGAACGACGACTCTCGGCCGCGATGGCGGCGGCCAGCTTTGGACGGTCGACGGTCTCGATGACGTCGAACAGGGCGACCGCCTCGCGCACCTTGTTGGTCTGCAACGGGCCGATCATATGCAGCGCCAGGTCGGGGTGCGCCGCTTTCAACGCCGGGTATTTCGCCAACGCCTCCTGCACGCGGTTTTCCCCGAATACCCGCTGGCCGGCGGCTAGGGCTTCGCGGATCGCGGCTTCGGGATGGGTTTTGGTCACGGCGACCAGGGTGACGCTGCCGGGCCGCCGATCATTGGCGGCCTCGGCCGCGGCGATCCGGGCCCGGACCCGTTCGAGCGCAATGGCGACATCGGTGCGGGTTTGCGCTTCGGCCACGGTCATGGCAGGGTCGCGCGCTAGAGCCATGGACAAAGACAATCTGCGCGCCCGAGTGGCCGCCATCCCATTTTGGTATCACCGCATCGACCTGCCCGGCGGCGTGACGACTCCGGGATGGGCGCCGATGGATGCCGCGGCGTATCGAATTCCCGGCGATTTATCGGGAAAGCGCGTCTTGGACGTGGGTGCATGGGATGGTTACTGGACCTTCGCGGCGCTGGCGCGCGGTGCGCGGGAAGTGGTGGCGATCGACGATTTTTCGGATCATCTCGGCGGCGCCGGCGCGGCGCGCTTGGCATGGGAGACGTTCGATCTGTGCCGCGAGGCGTTGGGTCTGAGCGGGGATCGCTGCCAACGCCGGGAAATTTCGGTTTATGAGGTTTCGGAAGCCGCGCTCGGACGTTTCGACATCGTGTTCTGCTTCGGCACGCTCTACCATCTGCGCCACCCGTTGCTCGCGCTCGACCGCCTTGCCGCGTTGTGCAACGAGGCGATTTTCGTCGAATCCGCGATTCTCGACGACTATAGCCCCTATTGGGGCGGGCTTGGACACGGTTATCCGGGTCGTCAGATGGTGATGGAGTTTTATCCGGACGACCGTTATGGCGGCAACGCGACCAATTGGTGGGTGCCGACATTGGAGTGTTTGTCGGCGATGACCCGTGCCGCGGGCTTCGCCAAGACCGAGGCCTGGAAATTGGTGGAGAAGCCACAGGAGCTTGCGCGCTGCCGGGGTTTCGTGCGCGGCGACAAATAGGATCGATAGGATCAGACCGGATCGAGCAGCTCGATGTCGATCGACGTGCGGTTGTGTTCGATCAGAAGCCTCAGCGTTTCGCCCTTGGCGATGGGGCGCGGGGCCTGAAAATTGTGGATGACGTGGAGCCAGCCCGAGGGTGTGTCGTGTAGGCCCGGGCGGTTCTCGAAAATCGTTTCGTCATCCAGGTAAAGTTTGATCCATTGCGCGACACCGATGGCGACACCGTCTTCGGTCGCTTCCAGCGCGATCTCGCTTTTCCCGGCATCGATATAGGCATCGCCCGGAAAGTCGAAGCGCAAAGCCTCCCGATCCGCCGATAACAACCGATACGGATAAAGATCGAGGTTCAGCGCGGATTTGAGCGGCGAGAAGCGATTGAATCCCCTCAGATCGAAGCCGAGGGCTTCGCCGACGAATATTTGCTGGCCGACGGCGTCGCTGCCGAGCAGGGCGATGATCGCCGACGCCGCGGCCGGAATAACGCGACCGCCGGGTACAAGAAGATGTTGCCGGGCATGATCCATCGTCGAAAGGATGTGCTCGCCGAGCAACATGGAATCGAAGGTTTCGGTGACGATGACATCGGCGCGGCTGGGTAGATCCTTGCCGACGATCAAATCGTTCGATCGTTTGCGAATGATGGTGACGCGATCGCCAAGACCGTTGCTTGCCATGATGTCCCTGGCGGCGGCGGCGATCGGCGCGACCATCTCGCAGCTATAGACCTTGGCGAAGGCCTCGCGCCCGGCGCACATCGACAACAGGCCCGCGCCGGTGCCGATGTCGAGCACGAGGGCATCGTTTCGCGCGGCGCGGGCGATGGCCTGGCGATAGGCGGCATTGCGCGGCGTGTCGTTCATCATGGGAAAATGCCAGCGCGGCACTTCCTTGCCGCGCACGGCCCGCAGGCCACGCCGGGCGGCGACATTGCCGGGCTCTTCCGCGACCAGCGCTTCAAACAGCCGCTCGGCGTCGGGCAGACGGACGAGCGTGTGGTACACCTGAGCGAGGCGCAGCCGCATGTCCCGGTCGTCGGGCCGCAGCGCCGTGGCTTTTTCGAGCGCGGCCGCGGCATCGTCCATCTTGCCGAAATCGATCAGCGTATTGGCGAGGTTGAACCATGCGCCGACATGGTCCGGCTTGGCGGCGACGGCCTTGCGTAGTTCGACCGCCGCCTCGCGCGCGCGGCCGCCGCGGCGGAGCAACGCACCCAGATTGTTAAGGAGCGCGGCATTGCCGGGGGCGTGCGAAAGGCCCTCGCGATAAGCCGCCTCGGCCTCGATCACCTTGCCATGGTTAGCAAAGGTATTGCCGAGATGCCGCCAGGGATCGGGGTGGCTCGGAACCCGATCGCAGCCGGCGCGGAAGAATGCGATTGCCGCGTCGCCGCGCCCTTGCCGATTGGCAAGGAGCCCCGCGAAAATCCAGGTTTCGACGAAAGGGGGATAGTCGCGCCGCAACTGGTCGTCGATGGCCGAAGCGATATCCAGCCGGCCGTTGGCGAGTGCTGATTGGCCTTCGGCGAGCAAGGCCTGCGGGGCTTTCAGATCGGCCGACATATCCGGCGCCTCGCCTTCTGTAAGAAAGGGCGTGGCATCTTAGCGTGGTTTCCGTGGGACAAAAAAAGAGAGAGCGGCCGAAGCCGCTCTCTCGCTACAGATTATGGTGGGTGGTTTAGAACGCCAGCCGGATGCCGGTGACCAAACCATAGGCCGAACCGCCGTAGCCGGTCGTCGCACCCGAGGGGCCGGGATTGCCGGGCGCCTCATCGTTGAAGTCGTACTTGAAGATCGACGTCGACCAACGAACGCCCGGTCCGATCGTCCATTCGTTGCCGAACACGAAATATTCACCCTCGTCGTCGCCGAGGCCAATCGTGTTGTCCTGCTCGCCGCGCAAATGAACGAGGCTGACGCGGCCCGGATAGCCGAGATTGTAGGCATACGCCAAGCCCACATCCCAGGCGTGGCCGTCGATGTTGGTCGTGGTGTTGGAAACGCACGATGCACCCGCGGTGGCGGCGGTGGTGCTGACGCAACCTGCGTTGTTACGGCCATCATTGGTGCCGCCCCATGAAGCGCCAAGCGTGAAGCCGGCATAGCTGACGTTAGCACCGAGGGTCCAGGCTTCCGCTTTCGGAATGTCGCGCTGGTCGGTGTTCCACTGCATCCAGCCGCCGCCGAGGGTGAAGGCGACCTGATCGAACGTCTCGGTGTAGTTGAGGCCGAGGGAAACGCCGCGGTTGTATTTACCGGATTTCTGCTCGATGCCCGTATTGTCGGCGCCGTTGCCGTTGACCGCCGAAGACGGGGTATAGCTGACGCCGAGCTGCAGGCCGCTGGAGGCGGTGTTACCGAACAGACGCGGCGTGAAATAATTGATCTTCTCGGCGTCGGATTGGAACAGATCGGGCGCGGTCGTGTCGATGGTGCCATCCGTGCTCGAACCGGTGCGGTTGGCGCCGCTCTTGGTGCGGCCTTGCGTGGCGCCGAAACCGGCGCCGACGGGGCGAATGCCCATCTTTTGCTTCACGTCGTCGGTGGTGCCCAACTGAACGGTACCGAAACCGCTTTCGATGCTGAGGAAGTTTTCATCGATGTTGTTGGTGCTGTTGGGCAGCGTCGACGCGCCGGTCTGGTTGTTGGCTTCCAGCTCGATGCGGATCGTGAACTTCAACCCGTTGTCCAGCGTCGTGGACCCGTTGAAGTAGATTTCCGAGTCCATGTCGAAGTCGACCTTCTGCACGTTGCCCGCGCGATCGTCGACATCGAAGATGTAGAAACGTTGATCGTGGAAGCCGCCCAGCGACAGCTTAATTGGCTCGACCTTTGCCGGTTGCGCCTGGGCGAAGGCCGACCCCGACAATGCGAGAACGCCTGCGGCGACCAGCGCCGTCGTGCCCAGAAGTTGCTTCTTCATCGTAGCCCCTCGTTTTCGTTATGCCCAATGACGGCCAACGTTGTGGCCAAACTCCGCGGTCGAGCCGCGAATCAGTGGTGCCTTTATCCTTGTGTAGGCGGCGCCCGTCAAGGCGGCAATCCTTAGGCAACCGTTAAAAATCGGTTGCTGTGGCGGTTGTGCAACAGATATTGAGGGGCGGTCCCGGTGCATTTGGCCGGGAATCTTCCGGTGTCTGCCCAATTTTTTTGCGGAATTGCGGGGATACGGGCTTATAATTGTGGATATTTTTCGAAGAACCGCTCGAAGGGAATCTCAAGGATGACGAACCGCGCGCGAATTGGGCTCCTGGCGTTGGCCTTGGCCGGTGGGGGCCTTGCCGGTTGCCAATACGCCGGCGATACGGCGGCGCCGGAGATTCGGCGCGGCGAGACCAATCCGGTACCGTCCAACGCGCCGCGCGAATCGCTGTTCGGCGAGGGTGGGCTGACCCTGTTCGGCAGGGGAGATGCGACGCAAGACCAGGGCGGAGCGTTGGGCGTCAACTCCCTGCTCTGGCGCGCCTCGCTCGATACGATTTCGTTCATGCCGCTCGCTTCGGCCGATCCCTTTGGCGGCGTGATCCTGACCGATTGGTTTTCGCCGCCGGAAACACCTGAGGAGCGGTTCAAGCTCAATATCTTCATTCTCGGGCGGCAGTTGCGCGCCGATGGCGTCAAGGTCTCCGTCTTCCGCCAACAGCGCGCCGAGGGCAATAGCTGGCTCGACGCAGCGGTCGAGCCGAGAATTTCGGTCGACCTTGAAAACGCCATCCTTACCCGCGCGCGCCAGCTTCGCATCGATACAGCGGGGCAATAAGGGCGGGCCGCGTGCCGATTTTCGCGCGTTCGTGAATCGCCGCCCAAGCAGTCCGGAAGCCAGAGCTTGTTTTCGGCGGCGGTTGGCGGCGAGCCGGGCCTTGCGTTATAAGCCGTGAACCTCATCGGCGGCGATGGCCATGGCGCGATACAACTTTAAGGAAACCGAGATTAAGTGGCAGGGCCGCTGGGAAACACAGGGGTGTTTCGCCGCGCGCGAGGCCGTTGGCCGCCCGAAATATTACGTCCTGGAGATGTTCCCCTATCCGTCGGGCCGCATCCACATGGGCCATGTGCGGAATTACACCCTGGGCGACGTCGTGGCGCGCTACAAGCGGGCGCGCGGCTTCAACGTCCTTCACCCGATGGGCTGGGATGCTTTCGGTCTGCCGGCGGAGAACGCGGCGCGCGACCAAAAAGTACATCCGGCGAAATGGACCTACGACAACATCGCGGCGATGCGCCGCGAGTTGAAAAGCATGGGCCTTTCGTTGGATTGGGCGCGCGAGATCGCCACCTGCCATCCCGGGTATTACCGCCATCAGCAGCGTTTGTTCATCGATTTCTTGAAGGCCGGCCTGGCCTATCGCAAGGAAGGCTGGGTCAATTGGGACCCCGTCGATCACACCGTTCTGGCCAATGAGCAGGTCATCGACGGCCGCGGCTGGCGGTCGGGAGCGCTGGTGGAAAAGCGCAAGCTGTCGCAATGGTTCTTCAAGATCACCGACCACGCCGAGGATCTGCTGAAAGCACTTGACGGGCTCGATCGCTGGCCGGAAAAAGTCCGCCTCATGCAGCAGAACTGGATCGGCCGTTCCGAGGGCGCGCATGTCGATTTTTCATTGCCCGGACGCGGCGAATCGCTGCGCGTTTTCACGACGCGGCCGGATACGCTGTTCGGCGCCTCCTTCCTGGCTTTGTCGCCGAATCATCCACTGGCCGCCGCACTCGCCGCCGCCGACCCCGGACTCGCGGGTTTCATCGCCGAATGCAACCGGACCTCGACCAGCGAGGCGGCGATCGAAGCCCAGGAAAAGCGCGGCTTCGACACTGGATTGACCGCCGCGCATCCTTTCATCGCGGATCGCCGCCTGCCGGTCTATGTCGCGAACTTCGTGCTGATGGAATACGGGACCGGCGCCATTTTCGGCTGCCCGGCGCATGATCAGCGAGATCTCGATTTCGCGCGCAAATACCGGCTCCCGGTTCTGCCCGTCGTCTGCCCGCGCGACGCCGACCCGACAAATTTCGGCATCGGGGACGACGCGTATTTGGGCGACGGAATTGTCGTTCATTCGGATTTTCTGAACGGCCTCTCGGTGCCGGCGGCGAAGGACGCGGCCATAGCCCGCCTGGTGCGGCAAGGTGCCGGCGAACGCATCGTGATGTGGCGGCTGCGCGATTGGGGTGTCTCCCGCCAGCGTTATTGGGGCTGTCCCATCCCGGTCGTTCATTGCGACGCCTGCGGCGTGGTGCCGGTGCCGGAGCGGGATCTGCCGGTGCTGCTGCCCGACGACGTGACCTTCGACAAACCCGGCAATCCGCTCGACCGGCACCCGAGCTGGAAACACGTTTCCTGTCCGGCCTGCGGCGAGCCGGCTCAGCGCGAGACCGACACTTTCGACACCTTTGTCGATTCGGCGTGGTATTTCGCGCGATTCTGCGCGCCGCGGTCGGAGCGGCCGGTGGAACGGGACGCCGTCGACTATTGGCTGGCGGTGGATCAGTATATCGGCGGCGTGGAGCATGCCATCCTGCATTTGCTCTACGCGCGATTTTTCACCCGTGCGATGCGTCAAACCGGGCATGTGACTGTGAGCGAGCCGTTCGCCGGGCTGTTTACGCAAGGCATGGTCTGCCATGAATCCTACCGGGACGAGGACGGCAAATGGCTGTATCCGGAGGAAGTGGACAAGCGCGCCGACGGCAGCGCCGTCCATGCCACGACCGGGCGGCCCGTCGTCATCGGCCGCCGCGAGGTGATGAGCAAGTCGAAGAAAAACGTGGTGGCCCCGGCGAGCATCATCGAAAATTTCGGCGCGGATACGGCGCGGCTTTTCATGCTTTCCGATTCCCCGCCGGACCGGGACCTGGAATGGAGCGATGCGGGCGTGGATGGCGCCTGGCGCTATCTGAACCGCTTGTGGCGCCTGGTCGATGAGCCGCACATCCCGCTCCGGCTCGGGAGCCAATCCGCGGCTGCGCCCAACGGGCCGGCATCCACGACATTACGCGCCATCCACAAGACCATTCATTTCGTGACCGACGATTTGGAGAAGTTTCACTTCAATCGCGCGGTTGCCCGCATCCGGGAATTGACCAATCTTTTGGCCGAAATGACGGCGGACGAGCCGGGTGCCGGCGGTGTTTATCGGTTCGGCGTGGAAACGGCCGTGCGCCTGATCGGCCCGATGATCCCGCATCTTGCCGCGGAGCTGTGGGAGGGGTTGGGGCATTCGACGATGCTGGTCGATGAGCCCTGGCCGGTCGCCGATCCGACGCTGGTGCTCGACGACATTTTGACCATCGCCGTCCAAGTGAACGGCAAGCTGCGCGGGACGGTGGCGCTGCCGCGCGACGTCAACGGGGCCGAGGCGCAGGCGGCCGCGCTCGCCCTTCCCGCCGTGGACAAATTGCTCGACGGCAAGGCGCCCCGCAAAGTCGTGGTTATCCCCAACCGGATCATCAATGTTGTCCTCTAGGGGAGCAACCGCCTGGACTTTAGTTTGGCTGGCCGTCGGCCTCGCCCTCGGCGCCTGTGGCTTCGAGCCGCTTTATGGCGGACGTGACGGCGGGGCCACGCCGGCCGAGCTGGCCCAGGTCCGCATCGACGTAATTTCGGATCGCTCCGGGCAAATCTTGCGAAATTTCCTGCTCGACCGGCTGAATCCCAATGGACGGCCGGATCGTCCGGCCTATGCGCTCGAGATCAATCTCGTCGAGCGCCGCGAGGATCTGTCGATTCGGAAGGATGAAGTGGCGACCCGGGCCAATTTCGTGGTCACCGCCGAATACCGGCTGCGCGAAGCCGGTGCCGGCCGCGAATTGACACGCGGACAGGTGCGGTCCAGCAACTCCTTCAACATCGGCATTTCGGAATTCGCGACGCTGTCGGGCGAGGCCGATGCGCGCAATCGCGCACTTCGCGAAATCGGCGACGAAATCAAGACCAGGCTGGGTATCTATTTCGCCGCCCGCCGGGCGTGAGAGGTCCATGGAGCTGAAAGGCCAGCGCGTCGCGGCCTTTATCCGCCGGCCCGATCCAGCGATTGGCGCGGTCCTGGTTTACGGCCCCGATGTCGGTCTTGTCCGCGAACGGGTCGAAGCGCTCGCCCGCACGATTGTCGACGATCTTCGGGATGCCTTTCGGGTGTCGGACCTTGCCGGGGCGGCGCTGGAAAAAGATCCGGCGCGGCTGTTCGACGAGGCGGCGGCGCTGTCGATGACCGGCGGTCGCCGCGTGGTGCGGGTGCGGGCGGCCGGCAATGTGCTGGCGGAATTGTTCGACCGGTTCTTGCGCGAACCCGAGGGCGATTCCCTGGTCATTGTCGAAGGCGGCGATTTGAAGAAAGACTCCGCGCTGCGCAAGGTGTTCGAGCGCGCCGCCAATGCCGCCGCCATCGCGTGTTACGCCGATGAAGGCGAGGGACTGGTTCGCCTTGTGCGCGAAGAACTGGGCCGCGGCGGCGTGACGCCGACGGGCGAGGCCGTGCAATGGCTGGCCGGACATCTTGGCGCCGATCGCCAACAATCCCGGGCGGAACTTGAGAAACTGGCGCTCTATGTCGGTGCCGGCGAGGCGACGCTGGAACAAGCGATGGCCGTTGTTGGCGACAGCGCGGAACGCGGCTTGGACGACGCCGTGATGGCTGCTGCCGAAGGGGATGTCGCCGGTTTCGATCGCTGCTGGCGTGTGTTGAGCGCAGAGGGTATTTCCGAAATATCGCTGCTGCGCGCCGCGCAACGTCACCTGCAACGCCTCCATCTGGCGGCGTCGTTGGTTGCGGGCGGTCGCGAGCCCGAAGGTGCCATGGCCGCGCTGCGCCCGCCGGTATTTTGGAAGCAGAAGTCGCGTTTCGAGACGCAGCTTCGCCGCTGGTCGCCGGCAGCCTTGGCCAATTGGCTCGATCGCCTCACCCAGGTCGAGCTGCAATGCAAGACGGCGGGGGCGCCCGTGGCGCTGCTTGTCGGGCGGGCGCTACTCGGTTTCGCCCAGGCCGGTTCTAAACGACGATGATCGCCGGCCGGCCGCGGCGTTACCGGCTCGGCAAGGCCAGGTTGCCGACCGGATAGTTGGAAACGATCGTACGCGCGCGGGCGTGATAATTGGCGAGCGCCGTCTTCGCGGCCGCGCGGTTGCCGGCGCGCGCAAGGTCGCGAATGGCGCTCATGTCGCCGATTAGCTGCGCGGAAACGACCCGGATGTCAGGCACATCGGCGGGTAACCTTCCGCCAAATTCGGCGCGCGTGTCGAAACGCCAGCCGATCCAGTTCAAATCGAAATTGACGGTGTCCACGACCAACCCGATCGCCGCGAGGTCGTTGGCCTCGATCGCGTGGTCGAGCACCGAAACATAGGTCGAGACTTCCCGCATCGCGGTCTGCCGCGTGACCGGTTCATAACTTCCTTCACCCGCGCTCACGGCGTCGAGATAAGCCACGAGGTCTTCGGTCTCGTCGGGCTTCAGCTTCAGCGAAAAGACGCGATCGAAATGTTCGACGACCTCGAGAAAGCTAGTGTAACGCCCGTCGTGGAAATAGGGCGCGGTCAACCCGGCATTGATCAATGTGGGCGTCTTGAAAAGACCGTCGGAGCCGACATCGTGGCGACGGCCATCGGCAAACAAGGACTCCGGAACGTGGCAGCTCGCGCAAGATTTTCCGTCCATGCCGGCGAAGGGTTTCACGAACAGCGCCTCGCCGCGTTTCGCCGCCGGGTCCGCCGATGAAACCAGGCGGCCGAGCCGGTTGAGCTTCGCGTTGGGCAGAAAGTCGATTTGGTCCATATACGCGACCAGCGCGTCGAGAACGCGGGGCTCCGGCTCGGGCCCCGCGAATTCGTTGACGATGACGTGGCGCGCGAATTCGCGGAGCGAACCGATGCGCCCGTCGCGGCCATAGGGCGCGAGGAAGCGGATGCCGCGCAGGCTCGGGATATCGACGTGGTTGGCGACGCCGTCGTCCTGAACTGGATTGAAGAAACCATTTGTGGGATCGAGCCCGCCGCGATGGGCGGAGATCCCCGGAATAAAGAAGCGGGTGTTGATATCGCCTTGCCGGTGGCAGGTGTCGCAGGACAGTCCCGCTTCCTTCGCCTTTTCCCCGAAGAGCATGGGCGAGCTGAAGGCCGCGTTGCCGAGCGCAACCATATAGGATTGCCGCCCACCCTCGGCTTCACTCTTGAGAATCTGGCGCGGGCGTTCGCGGGCATCGAGCGCGAAATCCGTACCCTTCGGCAGGCCGGCGATGGTCTGGGCCTGCGATCCGGGTGTAGCGAACGCCGCCAATGATGCGGCCACTAAAATGCCGGCCACTCCGAATCGGCGGCTCGCGAATGAATTCAGCATCGTGTCCCCGGTATGGTTCGGCGCTGGAGGAATCAAGCGAACGGATTAGGCCCGGCCGCCGATGGCGAACAAATATATCGCATAGAGGCCGGTGAGGATAAGGACGAGCCAGGTCACGGACGTGCCCGCGACACGACCAAAACTTGCGCCGCCGCTCGAAACCAGACCCTGGGCATGCAGCAAGCGACCGACGAACAACGCGGCGCCCAAGACATGAACCGCAAGGCTGGGGGCGCCAACGATTTCGATGATGCCCAGAAGAACGAGCGCCATCGGGACATACTCGGCGTTGTTGGCGTGTGTGCGGATGGTCTGCAACATTTCGGAATTGCCGCCATCGCCGGCAAGAATATTGAGGCGGGAGCGGGTCACCGTGACGCGGATGGCGAGCATCGTGGCCAGAATGCCGTTGAGCCCCGCATAAAGTGCCGTAATAAGAGGTGCGTGTTGCATCATGATCCGCTCCCCGGAATGGCTGGGCCAAAGCCTAACATGAAGGCTGGCCTTCGGGCGAGGGCCGTTCGGCGACCTAATCGGCGCGACATCAAGGCCGTTTCGTTTGCGCCGCGGCAAATGATAGTGTCCGGCCCGGAAAAGGATTCTCCTAGGCCTGGGCGTGGCGAAAAATTCGTGCTTTTGCAACGCGGCATTCAGGCGTCGAGGAGCCGCGGCGACGAGCAGAGGGCGACATGAACCTTCAGGTAAAGGATAAGCAACGCCAATCCGCGGCGGGCAAACACACCGCGCCGCCTTTGCCCGGCTTGACTCCCGAACTCGCTGCGTTGCTGGGCCGGGCACCCAAGGTCACGACCTCCGCCAAGCGCGAAGTCTTGATCGAATTGGCTTTGGGTGGAACGGGCAGCGACACCTACGACGTTGTGTACGACGTTCCGGGCAAGGGTGCGGTCACCGAGGCCACGGTCGTGCGCTGCCGGAACGGCTTGGCCGTGAACTACCCCGATCCGAAAATGCGGCGGCGCGATCCGGATTGCATGGTCATCGCCGATGATGGCCCGACCGACAAACCGCAATTCAAGGATCGCTTCGGCATCGGATTCGATGGGTTGCGAGGCGAGATTCTGGCCTGGCTGGAGAGCCAGGAATTAATTGTGCTGCCCTTCCGCGCGGGCGGAAACCTGATTGGATACGACGCCCTGCTCGTGGCCCCGGCCAATGCCGCTTTTTTCGCGGCCGCGCTCGGCGATCTGCAAGGCAAGATACCCGGCGGCGAGGTGCCCGCCGATTTTTCGCCGCGCGCGGTGATCTATCTCGCGCCACCCTTCCGCCATACGCATTGCAAGGGCGAGCAGATCGTTGTCCATAACCGGACAAAGGGCCTGCACGAGATATTTTCCCTGAACCTTTATCCGGGCCCCAGCGCCAAGAAGGGCGTGTACGGAGTGCTGCTGTCGATCGGCGAGACCGAAGGCTGGCTGACGGCCCATGGCTCGGTCGTGCAGGTCGTCACACCCTATGACAACGTCGTCACCATCATGCACGAAGGGGCGAGCGGCAGCGGCAAAAGCGAAATGCTCGAATATCCGCATCGCGAGTTCGATGGGCGTTTGCTGCTCGGGGAAAACGTGGTCACCAAGGAACGCCGCCGCATCGTTCTTAACCAGGGGTGCGAGCTGCGTCCGGTGACCGACGACATGGCGCTCAGCCACCCGTCGTTTCAGGGACAAAGCGGCAAACTTCAGGTTTCGGACGCCGAAGATGCGTGGTTCGTGCGTGTCGACCATATCGACCATTACGGCGTCGATCCGCATCTGGAACGGCTCACCCTGCACCCGCCGAAACCGCTGATCTTCCTCAATCTTGAGGCCGTCCCTAATTCGAGTTGCCTGATCTGGGACCACATCGAGGATGCGCCCGGCAAACGCTGCCCCAATCCCCGCGTTATCGTGCCGCGCGCCGCGGTACCCGGGATCGTCGATGGGCCGGTGGAAGTCGATGTGCGTAGCTTCGGCGTGCGCGCGCCGCCCTGTACGCGCGAGAATCCGACCTATGGCATTTTCGGCCTGATTCATTTTCTGCCCCCGGCGCTGGCCTGGCTGTGGCGGCTGGTGTCGCCGCGCGGCCACGCCAACCCCAGCATTATCGGGGGCACCGGCCTTTCCAGCGAAGGCGTCGGTTCTTACTGGCCTTTCGCGACCGGCCGGCGTGTTGACCAGGCGAATTTGCTGCTCGGTCAGATCCGTTCGACCCCGCGCACGCGTTTCCTTCTGTTCCCCAATCAGCATATCGGCGCCTGGCGCGTCGGTTTCATGGCGCAGTGGATTGGGCGTGAATACATTGCCCGCCGCGGCGGCGCCAAATTCCGGCCCGACCAATTGGTGCCCGCGCGTTCGGCGCTGCTGGGTTATGCGCTGCGCCATATGCAGGTCGAGGGCACCGTGATCGGGCATTGGTTCCTTGAGACCAACACCCAACCCGAGGTAACGGACGAAGGCTACGACGCCGGGGCGCTCCAGTTGTTCGATTTCTTCCGCCGCGAGTTGACACCCTATCTCGACGAGGCCGACCTCGATCCCACCGGACGCGACATCATTCGATGCTGACTCGACGGCGGTGCGCTGGGCGAGTACGAGAGCCTGTTACCGGCCGCATGACGTGAGGCGGTAAGGAAAGTACGCCACGGATGGGCGAGCCCCGCGTGCATCCCGAACTCTGGCGCCTGGAGCCTTTGAGCCGCGAATTCGGCGGCGACCGCGGCACGTCGCTCGATCGCTACTACATCGAGGGATGGCTGGCGCGAAACGCGAGCGACGTGCGGGGCCGCGTGCTGGAAGTCGGCGATAACATCTACACGCGCCGTTTCGGCGGGCGCGCCGTCGCCACAAGCGACGTCGTCTATCTGAAGCCAGGCAAACCGGGGGTGACCATCGTCGCGGATCTGCGCGATGCGCCGGCCATTCCATCGCGGGCGTTCGACTGCGTTATCCTGACCCAGACCTTGCACCTGATCGACGATATCAAGGCGGCGCTGGCCACGGTTCATCGGGTGCTCAAGCCGGGCGGCGTGTGCCTGGCATCCCTGCCGGGAATTTCACAGATCAGCAGTTACGACGCCGCGCGTTGGGGCGATCATTGGCGGTTTACGCCGCATTCGGCGCGCAAGCTGTTCGAGGATGCCTTCACAGGCGGCGCGGTATCCGTGGAGTCCATGGGTAATGTGTTGAGCGCGTGCGGTTTCCTTCAGGGCATCGCGACACACGAACTAACGCGCGACGAACTGGACTTCAACGATGCCGATTATCCGTTGGTCGTCGCCGTGCGCGCAGCGAGGAACACCGTCGCCTAGGGCGCCCGTCACTCGCCGACGTTGAACCGGTTCACCCGAAGCTTTTTCAAAACCGCGGTCAATTCCCGACCGACCACCCCGCCTTCCTGCTTCAACTCATTCTTGAAGACACCGCGCAGCGCGAAGACATGAAGGCCGAGTAGGTCGAGGTCTTCCTCCGACCATTCGCGGCCGGGGTCGAGGAATTTGCAGACCGTGTCGGCAACCAAGGTCGCGAGCGGATAGCCGAAGGTTCCGCTTTGGCCGCGGATTTCGTGGGAAGCGTCATACATCGCCGACCGGTATTTGCGGATATTCGCCGGGTCCTTGGCCGCCGCTTCATAGGCTTTCCGCAGCTTTTCCAATTCCGGTTCGATTTCGCGGATGAAACTGCCGGAATAATGGATGACCGCGAGGTCGGCCTTGCCAAGCGCCTCTTCGATTTCGACGCCCCCGGTTGAGCCGACTTTCTGCCGGATATGTTTGGGGGGGCGGATGACCTCGGCCTTTTTGCGGGCGCGAATTGAGGCAGCGGTCTGGGCTGGCTTGGAAGCGGCCGATGGCGAGAGCATCGGCGCCTCGGCTTTCGGCTCGCCCTGAACAACCATGAAATCGAGGGGCGCGGGGTCGCGTCGACCTCCGGGCCGCGGCGGCGTGATGATTTCCGCCTGCTTCGGTGGCGGCTTGTTCACGATTTCTTTCCGGGGCCGCTTTCCGCGCCGGCTTTGGCCAGAAGCCGTTTGAGTTCGGCCCCGACGGCGCCGCCATCGTGTTTGAGTTTCTGTTTGAAGATCGTGGTCAGAGCCTGGACATGGAGACCGAGCAAATCGAGGTCGCGGGCGGTAATCTCTTCGTGGTCGAGAAGTTTGCACAGCGAGTCGGCGAAGATTGTTGCCAGCGGATAGCCGAAAGTGCCGCTTTGCCCGCGAATTTCGTGAGAGGCGTTGAACATCGCGGTGCGGTGTTTGGCGATTTCCGCGGGTGCCGCGGCGGCGGCGGCGAAGGCCTTTTCCAGATTCTCCAGTTCGGGCGTGATATCCGTGAGAAAACTTGTATCGGCGATTTCCGACACCGCGGCATTGGCGCGCGCGATGGCGTCGTCAACGTCGACGCCGCCGCTGCTGCCGACTCTGTCGCGGATATGGCGTGGCGGCTTGATGACTTCGGTGCGTTGGCGTTGCCTGATCATTTGACCACCTTTGCCGATTCCGGTTTGCGCCGGTCGGGCCCATCGTAGGTGCGGCGACCGCGCCTGCGATCGGGGCCGAAATAGGTCTCCGTACGTACGAAGTTACGGGTGTCCTCGACCACGGACTTGATTCGGTCATAGACGCCCTTGGCGGTAACGGGCTTGGCGAGGAATTCGGTGACGCCGGCGTCCCGCGCTTCAAGAACGCGATATTCTTCGGTATAGGCCGTGATCATGATCACCGGCACGTAGGGATTGGGCGAATTCTTGTCGGCGCGGATGCGGCGGACGAAATCGAGCCCGCTGGTCGGCGGCATGTTCCAATCCGAGATGATGAGATCCGGATTGAATCGCTTGAGGATTTCCCAGGATTGGTCGGCGTCGGACGCAACTTCGACCTTTTTGATATTCAAGGCCTCAAGAAATGTCCGCACCAGCCCGCGCATCTGGCGGCTGTCGTCGGCGAGCAAAACCTTAAGCTGTCCGTAGTTGAAGGCCATTGCAAAGCTCTCCCATGGCGGCCCAAGCCGCCTCGCCTCGGCTCGGATCGAGGCGGGATTATAGAAGCACCGCAGGCGGTTGCGCTACCCTACGGTTGATTGATGGGCGGCAGGGCGATCGATGTTCTCTGCTCGTTCTTGAGGAGACACACCATGACTGCCGCGGCCCTGTGTGGTGTCTGGGCACCGGTTCTAACCCCGTTTCGTCGCGACCTTTCGGTCGATCTGCCGCGCTTGGTCAACCATTGCCAACGCCTGCTCGCCGAAGGTTGTCACGGGCTCGTCGTCTTCGGGACAACGAGCGAGGCCAATTCCCTTTCGCTCGATGAGCGTGAGGAGACTCTGACAGCTCTCGTCGCGGCCGGAATTCCATCGGCGTTGCTTTTGCCGGGAACTGGAAACTGCGCGATTCCTGACACCGTCCGGCTGACCAGAAGGGCGGTCGCTTTGGGCTGCCCCGCGGTTTTGATGTTGCCGCCTTTCTATTTCAAGGCGGTCGGCGATGAGGGACTATTCCGCTTCTACGCGGAAACCATCGAACGCGCAGGCGATCCAAATCTGCGCGTCTTTCTGTACCACATTCCGTCGGTCACGCAGGTCGGGCTCGGGCCGGCGTTGATCGAAAGGCTGCGTGACGCCTATGGCGGCATCGTGGTGGGCATCAAGGACTCCTCGGGCGATTGGAACAACACGCGCGCCTTGCTTGAGGCCTTTCCCGATCTCACCATTTTTACGGGGTCGGAGGGGAATCTGCTGGCGACGCTGCGCGGCGGCGGCGCCGGAATCATCTCCGCCGCGGCCAATATCAACGCCAGAGCCATTCGGCGCCTTTACGATAGGTGGCGGGAGGCGGATGCCGAAGAGATGCAGGCGGCGTTGAATCAAATTCGGCAGGCGATCAAGCCATTCCCCTTGATGGCGGCGCTCAAGCTGATCTTGTCCGCGCGGCTGGATGACGGGGAGTGGAACCGGGTGCGCCCGCCCTTGAGCGAGATGACAGCGGGCGACACCCACGCGCTATTCGCGAATCTTGCGAGTATTGGCTTTCCGATCAAAGGCTTGCCGTTTACCGGCCCAATGTTAGATTGAACGAGGAGCGGGTCGGGGCGACCGTTCGGGACGTGAAAACATGACGTCTGCGAAGGGGGAACCATGGTCAGGCGCGTTTTGGGTTGGCTTCTGTTGGCCCTCGCCGCTCTGCTTTTCGGTGCCGGCTTGTTCAACTGGGCCACCGGCAATGGCGGCATCGCCGCTCGGCTGGGCCAGGCCTGGGCGGATATTCACGGCGGCAGCCTAACGGCGTTGCAGGCGGTGGTTGCGGATGATCTGCATCCGACGCTGTGGCGGTATCTGATCGGGCCGGTCCTGGAGACGCCGATCTGGATCGCCACGCCGGCGGTCGTGGCGGTTGCCGTTCTGCTGCTCCAGCGGCGCCGGCGCCGCCGTTTCGGTTTGCGGGATTAAGACTTCGCGGTCATTCCCCGCGCGCCTTGAGCGCGGCGAGGAATGCCGATTGCGGAATCTCGACCTTGCCGAATTGGCGCATCCGCTTTTTGCCTTCTTTTTGTTTGTCCAGCAGCTTGCGCTTGCGGCTGATGTCGCCGCCGTAACATTTGGCCAACACGTCCTTGCGCAAGGCCTTGACGGTCTCGCGGGCGACGATACGTCCGCCGATGGCCGCCTGGATGGCGATCTGGAAAAGCTGACGCGGGATGAGTTCCTTGAGCTTTTCGCACAGGACACGCCCGCGCGATTCGGCGGCGCTGCGGTGGACGATGGTGGCAAGGGCGTCCACCGGTTCGGCATTGACCAGGATCGACAACCTAACAAGGTCGTTCTGCGCGTAACCGTCGATCTGATAGTCGAAGCTGGCATAACCGCGCGAAACCGATTTCAGACGGTCGTGGAAATCGAAGACGACTTCGTTGAGCGGCAAACGATAGACGAGCATCGCGCGGCTGCCGGCATAGGTCAGATCGACCTGGACACCCCGTCGTTCCTGGCAAAGGGCGAGAACCGAGCCCAGATAGGTGTCGGGCACCATGATCGTGGCCTTGATCCAGGGCTCTTCGATGTGATCGATGCGAACGGGATCGGGCATGTCGGCCGGGTTGTGCATTTCCATGACCGAGCCGTCGGTCAGGAAGATGCGATAAACGACCGATGGCGCGGTGGCGATAAGGTCGAGGTTGAATTCCCGGACCAGGCGCTCCTGGATGATTTCAAGGTGGAGCAGACCGAGGAAACCGCAGCGGAATCCGAAGCCGAGCGCGGCGGAGGTTTCCGGTTCATAGAGAAAGCTGGCGTCATTCAGGCGCAGTTTCGACAGGCTGTCGCGGAGCCGCTCGAAATCGGCGGCATCGATCGGGAACAACCCGCAGAACACGACCGGGAGGCTGGGTTTGAAGCCGGGCAGAGCCGCCGCGGTGGGCCGCCGATCCTCGGTCAACGTATCGCCCACGCGGCAATCGGCGACGCTGCGGATGCCGGCGGTGATGAACCCGACCTCGCCCGGACCCAGGCTCGGCACGTCCTTCAGCTTCGGCGTGAAGAAGCCAACACGGTCGACATCGTGAACCGCGCCGGTCGCCATCATGCGCAGGCGCAGCCCTTTTTTGAGTTCGCCATCCTTGACCCGCACAAGGATGACCACGCCGAGATAGGAATCGTACCAGCTGTCGACGAGAAGAGCCTTGAGCGGTGCTGTCGTTTCGCCGACCGGCGGCGGCAGTCTTTCGACGATGGCTTCAAGCACGTCGTCGATACCCAGCCCGGTCTTGGCCGAAATGGGCACGGCATGGGTAGCGTCGAGGCCGACGACTTCTTCGATCTGCGCGCGCACACGCTCCGGCTCGGCCGCCGGCAGGTCGATCTTGTTGAGCACGGGCACGATGTCATGGCCGGCGTCGATGGCCTGATAGGCATTGGCCAAAGTCTGGGCCTCGACGCCCTGGGTGGCGTCGACGATGAGGAGCGAGCCTTCACACGCCGCGAGCGACCGGCTCACCTCATAGGAGAAATCGACATGGCCGGGCGTGTCCATCAGGTTGAGCTGATAGGTCTTCCCGTTCTTCGCCTTGTAGGTCAGCCGGACCGTCTGCGCCTTGATGGTGATGCCGCGTTCGCGTTCGATATCCATCGAATCGAGCATTTGGTCGCGGAAGTCGCGCGATTCGACGCCGCCGCAACGCTGGATCAGACGATCCGCCAACGTCGACTTGCCATGGTCGATATGGGCGATGATGGCGAAATTTCGGATATGAGCGAGATCGGTCATCGGCTCGGCGGGGGCGCTGGCGGAAATGGGCCACGGTCGGCGATCCGCGCGGCCGGCGAAAGCCACAAGCCGCGCGCGGTGCACCGATTGTCCGGTACGGGGTGGGCAGCAACATAGGTGGACCCAACCGCGCGCGCAACTCCCGCGCTCACCGCCCGTGGGAAGATGGGCGGAGACGGGCGTGCGGGCAGATCAGGCACGCAGCGTGCCGGCGGTGGCTTTGGCGACGGCGGCGACGATTTTTTGTCCGACCGCCTCGATGTCGGCATCGGTCAATGTCCGTTCGTTGGGCTGGAGCCGCACCGCGATCGCGATGGATTTTTTGCCCGGCCCGACGCCTTCACCTTCGTACAGGTCGAAGACCGAAACCTCGGCGATCAGACCGCGATCGGCGCCGCGCGCGGCCCGCAACACCGCTTCCGCCGGCACCGTCGAATCAACAACGAAGGCGAAATCGCGTTCCAGCGGCAGCAATGCCGAGGGTTTGAGGAGGGGCCGCGCCTTGCCGGCGCGTTCCTTCGGCGGCGGCAGGGCCGACAGGTTCAGCTCAAAGCCGCAGGCCGGACCCTTGAGGTCGAACCGCGTCAGAAGTCGCGGATGGATTTCGCCGAAATGACCGATGACTTTCGGCCCCAGCCGCAAGGTTCCGGCGCGGCCGGGGTGGTACCACCCCGGTGGATCGGTGGCCACCTGGGCGGCGTCGGCGCCGATGCCAGCGGCGGCGAGCGCCGCCAGGATGTCCGCCTTGGCGTCCAAGGCATCGGCCTTGCGCTGGTGGCTCGACCAGTGGCGCGGGCGCGATTGGCCGACGCGCAGACCGGTCGCGGCAAGCGACTGATCCGCGGCGGTTTCACCGGCATATTGCGGGCCGATTTCGAACAAGGCGAGATCGGGCAGCCCGCGATCGGCGTTGCGTTTGGCCGCTTCCAGCAGATTGGGCAAGATCGAGGGCCGCATCAGATCGAGATCGGCGCTGATCGGATTGGCGAGCTTGAGCGATTCGCGGATCCCGAACGGCTCGGCCAATGACGCGCTCATGAATGAATACGTCACCGCCTCGACCATGCCGCGCGCAGCGAGAGCGCGGCGCACCAGGGCCTCGCGCCGCTGCGCCGGCGTGCGCGCGATCCGGGGAAGGTTGCTTTCGCGCGGCAGCGACAAGGCCGGGATGCGGTCATAACCATAGACCCGCGCGACCTCTTCGACCAAATCGGGTTCACCTTCGATATCCGGGCGCCAGGACGGGACGTCGACGCTCAGCCCATCGACGTCGGGCGAATTGGTGAAGCCGAGATCGGTGAGGATGCGTGCGCTGTCGACCAAGGGAAGCGTAATCCCGCCGAGGCCGTGCAGGCGGTCGGCGCGCAAATGGACCTTGCGTTGCCAACGAGGTTCGGCGCCGGCGACCACGAGTTCGCCGGCCTCCCCGCCGCAGAGCTCAAGCACCATCTTGGTCGCCGCTTCCATCCCCGCGAAGACGAAGGCCGGATCGACGCCGCGCTCGAAGCGATGGCGGGCGTCGCTGTCGATGCCGAGCTTGCGGCCGGTCGCGGCCGTGCGCAGCGGATCGAACAGCGCGGCCTCGATGAAGACATTGGTCGTGGTTTCGGTGCAACCGGTCGATTCCCCGCCGATGACGCCGCCCAGGGACAACACGCCGTCGTCGTCGGCGATCACGGTCATGCCGGGATCGAGCGTATAGGTCTTGCCGTCGAGCGCGGGCAGGCTTTCGTTGGGCTTGGCGAGCCGGACAGTCAGGGAGCCGGCGATCGTGTCGGCGTCGAAGACGTGAAGCGGCCGGCAGGCATCGATGGCGATGAAATTGGTGATGTCGACGAGGGCCGAGATCGGCCGCAGTCCCACTGCCTTCAGCCGCCGCTGCAGCCAATCCGGGCTCGGTCGATTCCTCACCCCCCAGATCATGCGACCGACGAAGTGTGGGCAAGCATTGGTGGTGCCGTCGGGAAAATCGAGATAGACGCGGATCGGGCTTGGGATCGGCTTGGCCGGGGCGGCGCCGGCGAACGCCCAGGGTTTGAGTTTTCCCAGACCGGCCGCGGCGAGGTCGCGAGCGACACCGCGCACGCCCAGACAATCGGGCCGATTGGCCGTGACCTTGATGTAGATGAGCGGATCGTCGAGACCGAGCACGCCGGCGATGGGCTCGCCGATGCGGGCCTCGCCAGGTAGATCGATGATGCCGTCGTGATCCTCGTTCAGCCCCAATTCGCGCGCTGAGCACAACATCCCCGCGCTGTCCACGCCGCGGATCGCCGATTTCTTCAGCAGGATCCCGGTTCCCGGCAGGGTGACGCCGGGCGCGGCGAAGGCCGCTTTCATGCCGGCGCGGGCGTTGGGCGCGCCGCACACGACTTGCACGACGCCCTTGCCGGTATCGACGCGGCATACTTGCAGACGGTCCGCGTCGGGATGCCGTTCGGCCGAAATCACATGGGCGACGGTGAACGGCGCCAGTGCCGCGCCGCGATCCTCCACGCTTTCGACTTCGAGGCCAAGCGCGGTCAGGCGCGTCTGGATGTCATCAAGCGATGTGTTGGTGTCGAGATGGTCCTTGAGCCAGCCTAGCGTGAACTTCATCGCGACAGCCCTCCGACCAGGCTCGGAATGTCGAGAGCGCCGAAGCCATAGTGGCGAAGCCAGCGGAGGTCGGCGTCGAAGAACGTACGCAGATCGGGGATGCCGTATTTCAGCATGGCGATGCGCTCGATCCCCATGCCGAAGGCGAAACCTTGAAATTCGCCAGGATCGACGCCGCAATGCGCCAGCACCTTGGGATGAACCATGCCGGCGCCCAGGATTTCCAGCCAGGAATCGCCGGCGCCGATCTTCATCTCGCCGCCTTTGCGCGAACAGCCGATATCCATTTCAGCCGAGGGTTCGGTGAAGGGGAAATAACTGGGCCGGAACCGCACGGGCACGTCCGGTATCTCGAAATAGGCGCGGACGAAATCGATCAAGCAGCCTTTGAGATGGCCCATATGCGTCGACCGATCGATGACCAGGCCTTCGACCTGATGAAACATCGGCGTGTGGGTCATGTCGGAATCGCGGCGATAGGTGCGTCCCGGCGCGATGATGCGCAAGGGCGGGCGCGATTTCAGCATCGTGCGCACCTGCACCGGCGAGGTGTGGGTGCGGAGCAGCAGCCGCGAACCGTCCGGCTTCTGGGGAAGATAAAACGTGTCCCACATCTGCCGCGCCGGATGTTCGGGCGGCATGTTGAGGGCCGTGAAATTGTGGAAGTCGTCCTCGATGTCCGGGCCTTCGGCGATGGCGAATCCCATTTCGCCGAAGATCGCGACAACTTCGTCGATGGTCTGTCCGATCGGATGAATCCGCCCCTCCGATTCCGGTCGCGGCGGCAGCGTGACATCGATGCGTTCGCCTTCGAGACGGCGATTCATCTCGGTCTCGCGCAAAGACGCTGTCTTGGTTTCGATGGCCGCTTCGATTTCGGTCTTGATCGCATTCAGCGCGGCGCCGGCGGCCTTGCGCTCCTCGGCCGGCAATTTCCCCAGGTCCTTCAGGCGCTGCGTGATCTCGCCCTTGCGGCCGAGCGCGGCCACGCGGCGCGAATCAAGTGTCTCCAAATCCGCGGCTTGGTGGACACCCGCCAGGATTTCATCGCGTAGCCGGTTCAAATCGTTCATCGCGTTGGGTCCCGGGAAAAAACTAGCCTCTCGCGGAGAGTGAAACGAAAAAGGGCCGGCCCTCTCGGACCGACCCCTTTATCACTGCCGAGACGCGGTTGTCTCAGGCGGGCTTGAGGGCGGCCCGGGCCTTTTCGGCCAAGCCCTTAAAGCCATCGGGATCGGTGATCGCCAGGTCCGACAGCACCTTGCGGTCGATTTCGATGCCGGCCTTCTTGATCCCGAACATCAGTTGCGAATAGGTCATGCCGGACAGGCGCGCCGCCGCATTGATGCGCTGAATCCACAAGCCGCGGAAATCGCGTTTGCGGTTGCGCCGGTCGCGATAGGCATAACGAAGCGCCTTCTCGACCTTCTCGAGCGCGGCGCGAAAGGTGGTGCTCGACCGGCCGCGATAACCCGCGGCGCGTTTCAGGACTTTCTTGTGGCGGGCGTGGCCTGTTGTCCCGCGTTTGACGCGTGCCATTGTTGAGCGCCCCCGTTAGCCGTGTAGGAAGAAGCGGATGACCTTGCGCGCGTCACCCTTTTTCATCGTGGTGCTGGCGCGGGCCTTGCGCTTCATTTTCTGCGAGCGTTTGCGCAGATTGTGACGCTTGAAGGCATGGGCCATCTTGACCTTGCCAGTCCCGGTCAGTCTGAACCGCTTCTTGGCGGCAGACTTGGTCTTCATCTTGGGCATTTTGCTTCCTTTCGATGAACCGGCGGCAATCAATCCGACGATTCGTCCATTGGTTCAGGCGGTTGGGCATGCCCGGGGCTGTCGCCCTGGCCTCGCCGCCTGGAAGTGGGGGTTTATACAGACCGAGGTGAATTCGCGCAAGAGCCGCCGCCCGCGCCCGAAGGAGTGCGAAAATTGCACTGAAGGGAAGGCGCCCGCAACCAAATCGCCTTATATAGTGGGTAAACTATATCGGGGGCCAAGCCGGCCCCTTTCGGGGGTGGCCATGGTGAAGATCTACGGACGCAGCAATTCGGCGAATGTGCAGAAGGTGCTGTGGGTCTGCGAGGAACTGTCGATTCCGGTGCAACGCGAGGTCGTCGGCGGCGAAAGCGCCGGCATGAAGACTCGCGATCCGTCCTATCTTGTCCTCAATCCGAACGGGCTTGTTCCCACCATCGATGACGACGGATTCGTGTTGTGGGAATCGAATGCCATCGTGCGCTATTTCGCCGCCAAACACGGCGCCGGGACGCTGTGGCCGGAAAATGTGCAGGAACGGGCGGACGCCGATCGCTGGATGGATTGGGCATCGATGACGATCGCGCCGGCGATGGGGCCGCTGTTTGTCGGGCTGGTGCGGACGCCGCCGGAAAAGCGCGACGCGGCCGCGCTCGACGAGGCGCGCCATCGGGCGCTGGACGCTTGGAAAATCTTGAGCAACGACCTCTCCCGGCGCGATTTCGTGGCCGGGAGCCACTTCACGATGGGCGACGTCGCGCTTGGCGTTCACGCCTATCGTTGGTTCAACCTGCCGATTCAGCGGCCCTCGATGATGGTTGGCCTGCAGAACTGGTACGCAAGGCTGACGATGCGGCCGGCCTATAAGAAATGGGTGATGACACCGCTGACTTAGCGAGGCGTCAGGCCTCGCGGTCGAGCCGCGGCGAAGGGGCCGCAATCGGGGCATGACCGGGACGATCTTCGCTTTGGCAACGTCTTCCGGCCGGGCCGGAATCGCGGTGCTGCGTGTGTCCGGTCCGGGGGCGGGCGCGGCCATCGCCGCGCTGACCCGCCGCCCGGTGCCGCCGGCACGCCGCGCCAGCCTGCGCCGGCTCGCCGATCCATGGGGCGGTGACGTGCTGGACGATGCACTCGTGCTCTGGTTTCCGGGACCGAACAGCTTCACCGGGGAGGATGTAGCGGAATTCCATATCCACGGCGGCAGCGCGGTCGTGGCGGGCGTCAGCGAGGTTCTCGGTCTGCTGCCCGGGTGCCGCCTTGCCCAAGCCGGGGAATTCACCCGCCGGGCTTTTGAAAATGGCCGGCTCGATCTGACGGAAGTCGAGGGCCTGGCCGATCTCATCGCGGCCGAGACCGCGGCCCAGCGGCGGCAGGCGTTGCGGCAGCTGGACGGGGAGCTGGGCGCGCTTTACGAGGGCTGGCGAGCAAGGCTGATCCGGGTGCTCGGGCACGCCGAGGCCGATATCGACTTTCCCGACGAAGATTTGCCGCATGGTTTGGCCGCCGCGATCCGCCCCGAGATCGAGGCGCTGGCGGCGGAGATCGAGCGCCATCTCGATGACGGACGGCGTGGAGAAAGGCTTCGGGAGGGCCTTTCCATCGCCATCATCGGCGCGCCCAATGCCGGGAAATCGAGCCTGTTGAACCGGCTGGCGCGGCGGGATGCCGCCATCGTATCGGCAACCGCCGGAACAACACGCGACGTTATCGAAATTCATCTCGATCTCGGCGGGTATCCCGTGGTGATCGCCGACACCGCCGGTCTGCGGGACAGCGGCGACGACATCGAGGCCGAGGGCGTGCGGCGCGCGTTGGCACGGGCGAAGGCGGCGGACCTCAAGCTCGCCGTCTTCGACGCGGCGGCCTGGCCAGGGGTGGATGCGGCCACGGCGGCGCTGGTCGATGACGACACCATCGTGGTTCTCAACAAGATCGATCTTGGTCAATCCAAGACCGCGCCGATGCCCGATGGGCGGCCGGTGGTGGCGGTTTCGGCGCTGACCGGGGCTGGGGTGGAGGTGTTGTTGAGCGCGATTGAAAGGGAGGCCGCGCGCCGACTCAACGTCAGTGTTTCCCCGGTTCTCACGCGCGCCCGGCATCGCGAAGCCCTTGAGGGCTGCGAAGCGGCGTTGCGGCGGGGCCTGGTGGCGGGTCTGCCGGAGCTTGCCGCCGAGGATCTGCGGTTGGCCGCGCGGTCATTGGGCCGCATCACGGGACGCGTCGGTGTTGAGGATATTTTGGATGTCGTCTTCCGCGAATTTTGTATTGGGAAATAGGGCAACGGCACTGGTCCGGGGCGCGGTAAGATGCGGTTTGTAGTTCTTGGCCTCTTGGGGGGGTCGATGTCGCATCGTCGCTTCAAGCGAATTGTCGGTTCCGGGATGATGACAGTTGCGGCGCTGGCGCTCGCCGCCTGCTAGGCGCCGTTGCCGCCGCGCGAGGCCCAAGTTCGCGGGGCGCCGGTTCGTGAGGGGCCGCTTGTGGTTGAGTTGGTGTTCGGGCGCACGATTGCGGACGGCTTGGTGGTTTCGGACGCGGATTGGCAGCGTTACGTCGATGACGTTTTACCCCTCCGGACGGATGGTTTCACCATAGTGGATTGCCAGGGCGGATGGGTGGATGGCGGGCAGGTGGTCCGGGAGGGTTGTAAATTCGTGGTGTTGGTGATCGAAAGCCAACGGCTCGAATCCCTGAAGGATGCCGTGGCCGAATATCGTCGGCGTTTCCGTCAGGAAAGTGTGTTGTGGATGGAAAGGCCCTGCCCGCAACCGATGTGCCGGTTCGAAGGCGCGCCATAAATAATCATCGTATTTATAATATAAATACATATTAAACGGCGACGAGAATGTTTCACGTGAAACATTCGGGGTTTTGACTCCGGGCCGGACCGCGACTATAGAGTCGCGGAAATGAGCGGTTATGACGTCATTGTGGTGGGCGGCGGACATGCCGGCTGTGAGGCTGCTGCTGCTGCCGCGCGGCTGGGCGCATCGACCCTGCTGCTGACCCACAATCCGGCGACCATCGGGGAAATGTCGTGTAATCCGGCGATCGGCGGGTTGGCCAAGGGCCATCTCGTTCGCGAAATCGATGCGCTCGACGGGATCATGGGCAGGGTCATCGATCGGGCGGGCATTCAATTCCGCATGTTGAACCGCAGCAAAGGCCCCGCCGTTCGCGGGCCGCGCGCCCAGGCCGATCGTAAACTCTACCGTCTGGCCATGCAGGAGGTTCTGGCGGCGCAGCCGAATTTGGCTATTCGCGCGGGCGCGGTGGAGAATCTGCGATTCGGTCCGGAGGGTGCGATTGCCGCCGTCGTGTTGGCGAGCGGCGAGGAGATCGCGACCGGCGCGGTCGTGGTCACGACCGGGACCTTTCTCCGCGGGCTGATCCATATCGGGAAGGAGACCCAGGCAGCCGGCCGCGTGGGTGAAGCCCCCGCGCTGGGGCTTTCGGTGGCTTTTGAAGCCGCGGGTTTTGCCCTTGGACGGTTGAAGACGGGCACGCCGCCGCGCCTTGATGGGCGCACCATCGATTGGCGGGCGCTCGCCGTGCAGCCCGGCGACGATCCGCCCGAGCCGTTTTCCTTTCTCACCGCGAGGATCACGACACCGCAGGTCCCCTGCCATATCACCGCGACCACGCCGCAGACCCATGACATCATCCGTGCAAATCTGCATCTGGCACCGATGTATTCCGGGCAAATCGGCAGCACCGGCCCGCGTTATTGCCCGTCGATCGAGGACAAGGTCGTTCGCTTCGCCGACCGCACCCGCCATCAAATCTTCCTGGAGCCGGAGGGGCTGGACGACGACACCGTTTATCCGAACGGTATTTCGACGTCGCTTCCCCGCGACATCCAGGGGGCACTTCTCAAGACCATCCCCGGCCTCGAACACGCCGAGATGGTCCGGCCCGGTTACGCCGTGGAATATGACTATGTCGACCCCCGGGAGTTGTGGCCGACCCTGGAAACGCGGCGGATTAAAGGCCTTTATCTCGCCGGGCAGATCAACGGCACGACCGGTTACGAGGAGGCCGCCGCCCAGGGGCTGATGGCCGGGCTCAACGCGGCGCTGGCGGTATCCGGCGGCGAGCCGTTCACGTTGGACCGCAGCCAGGCCTATATCGGCGTGCTCATTGATGATCTGGTGAGCCTCGGTACGACCGAACCCTACCGCATGTTCACCTCACGCGCGGAATTCCGGCTGACCCTCCGGGCCGACAATGCCGATCAACGCCTGACCCCGAGCGGAATCGCCATTGGCTGCGTCGGTGGCGAACGGGCGGCGGTGTTCGCGGCGAAGGCGCGGAATCTGGCTGCCGCGCGGGACCTAGTGTCGAGCCTCCGCGCCACACCCACCGATCTGCAACGCCGCGGCCTCCAGGTTAATCAAGACGGCGCAAAGCGAAGCGCCGCCGACCTTTTGGCCATGCCCGGCGTGGATTGCCGGCGGCTTGCGATCCTGTGGCCGGAGCTAGGCGGGCTGGCGCCGGCGATCGCCGAACAGCTTGAAATCGATGCACGATATGTCGGTTACCTCGACCGTCAGGACGCCGATATCCGTACATTCCGCCAGGATGAAACCCTGCTCCTGCCGCCCGATCTCGATTATGACGGCCTGACCAGCCTGTCGACGGAGGTTCGCACGAAACTGGCCAAGGCACGGCCGCCGACGCTGGGCGCGGCCGCCCGGATTTCCGGGGTCACCCCGGCGGCGCTGACCATCCTGTTGCGTTATGTCCGCCGCGCCCAGCCCGCTCACCCCGGATGAGTTCGACCGTCTGGCTGATGTTTCACGTGAAACATCGGCCAAGCTGAGGCTCCACGCCGCTCTCTTGCTGCAATGGCGCGGGCGGGTGAATCTCATCGGCGATTCGACCTTTTCCGACCTGTGGCGAAGGCATTTCCTCGATTCCGCCCAGCTCCATGCGCTTATTCCCCGAGACGCCGCGACCCTCGTGGATATCGGCAGCGGCGCCGGTTTCCCCGGTCTTGTCCTGGCGGCGATGGGGGGGCTGGATGTCCATTTAGTCGAATCCGATGGCCGCAAATGCGTTTTTTTGCGGGAGGTCGTTGCCGCCGCCTCGCTTCCTGCAACGATCCACAATAAGAGGGCCGAGGAATTCAATTCCTTGCGCGCCGATGTCGTTACCGCCCGTGCCGTGGCTCCGCTGTCCCGTCTGCTCGATTATTCCAGCAAGCTCCTCGCTCCCGGCGGCAGTTTCCTCTTCCACAAGGGCCGCGCGGTCGAGGATGAATTGACGGATGCGGCAAAGCGATGGAAGATGGACGTGGAACGTTTCCCAAGCCAAACCGATCCATCGGGTACCATCCTGCGACTCACCGGGGTGCGAAAGCGCAATGCCGAGCGACGTTAACGCCATGCCCGATATCGCTCCCGGCACGCCGCTGCGGCTGATCGCCGTGGCCAATCAAAAGGGCGGAGTTGGCAAAACCACCACCGTGGTTAATCTCGCCACCGCGCTGGCCGCGGTCGGCAAACGTGTGCTGGTCATCGATCTGGATCCGCAGGGCAATGCGAGCACCAGCTTTGGCATTTCGCAGGAGGCCCGCGCGACCGGCACCTATGACGTGTTGCTGGGTCGCGCCGATGTTTCCCAAGCGACGAAAGCGACCACCATCCCGGGACTCTCGATCATGCCGGCGACCGTGGATTTGACTGGGGCAGAGATCGAATTGATCGACATGCCCCGGCGCGAATTCCGCCTGCGCGACGCCCTGCGCGGCGCGGTCTTGCCCTATGATTACATCTTCGTCGATTGCCCGCCCTCGCTGACCCTGGTCACGCTCAACGCCCTGGTCGCGATGGAATGGGTGCTGGTCCCGCTGCAATGCGAATTTCTGGCGCTGGAAGGCCTGAGCCATCTCGTTCGCACACTGGACCGCGTTCGCCGAAGCCTTAATCCGCGGCTGGAGCTGCATGGGCTGGTTTTGACCATGTTCGATCGGCGCAGCAACCTATGCGAGCAAGTCTCCGCGGATGTTCGCTCATATTTCGGCCCCAAAGTTTATGACACGGTGATTCCCCGCAACGTTCGCATCTCCGAGGCGCCGTCGCATGGCAAGCCGGTGCTCCTCTACGATTGGCGGTGTCCCGGCGCGCAGGCCTATGCGCAACTCGCGACCGAGTTGCTGCGTCGCGGCGCGGCCGCTGGAATCGCGGAGGCCGCGGCGATTCCGGCCGCCGGTATCCGCGCCCGCGCCGCCTCGGGCGACAGGCCATGACCGCGGGCGGCGAAGATAGAAGCCGGCGGCCGCTGGGCCGGGGTCTGTCGGCGTTGTTCGGCGACGCCGAATCCCCATCCGCGCCCACGGCCTCGCTTCGTCAGATGCCGATCGCCATGCTCAAGCCAGGCCGGTTCCAACCGCGCCGCGTCTTCGATGCCGAGGAAATGGCGGCGCTCGTCGAATCGGTGAAACAGCGCGGCGTGTTACAGCCGATCCTGGTCCGCCGCGACAACGGCAAACCCGATTTCTTCGAGATCATCGCCGGCGAACGCCGCTGGCGGGCGGCGCAAAGCGCGGGTCTGCACGAAATCCCGGTGGTCGTGCGCGAGGTTTCCGACCGCGAGGCGCTTGAAGTCGCGCTGGTCGAAAACGTGCAGCGCGAAAATTTGGGTCCACTCGAGGAGGCGGAGGGGTATCGCCGGCTGACCGCCGAATTCGGCCACGCCCAGGAAGAACTGGCGCGCGCCGTCGGCAAGAGCCGCAGCCATGTCGCCAACACCATGCGCCTCCTGCGGCTGCCGCAGCCGGTGAAACAAATGCTGGAGGATGGCCAAATTTCGGCCGGCCATGCCCGCGTCATGCTCTCGGCCGCCGACCCCATGGCCATTGCCCGCAAGGTGGTGGATGAGGGGCTCAACGTCCGCCAGACGGAAGCGTTGGTGCTTGGCCGCGCCGCCGCGAAAAAGGCACCGGAAGCGGCCTCCAAGCCCGCCGCCGCGACCAAGGACGTTGATACGCTGGCGCTCGAGCGCGACCTATCGAAGGCGCTCGGCTTCGCGGTGACGATCGAACCCGCGGGGGCGGGCGGCAGCGGCCGTGTTGTGGTCCGCTACAAGACGCTGGTCCAGCTCGACGACATCCTAAAACGGCTGAAGAACGAACCGACCGTCGGCCCCGGCGTTCGGCGCGCGGGCTCCCTCTAGCGGGGGTATGGGGGCCTCCCGGCCCCCATGACTTTCCTGCGTTCCTCGACTTTCTTCAACACCTCGCGCCGGCCGTCGCCAGACAGGTCCAGCCAAGCCGTAATTTCGTCGATGGTGCGAAAACAGCCCGCGCACAGCGCGGTGTCCTTGTCGATCCGGCAGATATCGACGCAGGGCGAGCGCACGAATTCGGAAATCCGGTTCATTACGGTCTTGGTTGCCGGTCAGGCCGGATAGGCGCCGGCGATCTGGGCGCGTTGGCGCACCAGGGCGAGCACGATGTCCATGGAAGGCGTAGGAATGTCGACAAGCCGCGCCATTTCGACGACGCCGCCGAGCAGGGCGTCGATCTCCATGGGGCGCCCACGCTCCAAATCCTGGAGCATGGAGGTCTTATGTTCCCCGACCTCGGCCGCCCATTTGATGCGGGTATCGACGTCGACTGGAAATTTGACGCCCAGTTTCCGCGCCACCGCTTCGGCCTCGACCATCATCGCGCGCACGATCGCGCGGGTCTCGGGATCGGTGGCGATGCGGACAAGTGTGCCGTGAGTTAACGCGCTGACCGGGTTGAAACTCAAATTGCCCCACAGCTTGAGCCAGATATCGTCGCGGATGCGCGGGCGCACGGGCGATTTGACACCGACGCGGGTCAACGCCTCGGCCAGTTTGGCCACCCGCGGCGAGCGCGATCCATCCGGCTCGCCCAACATGAAACGGTCGCCTTCGATATGTTTGACGACACCCGGCTCGACGATCTCCGCCGCTGGATAAACGACGCAGCCGATGACGCGGGCAATCGGGATCGCCGCAGTCAGCTTTCCCTCGGGGTCGAGGGTGTTCAACCGGCGGTCCTTCCATGGTCCCTCGAAACCCTGAAAGTACCACCACGGCACCCCGTTCATCGCGGTGACCGCGGCCGTTTCGGACCCGAACAGCGGCCGCATCGCGTCGATCGCGGGCGGCACCGAATGGGCCTTCAGGGTGATGATGACGTAGTCCTGCGGTCCGGCCTCGGCGGGATCGGCGGTACAGAAGGGGTGGCAGACCAAGGTATCGCCGCCGCTGATAAGGGTGAGGCCATTGGCCTTCATCGCGGCGAGATGCGGCCCGCGCGCGATCAGGGTCACGTCGGCGCCGGCCAGCGCCAGCTTGGCGCCCAGATAGCCGCCGATGGCGCCGGCGCCATAGACGCAAATCTTCACGGCGCGAGGCCCAGTTTCGCGGCCAACCCGATGCGTTGGAGCTTGCCGGTCGCACCCTTGGGGATTTCCGCCAGGAACACGATCTTGCGCGGCACTTTGAAATCGGCGAGGCGCTTGGCCGCGAAATCCCGCAGCTCGCGTTCATTCGCCTGCTGCCCCTCGCGCAGGACGATCGCGGCGCCGACTTCCTCTCCCAACTTGTCGTGGGGAATGGCGAAGGTAACAACCTGGGCCACAGCCGGATGGTCCATCAACACCTCGTCGACCTCGCGCGGGGAAATCTTTTCGCCGCCCCGGTTGATCAGCTCCTTGATGCGGCCGGTGATGGTCAAATACCCTTCATGGTCCAACACACCCTGATCGCCGGTGCGAAACCAGCCATGGGTGAAATTGGCGGCATTGGCGCCCTCATTGTTGTGGTAGCCGGCGGTGACGTTGGGGCCGCGAATGACAATTTCGCCGACCCCGCCGCGCCCGAGCAACCCACCGCCTTCGTCCATGATCGCCACCTCCGGCCCCGCGGCCACGCCCACCGATCCGGGCTTGCGCGCCTGCGGCGGCAGCGGGTTGGATGTCATCTGATGCGACGCCTCGGTCATGCCATAGGATTCGATGACCGGCGCGTTGAACGCGGCCTCCAATTCGCGCATCACGCTGGGCGGCAGCGAGGCGGAGGACGAACGGATGAAACGCAGCCGGCTGTTGGCGATGATCTCCGGGTTACGTCCGGCGCGGGACAGGATGGCCTGATGCATCGTCGGCACCGCCGTGTACCAGGTCGGGTTCGCCTCGGCGATCCAAGCGAAGAATTTGAGCGCGTTGAACCCCGGGGTGCAAAACACGCTGCCTCCGGCCGCGAGCGAGGCCGAAACCGCCGCGACCAGCCCATGGATATGGAAAAGCGGCATGATGTTGAGGCACCGATCCGTGGGGCCAAGGCGCAGGGTGCGCCCGATCGCCCGCGCCGAGGCCGCCAGATTGGCGTGTGTCAACGGCACCTGTTTGGGCCGCGAGGTGGTCCCCGATGTGTGAAGCACCAACGCCACGTCGCCCGCCGTCGCGGCCCCGGCCACGCGCGCGCCGGGCTTGGCGGCTGGATCGGTCGTGGTTCGCTCGATCGTGAATTGCCCGGCATGCGCGCCCGGCGGCACGGTCAATTCCAGGACCGGAACCCCGCGCGCGACGGCCGCGGCGCGGGCCGGGGTATCGTCGCCGCGAGCAACGACGAGGGCGCGGGCATCGAGATCGGTGAGGTAGAAGTCGAATTCCTCGGTGCGGTAGCCGGGATTGAGCGGAGCGGTCGCGGCGGCGCCGGCGATGGCGACAAAGGCCGCCGCCATCGCCGGTCCGTTAGGCAGTACGATCGCGACGCGGTCGTTACGGCCGAGCCCGGCGCGGTTGAGCGCCACGGCGGTTTCGTCGCAAAGCCGGCGCAGCCCGCCAAAGGTCAAATTCGGGCTTTCCGGCGCGGCAAGGGCGACCGCTTCGGCGGCCCCGAGGTCGATCAAATCGCGCAATGTTTCGGCGTTCGACATGCGGCCACCCTACTACGCGCTCCTGGAGTTCCACGCAACGGGCGCGAAGCCCGCAAGAGCCTAGGCGTTTCGATACCGTGTTAACGTCTGCGGAGTGGGACGATTGGGCGAAACCAGCCACCCGGGCGCGCGGCCTTGTGGCCGCGCACGCGGAGCCGTCCGGCGGTCTTAGCGGACGAAGATTTGGACTTCGTTGACCTGGACCGAGGTGCTGGTCGTGGCGGATAGGCCAACGCGATCGGGCGGCAGACCCATATCCGTGAGCGACCGCATCACGGTTTCGGCGTTGCGTCGCGACGCTGTCGAATTTTGCGCCAGTTCCGCGGCCGATCCGCGCGCGGGCGCAACGGCGACGAGATCGAAGGCGACGGTCGGCTGCCGCTCCAGGGCGCGGCTGACCGCGGTGTAGAGCGCCTGTTCGTAATCCGGCCGGGCGCGGTCGAAACGAATGACCACCAGGGGCCGGCGGTCGGCGGCGGGAGCCGTCGGGGCGGCGGCGGCGAGATTGCTGCCGATGCGAGCCCCTGGGATCGCCGAGAAGGACCGATTGGCGAGGCTCGCGCCGTAAAGTTCGCCGTTTTTGATGGCCACCGACAGCGCCGTCATGTTGGACCGTTCGTTGCCCAGATACGCGCTCTGCCGGCTGACGTCCTCGGACAATTCGCTCAACAGACGATCAACCCCGACGACGGTGCGGTTGACTTCGTCTTCCAGCAAGGCGAGCTGACGGTGATCTTCCTCGAGCGCGCCAGCGACGCTATAGGCCGCGCGCGTGGATTCGAGCAGATAAGCCGCCACCGAAGCATCGGCCGCCACCTGGCTGGCCAGAAGATTCATGCGGCTGACTTCGTTGCCGATGCGGTCCAGTTCACCCTGCGCTTGGTCCCATTGGCTGACCAAGATGGGGTTGCCGGGCGTGGTGCCGACCTGGAGGCGGGCGTTGATGCCGGCGACCAGGCTGTGGAAACGCTGCGCCGTTTGCACCGAATCGGCGCGCAACTGCTGGAGTGCGGCGTTGCGTTGCGCGACCGAAGCGTTGAGGCGGCCGACTTCCTCGCGCGTCTGTCCAACTTTGGCGCCAACGACGGTGCCGGAGGTCGAGGTAAAGCCGCCAGCCGAAGGCTGCGGCTGAAACTGGGCCTGGACGGTGGGCTGCGGAGACGGCGGCGGGAACGAGGGCGCCGCCATCACGGTGCCGCTGCTGGATGGAGGCGTGGCCACGCCGGACTGCACCGGGGCGACCGGGCGCGCCGCGGGCGGCGACGCGAAAGGCTGGCCGACGCGTTCGCCCGGCGAAAGCGGAATTTCGGTTCTGGCGCGCGGCGGCGTACGCGGATCTTCACCCGTCAACGTCGGCCACAATGAATCGGCGACGAAAGAACAACCGCCCGCGCCCAACATCAGGGCTAGGGACAGTGAAAAGCGCCGAAGATGACGGCTCACCGTTCGAATCCCTCCAAAGAAGGCCACATTATTATTAAGGGACACCAGCGCATTAAACCCCCCGCGCCCCCGCAACGATGAGCCATCATATTGACTTGCGGCGCTTTTAGTCAAACGCTTAGAGCCGTCCCCGCGAAGTTCGACTCCGGACCGGCGGATCGCCTTTGCCAGGGAAGGCGGCAATGTTAGTCTCCCGGCCCTTTGGTTTCACAGCGGCCCGCGGCCGCCCGTATCGCGGGAGCGATCGCCCCCATGCAACTGCGCAAACGTATCCTCGTCACCGGCGGCGCCGGTTTTCTCGGCTCACATCTATGCGAAAGACTGTTGGCCGAAGGCAACGATGTGCTCTGCGTCGATAATTACTTCACCGGCAGCAAGGACAACATCGCCCACCTTGTCGGCAAGCCGCATTTCGAGACGATGCGCCATGACGTGACCTTCCCGCTCTATGTCGAGGTCGACGATATCTACAATCTCGCCTGTCCGGCCTCGCCGATCCACTATCAGTTCGATCCGGTGCAGACGACCAAGACCAGCGTTCATGGCGCCATCAACATGTTGGGGCTGGCCAAACGCGTGAAAGCGAAGATTTTTCAGGCCTCGACCAGCGAGGTTTATGGCGACCCGCATGTCCACCCGCAGACCGAGGATTATCGCGGCAACGTCAATACAGTGGGGCCGCGCGCCTGCTACGACGAAGGCAAACGTTGCGCCGAAACCCTGTTCTTCGATTATTGGCGGCAACACAAACTGCGGATCCGGGTGGCGCGAATCTTCAACACCTATGGGCCGCGGATGCACCCTAATGACGGGCGCGTGGTCTCCAATTTCATCGTCCAGGCGCTGCGCGGGGAGCCGATCACGTTGTACGGCAAGGGCACGCAGACGCGCGCTTTCTGTTACGTCGACGATCTTATCGACGGGTTTCTCAAGATGATGGCGGCGCCGGACAGCCTGACCGGACCGGTCAATCTCGGCAATCCCGGGGAATTCACCATCGCGCAATTGGCGGAAACGGTGATTCGGCTCACCGGCTCGCGCTCCAAGACGGTCAACAAGCCGCTGCCCGAGGACGACCCATTGCAGCGTTGCCCCGACATTTCCCTGGCCAAATCGGCGCTCGGCTGGGAGCCCAAGGTGCCGCTCGACGAAGGGCTCGGCCGCACGATCGCCTATTTCAGGAAAGTGCTGGCGTAGTAGATTCGCCACGGACGTCGCGGGAGGCGAACATCGACATCGATCGATTCTTCGATTCGGAGTGGGACGAACATCAGGCCACCGTCGCGGCGACGCGGGCGGCGCTCAAGGAACCATTCGCGCGGCTGGTGCGGCTATGCACGAACTCCATCCGCGGCGGCGGCAAGCTCCTGTTTTTCGGCAATGGCGGCAGCGCCGCGGATGCCCAGCACCTCGCCACCGAACTGACCGTGCGTTATCGCAAGGACCGGGCGCCGATCGCCGCGATCGCACTCACCACCGATAGCTCGGCGCTGACCGCCATCGGCAACGATCTCGGCTTCGATCAGTTGTTCGCGCGCCAGGTTCGGGCGCTCGGGCGCAAGGGCGACGTGGCGCTCGCCATCACGACGTCGGGCAAGAGTCCGAATATCGTGCTCGCCTTGCAAGCGGCGCGCGAGATGGGCGTGAGCGCCGCGGCTTTCGGGGGCAAGGGCGGGGGCGATCTGCCGGGGCTGGCCGACCCGCTGTTGATCGTGCCCGCGCAGGCCACGGCGCGGATTCAGGAAATGCACATCACCCTGGGCCAGATGTTGTGCGGCGCGCTCGAAATCGAGCTCGGGCTGGCGTGAGCGCGGGCCGCGACGCGGTGGACACCGGCGGCGAGCTGTTCGTTTCGTTCGGTCGCGTGAAGGGGACGCGTGTGTTGTGCGTCGGCGACGTCATGCTCGACCGCTTCCTTTATGGCCATGTCGATCGCGTTTCGCCGGAAGCGCCGATCCCCGTGCTCCGCGTCGACCGCGAAGCCTCGATGTTGGGCGGCGCCGGCAATGTCGCGCGCAACCTGGTGGCGCTTGGCGCGCACCCGACCTTCATTTCTGTGGTTGGAGACGATGCCGCCGGTCATGAGGTGACACGTTTGGTTGGCGCTCTGGAAACCGCGGAACCGCGTTTGCTCGTCGATCGCGGGCGGCCGACCACGATCAAGACCCGCTACGTCGCCGGCGGCCAACAGCTTCTGCGCGCCGATCACGAAACGACGGCCCCGGTCTCGGCGGCGGTGGCGGCCGACATCGTGCAATTGGCCGCCGACGCCATCGGCGACTGCCGGGTCGTGGTGTTGTCCGATTACGCCAAAGGGGTCCTGACCGCCGACGTCGTTTCCGCCATTGTCGCCCGA
>CANFCX010000002.1 GCA_947445225.1 Rhodospirillales bacterium
ACTCGCGCACGAAGCTGCTCGACTACGCGGAAAAGCACCAGATACCGATCGCCAAGGGCAAGAGCGGGGAGCCGCCCTATTCCACCGACGCCAATCTGCTGCATATTTCCTATGAAGGCCGCGCCCTGGAGGACCCCTGGATCGAACCCGACGAGGCGATGTTCACGCGTTCGGTCGCGCCGGGGAAGGCGCCGGACGCGCCCACCTATGTGGAAATCGAGTTCGAGCGCGGCGACCCCGTGGCGGTTGACGGCAAGCCGCTCTCACCCGCGGCCCTGCTCCAGCGCCTCAACGAGATCGGCGGCAGGAACGGCGTCGGCCGGCTCGATCTGGTCGAAAACCGCTTCGTCGGCATGAAATCGCGCGGGGTGTACGAAACCCCCGGCGGCACGCTGCTGCACCACGCCCACCGCGCCATCGAAAGCCTGACGCTTGACCGGGGCGCTTCGCATCTCAAGGACGACCTGATGCCGCGTTACGCCGAGATGATCTATAACGGCTTCTGGTTTTCGCCCGAGCGCCTGATGCTCCAGGCGGCCATCGACGAAAGCCAGAAAAACGTCGCCGGTACCGTGCGGCTGAAGCTGTGGAAAGGCACCGTCACCATCGCCGGCCGCAAATCCCCGAACAGCCTCTACAGCCTGGCCCACGTCACCTTCGAGGCCGATCAGGTCTACAACCAGCGCGACGCCGAGGGTTTCATCAAGCTCAACGCGCTCCGCCTGCGCCTGGCCAAGGCCAAGCGCGGCTGAGGTCCTTCATAAGCCCTCTCCTCGGGGGGAGAGGGCGCGCGCTTTAGCGCGCGGGTGAGGGGCGCGGGACCGGACGGGAGGGAACCGGATGTCCGTCGAAAGAGCCAGAAACCTCCGCAAATCCATGACCAAGGCGGAAACGCTGCTGTGGTCGCGCTTACGCAACCGCGGCCTGGAGGGCTTCCGCTTCCGCCGTCAGCATCCGATCGGAAATTACGTCGTGGACTTCGTTTGTGAAGGTGAACGACTCGTCGTCGAACTCGACGGCGGCCAACACGCGACGCGCAATTTGGCCAACGAGGCGCGAACCCATTGGCTTCAGCAACAAGGCTATCGCGTCATCCGATTCTGGAACAATGACGTGTTGCAGAATCTCGAGGGTGTCCTCGCGATGCTCCAAGCGGCGCTTCCGCGAGGCCCCTCACCCGCGCGTTTCACGCGCCGCCCTCCCCCCAAGGGGAGGGCTATGAGGTCAGGGTAGTGGCGAGACGCCGATGACGCGGGCGTGGAAGTCGAGAAACCCCAGGTAGAGCACCAGGCCGATGCCAATGCGGTGCCAGCCGATTTCGGCGAGGCTGACGCGCGTGCGCCCGGACAACAGCGCCGCGAAGGGCAGGTTCGAGCTGACCGCGGCCAGCCGCTCCCAATCCGCGCCCAGCCGCGCCTTTTTCTTGCGGTCGATCAAGGGCTGCCCGGCCAACGCCAGCACAAGCATCGAGCCGAACAGGAACAGCGACGCGGCATCGCCGTTGATGGGGATGTGCGCCATCGCCCACAAGGCGAAGGCCCACATCACGGGATGGCGGGTGACTTTCAGAATTCCCGTCGCCGGCTCGCCGCGGCCGGCCAGGCGATCGCCGCCAACCGCCGTCGGATTGGGCGTGGTCAACCCGGCGACCAGGAACACCGACGCCACCGGCATCACCAGAATCGGCACCCACCGCGCCCAGGCCACCGGCGCCCACAGCTCCTCATAAGGCGCGGCCCGGTACGCCCAGCCGACCCAGACCAAGAACACGGCCGACATCGCCGAATAGGCGATGGTGTAGCCGGTCTCGCCCAAAACCCCCACCAGGACGCCCCGGAGCGGCGTGCTCGACACCAAAACATGGCTGCCGACGAACACAAGGACGGCGAGCGCGAGGCCCGCCAACGATTCACTCATGGCCCATTCCCTTCAAAACGGCGGCGCATCGATCAGATTTCCGGCGCGGGCAAACCCCGTTGCCGGCAATACGCGATCATGGTGTTGCGAAGCAAACAGGCGATGGTCATGGGACCGACTCCGCCGGGCACCGGAGTGATCGCGCCGGCGACGTCCATCGCCTCGTCGAAGTCGACGTCGCCGAGAAGAAGCGGTTTGCCGTCGGCGTCGACACCGCGATTCATGCCGACATCGATGACAACCGCGCCCGGCTTGATCCAATCGCCGCGCACGAGCCCGGCGCGACCCGCCGCGACCACCAGAATATCAGCCCGGCGGCAATGTTGGGCGAGGTCGCGGCTCTTGGTGTGGATCGTCGTCACCGTGCAGTCTTCGCGCAGCAGCAGGGCCGCCATCGGTTTGCCCACGATGTTGGAACGGCCGAGGACCACCGCCTCCTGCCCCGCCAGCCGATCCAGGCTATCGCGGATCAACATCAGGCACCCTTGCGGCGTACACGGAACCAACCCCTCGCCGCCGCTGACCAGCCGGCCGACATTCAGCGGATGGAAGCCATCCACGTCCTTCGCCGGATCGATGGCATCGACCACCGCTTGCGGCCGGATGCGGGCGGGCAGCGGCAACTGCACCAGAAAGCCATGCACGGCGGGGTCGTCGTTGAGGCGGCGAATCAGCGCGAGCAAAGCCGATTCGCTTACATCCTCGGGCAGCTTGTGTTCCATGGATTTCATGCCGACTTCCACGGTCGCCCGGGCCTTGCCGCGCACATAGACGCTGCTCGCCGGGTTGTCGCCGACCTGGACCACCGCCAGCCCCGGCGCCAAATCCTGCGTCGGGCCGAATTCCATCACCAGGTCGCGCAGCCGGGCGCGCAGCCGGGCGGCGGCGGCACGGCCATCGATCATCGCCGCCTCAGCCATGACGGCCATCGCGCCAGGTGGCGAGAGACGCCATCAACGCCCCGGAATCGCCCGCCACTCGCACGACTTTTCGCCGATCCGCGGCGCCCTGAACCAGATCGAAGGCGCGCCGCGGCAGCCGCCATTCCCTGGCCAGAAAGCGCAACAACGCGGCGTTGGCGCGGCCGTCTTCGGGTGGCGCCGTCACCGCGACTTTGAGCGCGGTCCCGCCTTCGGGCAACTCCACGATTCCGTCTATGCGTTCGCGCGCGGCTTTGGGCGTCAGGCGGATGGCGATGGTCACACCGCCGGTCACGGCGCGGAACGGCGAGGCCCCGGTCTCAGCCAAGATATTCGAAAAGCAGGTTGCGCACGAAGACCAGGAGCAGGATGAGGACGATCGGCGAGATGTCGATCCCGCCGATGCGCGGCATGATGCGGCGGATCGGCGCCAGCGCCGGCTCGGTGAACCGATACAGAAAATCGCTGATCAAATAAACGACGCGGTTATAGGCGTTGAGCACATTGAAAGCGAGCAGCCAACTCATGACCGCCGAGGCGATCAGGACGAGGATGTAAAAATTGATAACCGTGTCGAGAAGAGCCAGAAGGGAATTCATGAAACGCCGTGCCAGGGATCGATTCGTTCCGCACCCTACATTTGGCCCCGGCCCCGCGCAAGTCATCCTCCCCTCCGCGACCGGGGCGCCGGCCCCGCGGGTCGGCTCGGCTTGACAGCACCGGATGCGATACACATTATCGCGGCGATGCGGCGGGGTCGTAGCTCAGCTGGGAGAGCGTCGCGTTCGCAATGCGAAGGTCAGGGGTTCGATCCCCCTCGGCTCCACCATTTCTCCGCAACTACCAGCAAATCCTAGCCCGCCGCGCTTATCGGTGCGATCTTCGCGGAATTGGAACAGGCGCGCCTACCCGGCGTTCGCCTTATGGGAAGGATCAGCCATGCTCGTAACCACCGGCCTCTACGCGGCCCTGCTCGGGCTGCTTTCGCTTTATCTGGGCGGCACCGTCGGCAATCTGCGCGGAAAAAAGAAAATCCCTATGGGCGACGGCGGCGATGCCGACATCATCGTGGCCAACCGCCGGCACATGAATTTCGTCGAAAACGTGCCGATTGCGCTGATTCTCATGGCGCTCGTCGAAATCAACGGCGCGCCGTCGATGTGGATCCATTTCCTCGGCCTGCCGCTTTTGGCCGCGCGCATCGTCCATCCCTTCGGGATCAAGATCGACCGCATGACGGCCGCCCGCGGTATCGGCGCGGGGGTAACCGCGTTGGTCATCCTCGCCTCGGCGGGGATCCTGTTGTGGCAGGCGCTCGTGCGCTAGCGACTTCGGCCGCCGGGCGGGTTTAGGACTCGCCGGGCTCGGCCGGACGCTTTCGGCCGTGGATCATGGCGGCCACCAGATTTTCGCGATGGCGGCGCGAGGCGAAGATCACGCCGCCGACGTGAACGGCCACGAGGATCAGCAGAATGTCGGCGAGTGTGTCGTGGAGTCTCTCCACCCACTCGACCCCCCAATAGGTGTCGGTGGTGTAGAGCCAGCCGCTTAAGCCCACCGCGATCACCGCGGCGAGCAGGGCAAGAATCATCCAGCCGCCAAGCGGATTGTGGCCGAGATAACGCGGTTCGGTCCGGGTCAGCACCGCGCGTGCATAAGTGATGGTTGCCGACGGGGCGCGGATGAATTGGGCAAAACGCGCATAATGCGAGCCCATCCCACCCCACAGAATCCGAAACGCGACGATGGCGAGCGCGGCATAACCGATCCATTCATGCCAAACGCCGCCGCCATGTCGAGTGAACCACGCCGCCGCTACGCTTGCGACCAACGCCCAATGGCCGAGGCGTACCAGCGGGTCCCATACCCGCACCGCCGGCCCCCCGACCGGCACAGCCAAGAGCCTATCTCGGACTGACGTTTGTCGGCACCGGCGCCAGGGTCACGGGATGGAAATAGGCCTCCACGCGCACGCCCTTGTCGGTGATGGCGTAGACTTCGTAACAGCCGCCATCGATCTTGACGCGGTTAATCCGCCAACCCTTTTCCTGCAACTGCGAGGTTAGCTTGGCCTCGGGCTGCCAACCCGCCTGCGGACCGGAATCGCACGTCGCCAGGCCCGTGGCATCAACGGCCGAGGCCGTCAACACACCGGCGGCGAGAACGGCGGAAAGAAGGAAAGCGCTCGGGGCAAACTTCATAACTGACTCCTGTGTTTCATCGAACCAAGCCGCAATACAACACCAAAGCTGAACCGAGGATGAAGTCTCGCGGCGGCGCGATAGGTCCTTCTTCTTAATTCGCGACCTTGAGTTGATCGAGGCGGCGCTGCAGGTCCGGGCGCAAGGGTGCGGCCGGCGGCATCCGCGCGAGCAGTTGCGCAAACAACTGCGCCGCCCGCTCGCGATTGCCGGCATCGGCTTCGGCGATGCCGACCCGATACATGAGTTCGGCGTTGGTGGAATCGAGGGTCAGGAGTTTACGCATCGTTTCGATATAGGCCGGAGGCGGTTTGCCGGCGGAAGCGGCCAGCAAGGCGCCGGCATAATCGGTGAGGACATCCACGCGATTGGGCGCCAGCCTTGCCGCGCGGGCCAGGGCATCGGCCGATTTCTGCGGCTCGTCCAGCACCTTGTACGAACGGCCCAGGCGTAGCCAGCCTTCGACGTCGTTGGGCTCGGTTTCCAGCCGCGCGGCCAGGCCATCGACCATGCCGCGCACCATCGCCATGCGATCCTGCGCCGGCATCTGCGCCGCCGCCGCCATCTGTTCGGGGGTGGGACCCCGCGGTGCGGCTTGATTTGGCGCCCCGGGGGCGGCCAGCGGCGGCGCGCTTCCCGGTGGATTCATCGCGATCGCCGCCGGCGCCCCGGCCGCGATGCGGGGCTTGACCGTCTGCGCCACGGCGGCGGCGTCGATTCCCGCCTTGCCCGCCAGCTCCGCGATCTGCTCACGCAGCGCGGGCAGCCAGGAGGAGCCCGTCGGCGAGTCCTTTTCCAACTCGATCCAATCGACCAGGGCCGCGCGGGCGTCACCGCCCTGGAATTTGGACATCCCGACGTAAAACCGGGCGCGGGCATCGCCGGGCTCCACTTCCAGAACGCTCTCGAAGGCGGCGAGCGCTTCGGGTGTCACCAACCCTTGCGCCTGCATCACCAGCGCCAATCCGTAGTTGCCGTCCAAGGCCGGGTCGTCGACCCCGAGCAAAAGCGCCCGCCGGTAGGCCTCGATCGCGGCGTCGAAGCGGCCGACGATGGAATAAGACCGGCCCAGCATCATCCAGCCCTGCGGATCGTCGGGCGTTTGCCGCATGCGTTCGGCCAGGCGCGCGACCATGGAATCGAGATCGTGGGACTGTTCCTGACCCGCGCCGGCCACCATCGGCGGCCGCTCGGTCAGCGGCCGTCCGGGCAGATTGGGCGAACCCACGCCCTGATACAGCATCAATCCCAGGATCGGTATGCCCGCGGCCACGCCGGCCACGACCAGCGACCGCGCATTGGCCGCGGCCGGATGGGCGATCGGCCCTTTTTCGTCCGCCGCCGCGAACAGGCGCCGGCCGATTTCGGCCTTGGCCGCCTCGGCTTCGTCGGCGCCGATGAAACCGCGTTCGACATCCCGATCGATCTCGGCGAGCTGGTCGCGATAGACCTCCATGTCATGCTCGGCGCGCGCCGGCTGCGGTTCGGCGCGGCGCAGCAACGGCGCCAACACCGCGAACAACGTGGCCGCGGTCATCGCGGCGAGTACGAGCCATAACGTCATCGCGGCGTCGCCTCCATCAGTGTCTCCAGGCGTTTCTTTTCCTCGGCCGAAAGCGGAGCGGCCGGCGTGATGCCGCCGCGCCGGCGCCGGAAAAACCGGAGGATTCCGAACGCGCCCAAAGCCGCCGCCGCCGCTGGCCCGAACCACAACAAATAGGTCTCCGGCCGGACGGGCGGGCGCAGCAGCACGAAATCGCCGTAACGCACGGTCATGAATTGCCGCACCTGATCGTCGCTGTCGCCGGCGGCCAGGCGTTCGCGCAAGAGCACGCGCAGATCGCGGGCGAGTGCCGCGTTGGAATCGTCGATCGATTGATTCTGGCAGACCAGGCAACGCAGCTCCGCCGAAAGGTCGCGAGCGCGCGCCTCGAGCGCGGGATCGGCCAGGCGCTCGCCCGGCTCGACCGCCAAAGCCGGGCCCGCGGCGGCCGCCAGGGCCAGGGCCGTCAGCGCGGCGCGCCAGCGCCCGCGGCGGTTAGGAGCAGTCGCGGCCATTGCGGAGATTCTCAATACACGGAAGGATGTCGTCCCGCATCGCCGCCTCGGTAACCGGACCGACATGTTTGAAGCGGATGGTGCCTTGGCCATCAACGACGAAAGTCTCGGGCACGCCATAGACGCCCCAATCGATGCCGACGCGGCCGTCTTCGTCGGCGCCGATGCGGCGATAGGGATTGCCGAAGCGGCGCAGCCAGGCGGCGGCGTTCTCCGGCTTGTCCTTGTAGTTGATGGCGACAATCGGAATCGGGGTGGTCTCGGCCAGCCGCATGAAGAACGGGTGTTCGACCAGGCAGGGGCCGCACCAGGACGCGAAGACGTTGACCAACGAGACCTGGCCCTTGAAATCCTCGGCGGCCAGGCCCGGAATCGTTCCCGACACGCCCGGCGCCGGGGGCGCGCCAGCCAGCGGCGGCAGGGCGAAGGCCGGAGTCGGCAGACCGATCAGGGCCGAGGGAAGCTTCCGCGAATCAAGCTGAAGCCCGAAGAGGAAATACACCGCCACCGCCGCGAAGACGACAAGCGGCAACAAAAAGATCGGCCGAAAGCTGGAAGGACCGGGAGTGCTCATCGTGCCCGCGCCCCGCGTTTAAGCCGTCGCCTCGGCCGCGGCCACCGGCTCGCGGCGGCGGCGCACGGGCACGCCAATACGCAGGCGGCGGTCGCTCAAGGACACCATTCCGCCCGCGGCCATGATCACGCAACCGATCCAAATCCAGGGAACCAGCGGGTTGTAATAAAGCCGCACGGTCCACGAACCGCTGCCATCGGCATCACCGAGCACGGCGTAGAGATCGGAAAAAAACGTCGTATGGATGGCGGCTTCGGTGGTGGGCTGGCTCTGCACGATGTAGGCGCGTTTTTCCGGGGTCATCAGCGCCACCGGCTGGCCCTGGCGCGATACCTCGAAAAAGCCGCGGTCATAGCTGTAATTGGGCCCATCGCCGCCGCGTACGCCCAGGAACCGGAAGTCGTAATCGGCCAAGGTCAGGGTGTCGCCCGGGCGCGCCGTCGCGATCACCTCGACCCGCCACGCGCTCGATGCCGTAACCCCAGCGATAAAAACCGCCACGCCGAAATGCGCGATGCTCATCCCATAGGAGGCGCGCGGCAATTGCCGCGCCCGCCGCCAAACCTCGCCCAGGGGCGCGCGGAACAATCTGAGCCTCTCCGCCAGTTCCACGGCCACGCCGACGGCAACCCACGCCGCCAGCCCCATGGCAAGCGCGGCGAGGATCGATTTGTCGCCCATGACGATGATCGTGCCGACCACGGTCACCGCGACCGCGACGAAGGCCAGCCATAAACGCTGCAACGCGCCAGCCAGATCGCCGCGTTTCCAGGCCAACATCGGGCCCACCACCATCGCCACCGCGACCGGCGTCGTCAGCGGCAGGAAGGTCGCGTTGAAATAAGGCGGCCCCACCGACACTTTCGATCCGCCCAGGACGTCGAGAAACAACGGATACAACGTGCCCAGGAAAACCGTGGCGAAAGCCGTCGTCAGCAGCAGGTTGTTGAGGACCAGCGCACCCTCGCGCGAGATCGGCGCGAACAGGCCCCCGCCCTTCAACATCGGCGCCCGCCAGGCATACAGGGTCAACGACCCGCCAATGGCGACGACCAGCAGCATCAGGATGAACAAACCGCGTCCCGGATCGGTGGCGAATGCGTGAACCGAGGTCAACACACCCGAACGCACCAGGAATGTGCCGATCAGGCTGAGCGAGAAGGTCAGGATCGACAACAGGATGGTCCAGGTTTTCATGCTGTCGCGTTTTTCCACCACGATGGCGGTGTGGAGCAGCGCCGTGCCAACGATCCAGGGCATGAAGGACGCGTTTTCCACCGGGTCCCAAAACCACCAGCCGCCCCAGCCAAGCTCGTAATAGGCCCACCAGCTACCCATGGCGATGCCGACGGTCAGCGCGCACCACGCCGCCAGCGTCCACGGCCGCACCCAACGCGCCCACGCCGGGTCGACGCGGCCTTCGATCAACGCGGCGACGGCGAAGGAAAACGCGGTCGAGAAACCGACATAACCCAAATAGAGGAAGGGCGGATGAAACGCCAAACCGGGGTCCTGCAACAACGGGTTCAGATTCGCGCCTTCCAGGGCGGGCGGATCGAGCCGCAGGAACGGGTTGGAGGTGACGATGATGAACAACAAAAAGCCGAAGCCGACCAGCCCTTGCACCGCCAGCACGCGGGATCGCAACGACGCCGGCAAATTGCCGCCGAAGATGGCGATGGCCGCGCCGAACAGGGCCAGGATGAACACCCAAAGAACCATCGAACCTTCGTGGTTCCCCCACACCGCGCTGATCTTGTAGATGGTCGGCTGCAGCGAGTGTGAGTGGCTGGCCACGAGGGCAACCGAGAAATCCGAATAAATGAAGGCGTGGAACAGGGTCAGGAAGGCCAGCGCCACGAGCCCGAATTGGACCACCGCCGACGGGCGCGCGGTCTCCATCCATGCCAAGTCGCCACGAGCCGCGCCGATCAGCGGCAGCGTGCCCTGGACCAGGGACACACACAGCGCCAGCACTAGGGCGAAATGTCCTATCTCCACGATCATTTGGCCATCCCGTCCTGCCAATGCCCGGCCTTTTTCAAAGCCTCCGCCACTTCCGGCGGCATGTAATTTTCGTCATGTTTGGCCAGCACTTCGGTCGCGGTGAACACGCCATTGGGCCCCATGCGCCCTTCCGCGACCACACCCTGCCCCTCGCGAAAGAGGTCCGGCAATATCCCGTTGAAGACCACGGGCAACGCGGTTTGCAGGTCGGTGACGCGGAAGCGGATGGTGGTGCTCCCGTCGCGCAGCACGGAGCCTTCTTCGACCAGGCCGCCAATGCGGATGCGGCGCTCCCCTGCCAAGCCCTTGGTCGCCAGGTCGCTCGGGCTGTAAAAGAACACGAGATTGTCCTCGAACGCGGTCAGGACCAAAGCCGCGGCCGAGAACAAGGCGGTCATGCACAAAACCACGACATAAAGCCGACGGCGTTTGCGGGTCATGCGCCGCCTCCGCCCGCCCGCCGGCGCCGCCCGCCGCCCTCAAGGCGATCGACCTCGGCCTGACGGACACGGAGCGCGCGCAGGCTGACCACCAGCAACCCGCCCAGCACCACCGCCGCCAAGCCATAGGCCGGCCACACATAGGCGTAGTAGCCACCCATCGCGAAAAACGAAACCAGCGATTCCATCATCTCACTCTCGACGCGGCCGGTGGCCGCGGATCAACGCGCGGGGGCCGGTACGGTCGCGGCGTCAACCGCCGCCAAACGCGCCGTACGCAGCTTGCGATCCAGCATTTCCGCGCGAACCCGCAGGATCAACAACGCCACATAATACATCGTGAAGGCCAGCGCCATCAGTAACAACGGCGTCAGCATGGAACCGTCGATGGTGGGGCCGTCCAGCCGCATCACACTCGCCGGCTGATGCAGCGTGTTCCACCAATCGACAGAAAATTTGATGATCGGAAGGTTGACCACGCCGACCAGGGCCAGGACCGAGGCCGCTTTGGCGCCGCGCACCGGATCGTCGAAGGCCTTCGACAACGACATATGGCCCAGATAGAGAAAAAAGAGGATGAGGACGGAAGTCATCCGCGCATCCCACATCCACCACGTTCCCCACATCGGCTTGCCCCACAGGGAGCCGGTCACCAAACACAGGAAGGTAAAACAGGCGCCGATCGGCGAGGAGGCCTGCGCGACCAGATCGGCCAGGGGATGCCGCCAGATCAAGGCCGTGGCCGACGCCACCGCGATCACCGAATAAACAAACATCGCCATCCACGCCGCGGGGACATGGACATACATAATTCTGACCGATTCACCCTGCTGGTAGTCCGGCGGCGATGCCACCAGGCCGAGGTAAAGGCCAAGACCGAGCAAACCCACGGTCAGGCCCGATGCCCACGGCAGAACCAACGCGGCGATCTTGAGGAACCGCGCGGGATTGGCGAAGCGATGCAGCGATACGGTCATGGCGGCTAGACTTCTACCTCCTCCGTCCCGGCTTTTCCAGCCTGGACGGCCTTGGGCGCGGGGCTATTCCAGCGCTTGGCGCAGCCCGGCCGCCGCCGCCCACGGACACAGCGGCAGGGCGGCCAGCAACAGGGCGCCCAGAAGCAGAAGATGGGGCCGCATCGGCAGGCCCGAGATCGCCGCTTCCACCGCCGCCACACCAAAGATAAGCACTGGAATATAGAGCGGCAAGACCAGCAGCGGCAGCAACACACCCCCTCGCCGGGCGCCAAGCGTCAGCGCCGCCCCCACCGCCCCGATCAGGCTCAGGGTCGGCGTGCCCAGCGCCAATGCCACCACCAACGCACCGATGCCGTCGGCTTCCAGATTCATGACCAGGCCCAGCAGCGGCGCGGCCAGGATCAGCGGCACGCCCGTGGACAGCCAGTGGGCCAAACACTTGGCCACCACCGTGGCGGCAAGCGGCTGCGGCGACAGCACCAGCAATTCCAGGCTGCCATCTTCGTAATCGGCCTGAAATAGGCGTTCCAGCGACAGCAGCGCCGCGAACATCGCCATCACCCAAATGATGCCGCCCGCGATGCGCGCCAAAATCGCCGGCTCCGGCCCGACGCCGAACGGGATCAACACGACCGCCAAGACGAAGAACATGACAACGGTCGCGCTGTCCCCGGCCTGACGAAAAGCCAGGCGAAGGTCGCGGCGCACGAGGCGGAGGAACGGCCTCACGGGGCCGACGCCGAAACGGGCTTGAATTCATCCACGCGCAGCTCGGCCGCCCGCGGCAGATCGAGTTCAGTGTGGGTGGCGATGACCGCAAGCCCGCCACCGGCCCGATGACGACCGATCGCCGCCTCCAGCGCGGCGACGGAGGCGCGGTCGAGCGCCAAACTCGGCTCGTCCAAGAGCCACAGCGGGGCCGGCGCGGCCAGCAGACGGGCCAGGGCGGCCCGTCGCTTTTGGCCCGCGGACAGGAATTTGCCCGGCATGTCGGCGAGCGAACGAAGCCCGAAGCAATCCAGGGCCTCACCGACCTTCCCGTTCACCCCGCGCAATTCGGCGGACAAGCCGACGGATTCACCCACGGTCAGGACCGCCTTGATCGCATCTTGATGGCCGACATAGTGGCAACGTTCGCCATGGGCTTCGCGGTCGGTCGCGATGGGGACGCCATCCCATTGGATGTCGCCGCTGTCGGGCTGCATCAACCCGGCCATTAACCGCAGCAGGCTCGACTTTCCGCTGCCATTGGGGCCCACCAGGACCAGGGCGTCGCCGGGGTCGAGCGCGAAGCCCAGCCCGCGGAACACCACGCGGTCGCTGCGCCGGCAGACCAGATCGCGGCCGGTGAAACGGGCCACGGGTCAGACGGTCCTTGGCGGGGAAAAGAGGGCCGGCGCATTGGCGCCGGCCCTAACACAGGCCCGGCCAACGACAATCGGGGGAGGGTCCGGCCGGACCTTGGGAAGTGCGGAACGCACGGCCGGGGTTGCCGGCGTCCGTGAAAACATTAGGCCCCCGGAATGTGTCAGGAATAGGACGATGGCGCGGAAAGATTGTGGCATTTCGCGGGCGAACCTCGTTTGACCACCCGGTTCTAGTACTCGCTCGCAGAGTTCCGCGCTACAGGCGCGGAGCCTGCGACCGAGTACAAGCTCCGGATTCTGTACCGATGTCGCGGCTCGCGCGTCGCCGAAGGCGACTCGCGAACTCGCGAAAGTCGGTACGGGCGGCGGAAGCGGCGGCCGTCGATTGTCTTCAAGGCATTGTAACGGGCTGGACATCGCGGTGGTTGCAAAGGATTATCGCCGGCAAGCAAGGGTGGGGAACCGGATTCGGCTGCGATTTTTGGTCCGCCCTTCAACGAGAAGGGGGAAAAGACCATGGCCGCAAACGCTGTGATCGCCGGGCGCGATAGCCTCAAGGTTCGGTCCGTGCTGCGCGTCAACAACGCCAGTTACGACTATTTCAGCCTGGAGGCGGCGTCAAAGGCGGGGTTGGGCGACATTTCCCGCCTTCCGGTGTCGCTTAAGGTCCTGCTCGAAAATCTCCTGCGCTTCGAGGACGGCCGTACCGTCACCGTCGACGACATCAAGGCCATCGCGATGTGGCTGAAGGATCGCCGTTCCGACCGCGAAATCGCCTTTCGCCCGGCGCGCGTCCTGATGCAGGATTTCACCGGCGTGCCCGCGGTGGTCGATTTGGCCGCCATGCGGCAGGCCATGGTTGCCATGGGCGGCGATCCCAAACGCATCAACCCGCTATCTCCGGTCGATCTGGTCATCGATCATTCGGTGATGGTCGACAGCGCCGGCAAGGCGGATTCATTCGCCGGCAACGTCAAGCTGGAATTCGAACGCAACGCCGAACGTTACGTCTTTCTGCGTTGGGGCCAGGCCGGCTTCGACAATTTCCGCGTGGTGCCACCGGGCACCGGCATTTGCCATCAGGTGAACCTCGAATACCTGGCTCAAGTGGTGTGGACCGGCGTTCAGGGAGACCGCACCCTGGCCTATTGCGACTCGCTGGTGGGCACCGATAGCCACACCACGATGATCAACGGCCTGTCGGTGCTGGGTTGGGGTGTTGGCGGCATCGAGGCCGAGGCGGCCATGCTCGGGCAACCGATTTCGATGCTGATCCCCGAAGTCGTCGGCTTCAAGATGACCGGCGCCCTGCGCGAAGGCACCACCGCGACCGACCTGGTGCTGACCGTCACCCAGATGCTGCGCAAGAAGGGCGTGGTCAACAAATTCGTCGAATTCTATGGCCCGGGCCTCGATTCCCTGACCCTGGCCGATCGCGCCACGATCGCCAACATGGCGCCGGAATACGGCGCGACCTGCGGCTTTTTTCCCATCGACCGCGAGACCATGCGTTATTTGACCTTTAGCGGGCGGGAAAAAGACCGCATCGCGCTGGTCGAGGCCTATGCCAAGGCCCAGGGGTTGTGGCGCGATGCGTCGACCCCCGACCCGATTTTCACCGATACCCTGGAACTCGATATTTCGACGGTTGAATCGTCCTTGGCGGGCCCCAAACGTCCGCAGGACAAGGTTCTGCTGTCCCAGGCCGCGAGTGGGTTCGCCAAGACACTGACCGAAATGGCCGGCGCCGGGGCCGGGAAAGGTCCCGTGACAGTCGCCAATGCCGATCACGGTCTGCGCCACGGCGACGTGGTTCTGGCCGCGATCACGTCGTGCACCAACACCTCCAACCCATCGGTGCTGGTGGCCGCCGGCCTGGTTGCCCGCAACGCGCTGCGGCGCGGGCTCAAGAGCAAACCTTGGGTCAAGACCTCGTTCGCGCCGGGGTCGCAGGTGGTGACCGACTATCTGGCGGCCGCGGGGCTACAAAAGGAACTCGACGCGCTGGGCTTTAACCTTGTCGGTTATGGCTGCACCACCTGCATCGGCAATTCCGGCCCGTTGGCCGACAACATCACCCAGGCCATCGAATCCAACGATCTGACCGTGGCCGCGGTGTTGTCGGGGAACCGCAATTTCGAAGGGCGCATCCATCCCAACATCAAGGCGAATTACCTCGCCTCCCCGCCCCTCGTCGTTGCTTATGCCCTCGCCGGCAGCATGACGATGGATTTGTCGACGCAGCCACTTGGGACCGGCAGCGACGGCAAGCCGGTTTTCCTGAAAGACGTCTGGCCCTCGAACAAGGAAATCCGGGAGGTCATCGAACGCAGTCTGACGCCGGCCATGTTCCGCAATCGTTACGGCAATGTCTTCGCCGGCGGGCCGGAATGGCAAGCCATGGGCAAATCCGGCGGCCTGACCTATGAATGGGAAGGCGATAGCACCTATGTCCGCCATCCGCCCTATTTCGAGGGCATGGGCCGCGAGGCGGGCCGGCTCAACGACATTCTGGGCGCCCGGCCGCTGGCCATCGTCGGCGACAGCGTCACCACCGACCACATCTCGCCGGCCGGATCGATCAAGAAGGACAGCCCCGCTGGCCGTTACTTGACCGAACACAAGGTGCAGCCGGCGGATTTCAATTCCTATGGCGCCCGCCGCGGCAATCACGAAGTCATGGTGCGCGGCACCTTCGCCAATATCCGGCTGAAGAACGAAATGGCGCCCGGCACCACCGGCGGCGTCACCCGTCACATGCCCGACGGCGCGCCGATGTCGATCTATGACGCCTCAATGCGGTATCAGGCGGACAAGACTCCGCTCATTGTCATCGCCGGCAAGGAATATGGCACCGGATCGTCACGGGACTGGGCCGCGAAGGGCACGCTGCTGCTGGGCGTCAAGGCCGTGATCGCGGAGAGTTTCGAACGCATTCACCGCTCCAACCTGGTCGGCATGGGTGTGTTGCCGCTTCAATTCAAAGACGGGCAAAGCCGCTTGACGCTGAAACTGGATGGGTCGGAGGTTTTCGATCTGACCGGTGTCAGCGGCGGCATCAAGCCGCGCATGGATGTCGCGGTCGCCCTGAAACGCGCCGACGGCCGCGTGGAAAAATTCACCGTCCTGTGCCGGATCGACACGCTCGATGAGGTCGAATACTACCGCCACGGGGGAATCCTGCCTTACGTGTTGCGCGGCCTGCTGAAATCGGCCTGAGGTTTCGATTCACCCAATCTTGATTAGGGGTCCAACTTTTCGAGCCGCTAGAGTGTGGGCATGATCCAGTTCCGGCACTGGCCGATGGCGGCGGCGATTTGTTTGGGCCTCCTCGGCCCCACCCAGGCGCAAGACAGACAGCTCGTGGTCGTTGAGCTGTTCACCTCTCAGGGCTGCGTATCCTGCCCGCCGGCCGATGCCTTTCTCGAGATTCTGGCGAACACGCCCGGCGTCATCGCCCTGTCGATGCATGTCGATTATTGGGACTATATCGGCTGGAAAGACCCGTTCGCCTCGCCGCACATCAGCCACCGCCAGCGCGCCTATGGGCGCAGTCTCGACCAGCGATTCATCTTCACGCCGCAGATGGTCATCGATGGCGCCACGCAATCGACCGGCACCGATCGCGCCCGCGTCGGACGCCTGATCGAGGAAGCGGCGGCGCGGCGCGGCGGCCCGCGCATCGTGCCGAGGATCGAACGCGACGCCGCCGGGAACATGGTTGTCGCCATTCCGTCCGGCCATTACAGCGGTCAGGCCGCGGTGTGGCTGGCGGTTTTCGACCCAAGCCAACTCACCGCGATCAAACGCGGCGAAAATCGCGGCAAGACGTTGAAAAACGTCAATGTCGTGCGCGAATTCAAACGTATCGGCACCTGGCGCGGGGAGGCCCTGACCATCGCGCTCCCTGACGCGCCACCGGGCACGGGTCGCGTCGTTATTGTCCAACATGACGAGGCCGGGCAAATCTTCGGCGCGGCCGTGACGCGGCCGTAAACCCGCCGCCCCGCCCCATGAACCGGGGCTTGGCTTACCCGATTCCCTTTTCCAGCAAGGCCGCGAGGCGGCGCGAGAATGCCGCGGGGTCGGGTAAAGGCTCCCCCTCCACGATGCGCGCCTGATCGACGAGATGGTGCGCCATGTCGGTCAACATGTCGCTGGAGCCCGGTTTGCCGACCCTGCCGGCAAGACGCAGGATCAAGGGATGGCCGGGGTTGATTTCGAGGATGCGTTTGGGGGCGGTGCCCTGTTTATGCTGCCGCAGCATCCTTTCGATGTGGATGTCGAGATCACCTTCGTCGGCGACCAGGCAGACCGGGCTGTCGGTCAGGCGTTTGGAGATGCGGACATCCTTGACCGACTGCTCCAGGGCAAGACGGAACAACGCGATCAAGGCGGAGAGTTCGGCCGAAGGTTCTTCCGGCTTGGACTGGGGTGCGGCGCCGTCGATGGCTTGAATCTTGTCGAGGTCGGGAGCGCCGCGCGTGATCGAGCGGAAATCCTTGCCCTTGAACTTGCCGACCGCCTGCACCCAGAATTCGTCGATCGGATCGGCGAAAAGCAGGACCTCCACGCCGCGCGCGCGGAAGCCCTCGAGGTGCGGGCTTTTCTGCAACTGCGCGAGATCGTCCCCGGCGGCGTAGTACAGGCATTCCTGGCCCGGCCGCAGCCGCGAGACATAATCCGCCAGAGTCGTCCAGGTTTCGCCGGCGGTCGAGCGGAACCGGCACAATTCAAGGATGGCGTCGCGATGGCTGGCATCTTCGTACAGGCCTTCCTTGAGCACCGGCCCGAAATTCTCCCAGAATTTTAGGTAGTCTTCTTCCTCGGTCTTGGCCTTGCGTTCGAGTTCACCCAAGATGCGGTGGACCAGACCGGAGCGAATTTTGGTCAACACCGGATTGTGCTGGAGCATCTCGCGGCTGACGTTGAGCGGCAGGTCCTCCGAATCGACGACGCCGCGCAGAAAACGCAGGTAACCCGGGGCCAGGTCCTCGCATTTGTCGGTGATAAAAACGCGCTTCACATATAGCTTCAGCTGATGTTTACGCTCGGGATGAAACAAGTCGAAGGGCTTGACCGACGGCACGAAAAGCAAAGCCGAATATTCGATCGTGCCTTCCGCGCGCCAATGCATCACGACCGCCGGATCGTCGAAGGCGTGACCGACGTGGTGGTAGAATTCCTTGTATTGGTCGGGTGTGATCTCCGATTTCGGGCGCGTCCACAGGGCCGAGGCGGCGTTGATGGTTTCTTCCTTGCCGCCCGCGATCAACGCGATGGGCACGGCGATATGGTCGGAATAGGCCTTCACCACCTCGCGAAGTTTGGCGATGTCGAGAAATTCCTCGTCCTCGGGGCGCAGATGAAGGACCACGCGTGTGCCACGGACCAGGCCGGCGGCGGCTTTTTCGCCGGCCTCGGCCACGGAGAACTCACCCTTGCCCTCGGAATACCAGCGCCACGCTTGGGATTCGCCGGCTTTGCGGGAAATCACCTCGACGCGGTCGGCGACCATGAAGGCCGAATAGAACCCCACGCCGAACTGCCCGATCAAACCGACATCCTTGCGCGCATCGCCGCTTAGGCGCGACACGAATTCGGCCGTGCCCGACCGCGCGATCGTGCCCAGATTCTCGACCAGATCGTCGTGGTTCATGCCGATGCCGGTATCGGCGATGGTGAGCGTTCGCAAGCCGCGATCGACCGATAGTACAATGCGGAACGCCGGCTCGCCCGCCAGCATTTCCGGGGCGGTCAACGCGACGTAACGCAGCCGGTCGCAGGCATCCGCGGCGTTGGAAATCAGCTCGCGCAGAAAGATCCGCTTTTCGCTGTATAGCGAATGGGCGACGATATCGAGCAGGCGGCTGACCTCCGCCTGAAACACGCGATTCTCGCCCGCCATGCCGTGCTCCTATTTCGATTCTCGACGCGCACTCCATCTATGCAAGGACGGCCCGCGACGCAACCCCCCTCGCCGGAATTCGGGGACAGGAGATTTTCGGGACAATGCCCAAATTGCCGGACGTGGAGCGGTCTTGGGTGGCCGAACGCCAGCGCCTGACCGATGAAATCGCCGGAGAAGCGCTGGCAACTTCGGGCCTGACCGGTCGCCGATCCTTCGCCCCACCCATTTTGGACGCCATCAACCGCGTGCCCCGGCACGAATTCGTGCCCGCCGAACATCGGGGCCTGGCCTATGCCGACATTCCCCTGCCCATCGGGCACGGCCAGACCATTTCACAGCCCTTTATCGTGGCGTTGATGACCGACCTGGCGGCGCCCACGAAGGACGACACCGTGCTCGAAATCGGCACGGGTTGCGGTTATCAGACAGCGGTGCTGGCGGAGCTTGCCGGCACGGTCTGCACCATCGAGATCGTTCCCGAATTGCGGATAGCGGCGGCGGAAAGACTGGCCCGGCTGGGCTACGGCAACGTCGCCATGGCCACCGGCGACGGCCATCGCGGCTGGCCGGAAAAAGCGCCGTTCGACGCCATCGTTGTCACCGCGGCCGCGGACGAAATCCCGCCCGCGCTGGTCGACCAGTTAAAGCCCGGCGGAAGGCTGGTTTTACCGGTTCAAAGCGGGCCGGGTCGCCAGCACCTCGTCCTCGGCGAAAAAGACGCCGGGGGCGAATTGCGGACCAGACCCATCCTTCCCGTCGCCTTCGTTCCGTTTCGCCGCCCCATCGAGCCTTCTTGAACCGGCCGGCGAAATCGACGATCCTGCCAAGCGTCATGCCGGTTTCCGCCGAACGCCGTCGGGTCGTTGCCGTGCTGGGTCCGACCAATACGGGCAAGACCTATCTCGCCATCGAGCGGATGCTCGGCCATCGTACCGGCATGATCGGCTTCCCGCTGCGCCTCTTGGCTCGCGAAAACTACGATCGCGTCGTGCGGCTAAAGGGCCCGTCGGCGGCGGCGCTGATCACGGGCGAAGAGCGCATCCTCCCGCCCAATCCGGCCTATTTCCTGTGCACGGTCGAAGCGATGCCGCTCGATCGCGCGGTCGACTTCTTGGCGGTGGATGAAATCCATCTCGCCGCCGACCGCGAGCGCGGCCATGTCTTCACCGACCGCCTGCTGCATGCCCGGGGTGATGCCGAGACCATGTTTCTGGGCGCCGAAACGATCAGCCGGTTGGTGCGGCGGCTGATACCGGAGGCGGAATTCGTGACCCGGCCGCGTTTTTCCACGTTGTCCTACGCCGGCACCAAGAAACTCTCGCGGTTGCCGCGGCGCAGCGCCGTCGTGGCCTTTTCCGCGGCCGAGGTCTACGGCATCGGCGAATCGATTCGGCGGCAGCGGGGCGGGGCGGCGCTGGTCTTTGGCGCCTTGAGCCCGCGCACGCGCAATGCCCAGGTCGCGATGTTCCAGGACGGCCAGGTCGACTACCTGGTCGCTACCGACGCCATCGGCATGGGCCTCAACATGGACATCGATCATGTCGCCTTCGCCGCCCTGACGAAATTCGACGGACGGGCGCCGCGCCGGCTGACCGCCGCCGAAATTGCCCAGATCGCCGGCCGCGCCGGACGCCATATGCGCGACGGCACCTTTGGCACGACCGGAGAATCCGGGCCGCTGGATGCCGAGACGGTCGCCGCGGTCGAGGAGCATCGCTTCCCCAAGATCGAGTCGATCTATTGGCGTAACGACGAGCTCGATTTTTCTTCCGTGGCCGCCTTGCTCGGCAGCCTCGATCGCCCGACACCGGCGCCCGCCCTCATCCGCGTGCGCGATTCCTCCGATCAGGCTGCGCTGGCGGCGCTGGCCCAGGACACCGACATCATGGCGGCGGCACGAGGCCGCAATGCGGTTCGATTGTTGTGGGACATCTGCCAAATTCCCGACTACCGGAAAATGATGAGCGATGGCCACACACGTTTGCTTGGCCAGATGTTCCACCATCTCAGCCGACCCGCCGGCCGCCTCCCGGAGGATTGGGTGGCCGCGCAAGTTGCCCGGCTCGATCGCTCCGATGGTGACATCGATACGCTGCTTGCCCGCATCGCCAATATCCGCACCTGGACCTATGTGTCGCATCGGCCCGACTGGCTGGAGCGCGCGGCCCATTGGCAGGACCGCACGCGCGAGGTCGAAGATCGCCTGTCCGACGCGCTGCACGAGCGGCTGACCCAACGTTTCGTCGACCGGCGCGCCGCCGCCCTGATCAGTCGGCTCGGCAGCGGGGCACCTTTGGTGGGCGCGGTGACGCGCGCGAGCGAGGTCATCGTCGAGGGTGAATCGGCGGGCCGGCTGCAGGGTTTTTCCTTCATTCCCGCCGAGGATTTCGAGGATGGCGGAAAGGCGCTGCGCGCCGCGGTGAACCGCACGCTCCGCGCCGATATCGGGGCGCGCGTCCGGCGCTTCGCGGGCGAGGCCGATGCCGCCTTCGGCCTCGCCGAGGGCGGTCGCATCCTGTGGGAACAAGCCGCGGTCGCGCGATTGGCCAAGGGTGACAGCATCCTGTCACCCCTAATCGAGGTGCTGCCGTCCGACCTGCTCGAACCCGCGTTGCGCGAGGCGATTCGCCGCCGCCTTGCCCCCTGGATCGAGGCTCGAATTTCGGCCGGGCTGCACAATCTTTTTCGGCTGCGCGACGCATCCTTCACCGGCGCGGCTCGCGGGCTCGCGTTTCAATTGGTCGAAGCGCTGGGCGTGGTGCCGCGCGAGCTGGCGGCCAAGGCGGAGATCACGACAGCGGAACGGCGATCGATGGAAAGATTGGGTGTGCGTTTCGGGGAAACCGCCATCTACCTCCCGTCCTTGATAAAAGAGCGGGCGATACGTATGCGCGGGCTGCTGTGGGCGATCCACGCGGAGGTGAACCCAGCCGAGATTCCGTGCGGCCGAATCTCGGTGCCGCGCGACGGGGTTTTGCCGGTCGGCCTGTTGGCGGCCTGCGGTTTTCTGCCGTTTGGTCCGCGTTCGGTGCGCGTTGATCGCGCCGAGCGCCTGGCGACGGCCGCGCGCACCCTCGCGCGGCAGGGCCCCTTCACCCTCCCCCGCTCGTTCGCCGCGATTGTCGGGTGCCCGATCGGCGAAATCCGAGGCGTGCTCGGCGCGCTCGGCTACCGATCCGCCGAATCCGATTCGGGGCTGGTTTTCACCGCGGCGCCCAACCGCCGCCGCCGCGCAACCCCACCCACCCCTTTCGAAAAGGCCTCACCCTTCGCGAGTTTGCGCCAATTGGTCGACCCGACCTGATCCATGGCCGACGAGACCTCTATCCGAATCGACAAATGGCTGTGGTTCGCGCGCTTTTTCAAGAGCCGGACGCTGGCGGCGAAGTTGTGCGCGAGCGGTCGCCTGCGCCTCGGCGGCCGCGTCGTGGAGAAACCGCACCATGGGGTGAAGGTGGGCGATGTCCTGACATTCCCACTGGGCGAGGCCATCCGAATCGTCCGCGTGCTTACCCTGGGCAGCCGCCGCGGCCCAGCGCCCGAGGCGCGGACATTGTTCGAAGACCTCTCGCCGCCGCCGCCCGAACGGCAACCCGCGGTCGCCGCGCGCGAACCGGGCGCCGGGCGCCCGACCAAGGCCGACCGCCGCGCCATCGATCGCCTCACGGACGAAGGGTGAAACCGACGGCTGCGGGCTGGACGAATGCCCGAGCGGCGGATAGAAGGTGCCGGGCGTGTCGCGCGACAGGAAAGTTCTAGACCATGGAATCGACCACCGAATTTCTTGTCCCGCTGCTCCAAATCATCCTCATCGACATCGTGCTGTCGGGCGACAACGCGGTCGTCATCGCGCTGGCCTGCCGTTCGTTGCCGCGACATCAGCAACGGATGGGCATATTCCTGGGCGCCGGCGCCGCCGTCCTCCTGAGGCTGATCTTCGCCGCTTTTGTCCTGTATTTGATGGAGGTTCCCTATCTGAAGATCGTGGGCGGGATCCTCCTCTTTTGGATCGGGTACAAGCTGATGCTGCCCGAGGACGGCCACGACGGGGAGGGAGTCGGCAGCGCCGGTTCGCTCTGGTCGGCGATCCGGATCATTCTGGTCGCCGACGCCGTCATGAGCCTCGACAACGTCGTCGCCGTGGCGGCGGCGGCCAAGGGCGACTTCGTCTTGCTGATGATCGGCCTGGCGATCAGCATACCCCTCGTGGTTTACGGGTCTCAGATCATGATGACGCTGATGGGGCGTTTCCCCATCATCATTACCTTGGGCGGCGCGTTGATCGGTTACATCGGCGGCGACATCATGGTCAGCGATCCCGCCATCGTGGGTTGGGTCAACCTCCAGGCGCCATGGCTGCACATCGTTTTGCCCGCGGCCGGCGTCGCCGGCGTGGTCCTTGCCGGCAAGATCGCGGGCGGGCGGATGACGCGGCGCCGCCTCGCGGCCAGGGAAATCCAGCTCGTGAAGGACTAACGATACCAGGCAACCTTAGCCCGAGGCGAAAACCGACATGACTAAGTTGCTGCTTGCCGTGGATGGGTCCGATTGTGCGAACCGGGCCGCCGCCTTTGTCGCCGCGCTGATGCGCGACGGACACCCGATCGAGGTTGAATTGCTGAACGTCCAGCCCGCCGTTTCCGGAAACGTCGCCACCTTCGCGCCGAAGGGAAGCGTCGAGGACTACCACCGCGAGGAGGGTCTCAAGGCCCTCCGGCCGGCCCTTGTTCTCCTCGACACTGGCAAGGTGCCGGTTCGGCCGCACGTCCTGGTGGGACCGGCCGCCGAAACCATTGTCCAATTCGCCGCCGACAACGGCGTCGAGCAGATCGTCATGGGGACGCGCGGCCTTGGTAAACTCGGCAGATTGCTGCTGGGCTCGGTGGCCACCAATGTCATCGAGAGCGCCTCGGTGCCCGTCACACTCATCAAATAGGTCACGCTGATGGAATGGATCTTCGATCCGCAGATTTGGATAGCCCTGGTCACGTTGACGGCGCTGGAGATTGTTCTCGGCATCGACAACATCGTCGTGATCGCCATCGTCGCCGGCCGCCTCCCTCCCGAGCAGCGCGCCCGCGCCCGTTTCATCGGCCTTTCGGGTGCTCTGGTGACCCGCCTGCTACTCCTGCTCACACTGACCTGGATCGCGTCGCTGACCGAACCCTGGGTCACCGTCGCGGGGTTGGAATTTTCCGGGCGCGACGTGATCCTGATCGTCGGCGGTTTGTTTCTGATCGCTAAAGGGACAAAGGAGATTCACGAGCGCGTGGAGGAAGAGGGGTCCCCGGATCGCCATCGCCCGGCCGCCGGGTTCCGCGCTGCGGTCGTTCAGATCATCTTGATCGATATCGTCTTTTCGTTCGATTCGGTCATTACGGCGGTGGGCATGGCCCGCGACCTTTGGGTCATGGTTACGGCCGTCATCATCGCCGTTTTGGTAATGCTCGCGGCCTCGGGCACGATCGTTCGCTTCATCGATGCCCATCCGACGATCAAGATGTTGGCGTTGAGCTTTCTATTGCTCATCGGCACCGCTCTGGTCGCGGAGGGCCTTTCGTTTGACATTCCCAAGGGCTATCTCTACTTCGCCATGGCTTTCTCGGTCCTGGTCGAGGCGCTGAATATCCAGGTTAGCCGTCGGCGCAAGAACAAGTAGATGTTATTGCCGCCCGACCTCGGATTACCCCTAGTTCGCGCGGGGTTGCCAGCGCGCGGCGCATCATGTTAGGCAACCGCCGCCCCTATTTGCCTGTCGCGGAAGGCTCTTGAGCGCCGCCGAGGCGCCCTTGGAGTTGATTTGAACATGACTTATGTCGTTAAAGAATCTTGCATCAAGTGCAAGTACATGGACTGCGTCGAGGTGTGCCCGGTCGATTGTTTTTACGAGGGCGAAAACATGCTCGTTATTCACCCCGACGAGTGCATCGATTGCGGCGTCTGCGAACCCGAATGTCCGGTTGATGCCATCGTTCCCGATACCGAGCCGGACGCGGAAAAATGGGTCGAGATCAATCGTCAATATTCCACGACCTGGCCAAATATCACGCGCAAGGGCGAGCCACCGGCCGATTCCGATCAATGGAAAGACGAGACCGGAAAATTCGAAAAGTACTTCAGCCCAAATCCGCCGAAACGGTGAATTCCCATTCATCCGTGTTTGAATGCGGAATAGAACTGAAGGTTTCATTTTCTCCAAATTTGTGATAGGTTGCCAATTGCTTGTTGGCAGGCCTTCAACCTGGCAATAAGGGATTGTTCGATACTGGCGGTCATAAGAGGCGGGTCGGCCGGTCGCGCGCGGCAGGTCGGATTGAATGCCGCCCGGATGCCGCGCGTGCGGATTGATCGATCCGGGACCGAGGTGGAGACAGAGCGGCGATGTCCAAGGCAACTGCCAAGAAACTAGCTGGCCGCGGAGTCGGCCCCCGTAAGGCGGCGAGCGCCAAGGCGACCGCGAAAGGTCGGGCGGCGCCCACGTCGAAGCTGGGCACGAAAAAAATATCCACGGCGAAAGCAAAAAGCGTGAATGAGCCTAAGAAAAAGAAACTGCCGATCGCGGCGGCCAAGACCGCCGTGAAGAAGGCGGTCAAATCCGCGGCCGCGAAGCCCGGCAAGGGTGGCGCGGCCGTGGCCAAGGGCAAGGCCGCGGTCAAAGTTGTTCCACCAAGTCCAGCCAAGGCCGCCAAGAAGCCCGCGCCCAAGCCGGCGGTGGTGAAGGCTCCGCCGAAACCGCCAGCCAAGCCGGTATTGAAGTTGGTCGCCAAACCCGTGCCCCCGCCCGTGGCGAAGCCGGTGGTCGCGGTGGCGAAGCCCCCCGCCGGACCGGAAATGACTTTTTCCCCGGATGAACACGTTGTTTATCCGACCCATGGCGTGGGCAAGATCGTCGGCATCGAGACGCAGGAAATTGCCGGCATGAAACTCCGGCTTCTCGTGGTGCAGTTCGAGAAAGAGCGGATGACCCTGCGGGTGCCCTTGGTCAAGGCGCGCGAGTCCGGTCTGCGGCGGCTGTCGTCGCGTAAGGAAATGCAGACGGCTTTGGCCGCGCTGCGCGGGCGGTCGCGGGTCAAGCGGACCATGTGGAGCCGCCGCGCCCAGGAATACGAGGCCAAGATCAATTCAGGCGATCCGCGTTCTATCGCCGAGGTCGTTCGCGACCTCCATCGCGGCGCCGGGCAACCGGATCAGTCCTTCAGCGAAAGGCAGATGTACCAAGCCGCGATGGACAGGCTGGTGCGCGAATTCGCCGCGGTCGAGCACATCTCCGAGCAGACCGCCACCGAACGCCTCGAGGTCATGCTGAAGGCGGCCTAGGGAACGCGGCGCGCGGGGCGTCGTCGTGCCATCCGAAACACTCGCCGACAAGCGGAACACAGCCGCGGCCAATGGCGACAGATTCGCCATCCTGCGCGCCTGTCGGCGGATATGGGCGATCGCCTCGGTCCATGGTGAGTTCGAGCGGCTGGCCGGCCTTCACGGCAAGCTGGAACCAGCCATCAATCACGGCGACCGCATCGTCTATCTCGGCAACCTGCTGGGACGCGGCGCGTCCGTGCGCCAGAGCGTCGACGAACTGCTGCGCTTTCGCCGCGAAATTCTGGCGCGGGTCGGAATGTTCGCCGCCGATGTCGTCTACCTGCGCGGCAACCAAGAGGAGATGTGGCACAAATTGCTCCAGGTGCAATTTGCGCCAAATCCGCGGCAAGTTCTGGAATGGATGCGCGCGCAAGGTGCGGAAGCAACCATCCGGGCCTATTCCGGCGACATCGACTCGGGCCTGATCGCCGCTCGCGAAGGGCCGCGCGTCCTTGGCCGTTGGACCAGTAGTTTGCGCGATGCCCAAAGTGCTTGCCCAGGCCATGTCGCCCTGATGTCGGCCCTCAAACGGGCGGCCTTCACCGATGACGGCCAGCTGTTGTTCGTCAACGCCGGCATCGATCCTACCCGCCCGCTTTCCGCCCAAAGCGACAGCTTTTGGTGGGGCGCGGGCGCGTTTAGCCGCATCAACGAACCTTATGCCGGTTATCGCCGGGTCGTGCGCGGCTTCGATACCGCCCATGCCGGCCTTGTGGAGGGCCCGTTTACGGTCAGCCTCGACGGGGGCAGCGGGTTTGGCGGCCCGCTGCTGGCCGCCTGTTTTGCTCCCGACGGCACCGTTATCGACCGGATCGAGGCTTAGTCCGTAAGACCGGCGCGCACGTTCCAAGTGACCGGCGTCACTGCCGGGCGTGGTGTCCTTCGTCGTATTCTCCGAGCGATCGGCAATTCGCGTTTCCGGATCGACCGGATGGGTACCATGACTGCTTCCAGCCAAACTCGGCCGGCCTATTCGGGCCGCCGCACCCACGCTCCCCTACCCCCGCTCTTGTCCCGAGAGCGCGAGTTGGAGCTAACCCGCCGCTGGCGCGACGGCCGCGATCGCGGCGCACTGGCGGAGATTGTCGCGGCGTTCGACCGATTGGTCCTATCGAATGCGCGGCGTTATCGAAATTACGGCTTGCCGCTCGACGATCTGGTGCAGGAAGGCCATGTTGGCCTGCTTCAGGCTGCGGCGCGGTTTGAGCCCGAACGCGGACTTCGCTTCGCCACCTATGCGATCTGGTGGGTGCGGGCGGCGATTCAGGATTTCATCCTGCGGAACTGGTCGGTGGTTCGCACCGGGACCACGGCGGCGCAGAAATCGCTCTTCTTCAATTTACGGCGGCTGCGGGCCCAGCTCGATCCCGAGGCGGAGCGCCTCTCGCCCGCGAGCCGGTTGGCGATCGCGCGACGGCTCGGCGTCACGATCGGGGACGTCGCCGACATGGAAGGGCGACTCGGCGGCTCGGACCACTCGCTTAATCGCAGGCTGGCCGAAGACGGCGGCGAGGAATGGCAGGACTTGCTGACCTGCCCGCGCCCGACGCCGGAGGAAGACGTCGGCGACCGTCGCGAGGCCGCGAGTCGCAGACTGTGGTTGACCCAGGCGCTCGGCGATCTGCCGCCGCGGGAACGGATGATCATCGACCACCGGCGTCTGCGCGAAGAGGAAACGACGCTGGAGGTCCTCGGGCGGAAACTGGGGGTCAGCAAGGAACGTATCCGCCAGCTCGAGGAACGCGCCATCCGCAAGCTCCGGCAAAACCTGCAGGAAAGGATCGCCGCCCAGGCCTGATGCCCGCGGCTAAGGCGGCAACACCTCGACCTGCTCGGGGTGCGAAACTTCGATCGCCGGACCGTTCAATGACCCCAGCCAGCCCCGAATTCTGACGCGGCTTCCGGCATAACTCTGGGGATCGACCCGCGCCGCCGTGAACAGCCGGCGGGCCGAAGACGGAATCGACGCCGTGAAGTCCGTGCGATAGTCCGGCCCGAAATTCAGATAGGTGCGGCCGCGGATGGTCTCGACCTTGAGAACGGTTCCTTCGACGATTTGAAACGTGTCGATCAAGCGCGCGGTTTCTTCGGGTTTCAGCACGCGATAATAATCGTCGCTCCACAGGCCGCGCCGCGCGGCGCGCGCCGCGCCTTCAATGGCGAGCATCTCGGCGGCCATGGCCCGATTGTCGGCGAAGGTGTAGACGCGGGCGAACCCAAGCCGCAGCATCTCTCCCTGAACCCAAATCCCCGGCTGGCCGCGTGTTTGGCTCTCGAGATGGAGATGGGCAAGAGCGCGCCGGTACCGGTCCGCGCGCGCCCCGCCGAAGGAAAGCGTCAGCCGGCGCCCGAGCGTGAGGTCGCTGAGGGCGGTGCGCGCTTGTTCGGCCAACGGCCAGGTCGGAAAATTCGCGCGGCCGAGCGGCAATTTAGGCGCCTGAATGCCGACCAGGCGGATGGACCGCCCATCGGCCAGGACCAAAGTATCGCCATCGACGATTTCACGCGCGGTGCCAGTGCCGTCTTGCACCAAGGACGCCGTCTCCACGGCGCTTGGCGGCGCGACGGCTAGGATGAGGCCGATCACGACGGCCAGGGCGGGAGCAAGGCGACGTACCATGTTCCGCGATCCTAGACCAACCGGGCGCGTCGCGGCAAAAACGCGCCGAGGCGGTTGACGGAGGGCCGCAGCCTGTGGCGATGTTCAGTCATGGCGCCAAGGCAAGAGACCGGAATGGGTCGCACCGAGTTGTTCCCCCCCATAGAACCCAAGGTCAGCGGCCTTCTGCCCCTTGATTCCCGTCACAGCATGTATTGGGAAGAATGCGGCAATCCGCAGGGCCGGCCGGTTGTGTTCCTTCATGGCGGCCCGGGCGCAGGCGCCACATCCGCCCATCGCCGTTTTTTCGATCCGGCCTATTGGCGCATCATCGTTTATGACCAACGCGGCGCCGGCCGCTCCGTGCCCCATGGCGACCTGGTCGACAACACAACCCCGCATCTGGTCGCCGATCTCGAATTGCTGCGGCGCCATCGCGGCATCGATCGCTGGGTTCTCTTCGGCGGTTCGTGGGGCAGCACGCTGGCGCTCGCCTACGCCGAGACCCATGCCGAAAGGTGCCTCGGCCTGATCTTGCGCGGCATCTTTCTCGCCCGGCAGAAAGAGATCGATTGGTTCTTGCACGGCGTCAAGGCGGTGTTCCCGGAGGCGTGGCGCAGCTTCGCCGGGTTTCTGCCGGAGGCGGAGCGCGGCGACATCCTGCCCGCCTATTATCGGCGCCTGATCGATCCCGACGAGGCCGTTCACATGCCCGCCGCCCGGAGCTGGAGCAGTTATGAGGGGGCTTGTTCATCGCTCCTCCCCAGCACCGATGTGGCCGCAAGCCTGGTGGAAGATCGCACCGCGCTCGGGTTGGCTTGGATCGAGGCCCATTATTTCATCAACGACGCCTTTCTTCCCGAAAACGCGCTCCTCGCCAATCTCCGCGGCATCCGCCACTTGCCAGCCACGATTGTCCAAGGACGCTACGACCTGATTTGCCCCGTCGTCACCGCCGATGAATTGGCGCGCGCCTGGCCGGAGGCCGACTACGTCATCGTCCCCGATGCCGGGCATTCGGCCATGGAGCCGGGCATTCGGAGCGCCCTCGTCGGCGCCACCGAAAGGCTACAGAGTTTGCTACTATGAAAAGGGCGATCGGCCCGTGGCCGACGCTCACCATGTGGGAGGGACTATATGCGCGGAATCCGGCTAACCTTGGCGGTTGCGGTCTTGGTTCTTACCCTGGCGGTTGGCGGACAACGCGCGGCGGCCCAAGATCCCGCATTTCTTGTCATTGGCGCCGGCGGGTATGACGTCAACAAACAGGACAATACCGCGGCCGAGTTTTCGCTTCAGTACCGTTCCGACGTCGACCTTTGGATATTCCGACCGTTCGCCGGGCTGATGGCGACAACCGATTCGGCCGTGAACGTCTATGCAGGAATCGGCATCGATCTTTTCTTCGGCAATCGCTGGGTCGTGCGACCGAGTTTCGCGCCCGGATTCTATGCCGAAGGCGACGGCAAGGACCTCGGCCACAGCGTGGAGTTTCGCTCCGGAGTCGAAATCGCGTATCGGTTCGACGATCGCGCCCGCCTCGGGCTCGAACTCTACCATCTGTCGAACGCCAGCATTGGCAGCCGCAACCCCGGCGAGGAATCGCTTATTTTGACCTACGCCGTGCCGATTTCATCACTGTTCGGCCCCTGATCGCCGCCGGCCTGGATTTTTTCCGCCGGGCGGGTGGCCCGTCAGCCGCCGGCGGGCCCGGGTGGGCTTGCCACTTCAACGGCAACGGCTTCCGGCCCTTTTTGCGCGTGAACGACACGCATCTTGACGGTCTGGCCAGGTGTCAGCCCGCTTAGGCCGGCATTGCGAAGAATGGTGATGTGCAAGAACACATCCTTGCCGCCATCGTTCGGCGAAACAAACCCATAACCCTTGAGGGCGCTGAACCATTTAACGACACCATCCATCGGTGTGCCGTCATCGGCCGCGGGCGCCGCGAACCTGGGCGCCGGAGCGTCCATCCGCGACCGCGGCGGCGGCGCCTGCGCCGTGCTCAAATCAACATCGAGGACACGGAGCACCTGGCGACCCTTCGGGCTCTGCCCAATTTCGGCGAGCAAGCCCGCACCTTCCGCCACGGCCTCAAAACCGGCGAGCTTCAGCACCGATAGGTGAAGGAAGGCTTCGGATGAACCGTCGACCGGGGTCACGAATCCGAATCCCTTGGCGACGTTGAACCATTTGACGGTGGCGCGAACGCGGGTCCCGTCCCCGTCGGCCCGAAAATCGGGCTGTTCGAATTGCCTTTGCACTGGAGCGATCCACTCGAAAGAAATGCGTCAATATGACGCGCCCGCGCGCCGAGATTAGCACTCCTGCCGGGGCACGGACAATCGCCTTCGGCTCGCGACGCTCAGGCGATATCGGCGGTCTTCGTCGCCGGTACCCGCCGCCTAGCATGCAAACCGCACCTAATAGCGGTTTAGGTTGTTGTAAACGGCATGGGCGATCGGCAGTAAATCGTCGCGTGGCAGCTTCCCGACCAGCGCATAGGCCAAAGCCCCGTCGAGCCAGAAGAAAACGGACGCGCCTTCACCCTGAACGAAACGGAAGGCGGTCTCCTGGGAACCGCCGCCCGGCGCCGCGGCATGATAGAGGGTGACGCGGTTCCCACGATCGTTTTCATACATCAATTGGCTGGCCGCGCTGCCATCGGCCGAAGGCAGCAACCTGCCCCCGACCAGCGTGTAGCCTTCGCCGTCGAGGCGGGGCGCCTTGATCGGATGGCCCATCCGTTTGGACAGCCATGTCACGAGATGATCCTGCTCATTGGCCGCCACCTCCACCGGATGACGGACCTCGCCGACATAAACGACATGCGCGGCCACGGCCTGGCGGGTGATGGCGAAGACCGGCTGGGTGGCGTCGAGATTGGCACCGCGCAGAAACCAACCTCCAGCCAGGCCGGTCACGACCAGAGCCCCGCCCGCGGCAATTCGCGCGGCGCGAGACGCCCAATTTCGGCGAGGCGCCGCCCACTCGGTTGGAAAGGGCTCCGCCAGCAGCGGATCGTACAGCGCGTGGAGTTCCTGATTGATCCGGCGATACGCGGCAACCCGCTCCGCCTCCTCCGGTTTGGCCGCCATCAGGGCTTCGACCGCGGCCTTGCGAACCGGATCGAGCTGCCCGTCGACATAAGCGTGCAGCTCGGTTTCACCGATGGTTTCCGGCGTCTGCGTCATTTGATTCTCCGCAACGCCGGCACCATGGTCCCCGCCATGGTCACGCGCAGCTTTTCACGCCCGCGATGCAGCCGCGACATCACCGTGCCGACGGGTATATCGAGGATGGTCGCCGCGTCCTGGTAGCTCGACTCTTCGAGGCCGACCAGCAACACGACCGCGCGTTGGTCCTCCGGGAGCAAGGCCAGGGCGTCGGCGAGCGAGCGAATTTCGAGCCGGGCTTCCTGTGACGCCGGTGTCGAGGCACCCGCACCGGCATCGTCGAGCGATATCGGGTGGGGCTGGCGATGATCCTTGCGTCGGATGTTAGCGTGAAGGTTGTGCATGATCGTAAATAGCCACGTTCTCATATTGCTGCCGCGCCGCCAAAGGTGAAGGCGGCTCCAGGCGCGTTCCAGACAATCCTGGACGAGGTCTTCCGCCGCTTCGCGGTTCCGCATCAGCGCGATCGCGTATCGCCGCAAATGCGGAATCTGCTCGACGACTAGGCGACGCCGGTCCTCACTCACCCGTGACTGCTCCCCGGTCCGCCCGCCAAACACGCCCTAGACATATAATACACCCGTGCGTCGTGGTTATTCCGGCTACCCACCAAATGGATGGACGTGCGGCGGCGAGGCTAACATGGCAATATCGCCCGGTCATGTGGACCCGCTGGATCGCCACCGCACCCAATTCGCGCCGGACGATCATCGGGGTTGGGCTCGGCTTGGCGCTTGCCTCGGCCGCGCAGGGCCAACAGCCCGGAGAGCGATTCCGCATCGATCCGCGCGACCTGCCGGCGCCCTTTTCCACCCCAAGCATCGCCAATCCGCCGATCGCGGTATCGCGCCCCGCCGGCGCCGGCTTGACCCTGCCACCGGGGTTTTCGGCGACGATCTTCGCCGAGCGCCTTGGTCATGCGCGTTGGATCGAGACCGCACCCAACGGCGATGTTTTTCTTGCCCAGCCGGATAATGGCGTCGTCACCCTGCTCCGCGACACCGATGGCGATGGGCGGGCCGACATCAATGTTCCCTTCGTGCAGGGATTGCGTCAGCCGCACGGACTGGCCGTGCGCGCCGGTTATCTCTACGTCGCCGATGTCGATCGCGTCTGGCGCATTCCCTATCGCCCCGGCGAAACCAGACCCACCGGTCCGCGCGAGGCGGTGACACCCACGGGTGCCCTTGGCGATGGCGGCGGTCATTGGACACGGAACCTTGCCTTCAGCCCGGACGGCAGCCGCTTCTATGTGGCCATCGGCTCACGCGGCAATCTGGGGGAGGAAAACGAACCGCGCGCGACCGTGCAAGAATTCCGGTCCGACGGCAGCAGCCAACGCACCTTCGCGAGCGGTCTGCGCAACCCGGTCGGCATTGCATTCCGGCCGGGGTCCCCTGACCTCTACGTCGTCGTAAATGAACGCGACGGGCTGGGTGACGGTTTGGTTCCGGACTATCTCACGCGGGTTGAAAATGGCGGCTTCTACGGGTGGCCCTATGCGTATATTGGACGCAACCCTCAGCCTCGCCTGGCCGAAAGACGGCCCGATCTGGTGGCGCGCAGCCTGGTTCCCGATGTGCTGTTTCGGAGCCACTCGGCGCCGCTGGGCCTGGCGTTCTACACCGGGACACAGTTCCCCGACGATTATCGCGGCGACGCGTTTGTTGCCTTTCACGGTTCCTGGAATGCGAGCCAGCCGACCGGTTACATGATCGTTCGCGTACCCTTCACGAATGGACGCGCCTCCGGCCACTACGAGGCGTTCGCCACCGGTTTTGCCACGCTGGGCCCCGGCCGGGCTCGGGTTTGGGGCCGCCCGGTCGGCCTCGCGATCGCCGCCGATGGCAGCCTGCTCGCCGCCGACGATGTCGGCAACGTCGTCTGGCGTATTCAATACCGCCGTTAACCGATCGTTAGTCACGGGGGCATACAACAGGGCGACGGCAATGACATGCGAGCGCCCGGATGCAAATCCCACCCAGCTTTTCCGTCTTGGAAGCCCTGTCGCGACACGTCGCGCCCGCCAATGGCGGGGCCCCGCGTCCGGCGCCGGTCAAACCGCAACCACCCACAACGGATGTCGCGCGAACTCAACCGCTGACGGCGACCAATACTCGTCTAGCGGCCGCGGCCCCAACCCAACCGGGGGCCAATAAACCGGTCGCAATTTCCCATCTGCCCACGGTTCCGCGCGGGAGCCTGCTGAACATCCTCGTCTGATTCTTGGGGATAGGCGGGGCGGGCTTAAAGCCAAACCCTGTCGCCCAAAAAAGGAAGTCGGCGACCCATGGGGCCGCCGACTGAAGCAGGCCGGGGGCAAATCGCGCCCGGACGCGATGGAGTCTTCAAACGGCCGTTAGGCCGGTGAAAACTCAACCAACTACTTCTTCTTAGCGGTCTTTTTTGCGGCGGGCTTCTTCGCCACGGTCTTCTTCGCCGGTTTCTTTGCAGCAGCCTTCTTCACTGGCATGTCATTGACCTCCTATTGGTCACACTAAGGACCGGGTCGGCTGAGGGTGGTGGCTGTCGGTACCGCGGAGCTTTTTCGCGGACTTGATCATCGCATGATGATCGGGCCACCCCTCGACCACTGCGCACAACGCGCAACCAGTCCTAGGCGGCAGAAGATCATGGCAATTCAACCCCCTGTCAAGAAAATTCAATATCCTGTAGGTGAGCTTTGCAAATCATCCAAATATTGCGTATGCCCCCAATGGTTGCGTACATGAAAATTATCTACACACGCCATGGTATGACACTTCCGCAGTGCGCCTGAGAGAACTGCACAAACTAGGCGATAGCGGAAAGATCGTCATGCATCCTACGATTGCAGCGGTTCCGACAACAACCCCCGCGCAAATTCCACCGCATCGAACGGCCGAAAATCGTCCGCGCCTTCGCCGACGCCGATAGCGCGCACTGGCAGCGAAAATTTTTCGGCCAACGCGACCAAGATGCCGCCGCGCGCCGATCCATCGAGCTTCGTCAAAACGAGTCCGCTGACGTCGACCATGGCACGAAATGTCTCGACCTGAGCCAGCGCATTTTGGCCGATGGTGGCGTCGAGGATCAGCAGACATTCATGCGGCGCGGTTGGATCGGCCTTACGCAGGGCGCGCACGATCTTTTGCAATTCCGCCATCAGGTCGGCCTTGTTGTGAAGACGCCCCGCGGTGTCGATGAGCAGCAGATCGGCGTCGCGGCGACGGGCCTCTTCGAGAGCGTCATAAGCAAGAGACGCGGGATCGCCGCCTTCGGGGCCAACGATCACCGGACAGCCGACGCGTTCGCCCCACAGCCGCAATTGGCTGACCGCGGCGGCGCGGAAGGTGTCGCCGGCCGCCAGCACGACCCGTTTGCCTTCGGCGCCGAACAGCCGGGCGAGTTTGCCGACCGTCGTCGTCTTGCCGCCGCCATTGGCGCCGACGACGAGCACGACGAAGGGCCGGCGCGCGGGGTCGAGCACAAAGGGACGCGCCGCCGGTGCAAGACGGAGGGCGATTTCGTCGGCCAAAGCAGCGCGAACGTCGTCGGCCGTGACGCCACGGTCGAATCGCCGCGTCTTCAAGGCGGCAACCAGGGCCGCCGCCGTTCGCGGCCCCAAATCGGCGCCGACGAGCAACTCCTCCAGCCGATCGAGAGTGGCCTCATCGAGTTTGCCGCTGGTGAGCGCGGCGGCGATGCCTTCGACCAAACGCGAGGACGAGCGGCTCAACCCGGATTTGAGCCGAGCCAACCAGCCGCGGCCCTGGGCTGTCGTTTCGGTCATGCCGCGATCACGCCAGGATGCGGGCGCGTAGCTCTTCGCCGTCGATGGCCTCCAGGCGAGCCCTGACCAAGGCACCGACCGGCGTCTCGCGATCGACGCGGACGGGCGCGAAATGTTCGCTGCGCCCGAACGTCCCATCCTCGACCAGAACATCGGCGGTCGCGCCAACGAGGCCGGCAAGAAATCGCCGTCTCAACTCGGCGCCCTGCTCCCGCAATTGGGCGGCGCGTTCGCGCCGGAGCGCGACTGGAATCTGCGGCATCCGCGCGGCCGGAGTTCCGACTCGCGGCGAATAGGGAAAGACATGCAGAAAGGCGATGCCGCATTCGTCGAGCAACGATCGCGTGCCCGCCGCCATCGCCTCGGTTTCCGTCGGAAAGCCGGCGATGAGATCGGCGCCGAAGGCGATATCGGGACGTACCGCGCGCAGGCGCCCGCACAAACGTACGACGTCGGCGCGGCTGTGCCGGCGCTTCATGCGCTTGAGGATGAGATCGTCGCCGGATTGGAGGCTGAGATGGAGATGGGGCATCAGCCGGCCTTCTTCGGCGAACAGGCGAAACAGATCGTCATCCACTTCGGCCGGATCGACCGAGGACAGCCGAAGCCGGGCAAGCCCGGGAACCGCATCGAGCAAACCGCGGATCATGCCGCCAAGATGCGGGCGCTCCGGCAGATCGCCGCCATAGGAGGTCAAATCGACGCCGGTGAGAACGACCTCGCGATAACCGGCATCGACCAACGCCTTGAGTTCTTCGATGATGTGCGCCGGCGGCACGCTGCGGCTGGGTCCACGTCCGTAGGGAATGATGCAAAAGGTGCATCGGTGATCGCAGCCGTTCTGCACCTGAACGAAGGCGCGGACCCGTTCGCGAAAACCGGCGGCGAGATGCCCGGCGGTCTCGCGAACCGCCATGATGTCGCCGACGATCACCCGAGCCTCGGTGTCCGCGTAGCGTTCGGATAAGAATTTCTCGCTGTTGCCCAGGACGCGGTCGACCTCCGGCATCGCGGCGAAGGCGCCCGGATTGATCTGGGCGGCACAGCCGGTGACGACGATGCGGGCGTTCGGTCGTTCGCGCCGCAACCGGCGAATCGCCTGCCGCGCTTGCCGCTCGGCTTCCGCCGTGACGGCGCAAGTGTTGACGATGACAAGATCGTCGTGCCCGGCGGTGGCCGCGCGTATGGCCTCGGATTCATAAGCGTTGAGCCGGCAGCCGAAGGTGACGATCTCGGGACCGCTCATGACAGCAACGCCCCGTCCATGATTCCGGTGAAGGCGATTGCGGCGGGTCCGGTCATCGTGACGTGTCCGTTGGGCAGCCACTCGATCGACAACTCACCGCCATCCAGGGCGACCGCGGCGCGGCGTCCCGAAAGACCGCGCCGATGGGCCGCGACAATCGCGGCGCAGGCGCCGCTGCCGCAGGCCCGGGTGAGGCCGGCGCCGCGTTCCCACACGCGCAGACGCACCCGGTCGGGGGCCAAGACCGTGGCCACGCCGACATTGGCCCGTTCGGGAAACAGGGCGTTGTGCTCCAGAACCGGTCCCAGGGTCGCGAGGTCCACCGCGTCGGCGTCGTCCACGAAGAAAACCATATGCGGGTTCCCCATGCTCACGGCGACCGGCTCCTTCAGGGGACCCAGCTCGATCGGCAGCCTTTCCGTGTCCATCGCGCGGGCCAGCGGAATGTCGCGCCACTCGGTTCGCGCCGGCCCCATATCCACGGCGATGCGTCCGCGATCGGCGCGCGCGGCCTCGAGTCGTCCGGCCGCGGTCTCGATGGAGACGTGGTCGAGACCGGATTCGGTCATCAGGAGTTGGGCGACGCAGCGTGTGGCGTTGCCGCAAGCGGCAACCTCGCCGCCATCGGCGTTGTGAATCCGCATGAAGGCGTCGGCCCGCCCGTTTCGTGGCTTTTCGATGACGATAAGCTGATCGCAGCCGATCCCGGTATGGCGGTCGGCGATGTGTCGCGCCACGCGGTCATCCGGAGCAAATGGCTCGCCGCGAGCGTCAACGACGACAAAGTCGTTGCCGAGCCCATGCATCTTGAGAAAAGCCCGTCCGCTCGTCATTTCGGCTTATAGGGCGGCCTAAGTCCGCAAGTCCATAGGATTCGCCCTTCACCGCGAGGCCGCCAAATGCCGATCACATTGGCTCACTTCCCCGTGACCACCAGAGGAAATCGGCGTGGGCCACGTACATATAAGAGACACAGTCGCTTCGCCACCCCTGGCGGGCCGACATACCAATGCCGACATACAATGAAGGTGAGCCCCATGTACGTACCTATCGCCGCTGCCGCGCTCGGACTCGTCGGGCTCGTGGGTGCCACGTGCCTCTCGGGGCTGGGAGTCGCCGGTGCGCCCTTGGTCGTGAAGCTCTATGGCGCGGCGGGCGCCGCTCCCGCCTTCGTCGAAGCCGCCGGAGCCTTCGCCAAGAAGGAGGATGGGCGGATCGAGATCGCAATCGCATCCGCCCATGGGGCCTTCCAGGCCGCCGCGGATGCCGATCTTCTTTTCGACGACGGGGAGACGGCGTTGACCGATATCGCGGCCGCGCTGACCGCCAACTTGGCGCCGCGGCCGGCGATACCGCTCTTCGCGCGGCCGCCCTCCGTTGTCGTCAAGCCGGGCAACCCCGAAAACATTGCCACGGTGCGCGATCTGGCGCGGCCCGGCACGAACATCATGGTTGTATCGGGAGCCCATGATTGGTTGCAGGCATCCACGCCGACCGATGCGGCGGATGCGGTTCTGCTCCGCGCCGTGCTCGACAATGTTGTCGCCGTCGCCCGGGATCGCAAAGAAGCCGAACAGCTGTGGGCGGCGAACACCCACATCGACGTCTGGTTGAATTGGGGCGCCGGCAAGGTCGAGGAGAGCGAAGTCGCCGACATCTCGGGCGGCCTGCCGGAATCGCTGCACCGCGCGGCAAGTGTCATGTTCACCGATCTGGGTGAATCCAAGACCTTGGCACATTCCTTCGTCGCCTTCCTGGCGAGCCGGCAAGGGTCGTCGATCTTCGCCAAATGGGGTTGGCCATACACCCCGTCTGAATGAGTCGAACACCGGCGCCACCGCGCCCCGCCCGGCCGGGCGGGGTGGGTCGTGCTTGACGAAGCGGGGCGCGACTTCTAGATTTCGCCCGTCCACGCAGTTTGTGGCGATCCGAACCCCTTGAGGGTCCGCCGGTCCGCGAGTTTCGCGCACCGGCGTGTTTTCGTTTTTGGCAAGGCAGCGTCGCGACGATGTTCGAATCCTTGACGGGAAAACTCGGCGAAGTCTTCGATCGCCTACGCAAGCGCGGGGCGTTGTCGGAGGCCGACGTCGACGCCGCGCTGCGCGAAGTGCGCGTTGCCCTGCTCGAGGCCGATGTCGCCCTGTCCGTGGTCAAGGATTTCACCGGACGCGTGCGCCTTGCCGCTGTCGGCCAGGACGTGATCCGGAGCGTTACGCCCGGCCAGATGGTGGTGAAGATCGTCCACGATCAGCTCGTCGAGCTGCTTGGCGGCGGTCAACCGGTCGATGAAGCCGGCATCAATCTGCGCGCCGCCGCTCCCGTGGTCGTCCTCATGGTCGGACTTCAAGGATCGGGCAAAACGACGACGACGGCCAAGATCGCGCTGCGCCTCAAGACCCGCGAACGCAAGAAGGTTTTGATGGCGTCGCTCGACACGCGGCGTCCGGCCGCGCAGGAGCAGCTCGCCGTTCTGGGAACCCAGGTGGACGTGGCGACATTGCCGATCGTCGTCGGCGAGCAGCCCGAGGCGATCGCCCGCCGCGCCCTGGAAACCGCCCGGCGCGAAGGCTGCGACGTACTTTTGCTCGATACCGCCGGCCGTCTGCATATCGACGATGAGTTGATGGCGGAGGCGCGTGCCATCGGCGCGATTGCTGCGCCCACCGAGACACTTTTGGTTGTCGACGCCATGACCGGGCAGGACGCGGTCAATTTGGCGCGGGCCTTCAATGAACAGCTCGGGGTTACCGGCATCGTCATGACCCGCGTTGATGGCGATGCGCGCGGCGGCGCGGCCCTGTCCATGCGGGCGGTGACCGGCCGGCCGATCAAATTGATCGGCACCGGCGAAAAGCCCGACGCACTCGAGATTTTCCAACCCGACCGCATCGCGTCCCGAATCCTCGGCATGGGCGACATCGTTGGCTTGGTCGAACGCGCCGCCGAAACCGTCGAACGCGACGAAGCCGAGAAAATCGCCCGCAAATTGCAAAAAGGCGAATTCGACCTCGACGATATGGCGTCGCAACTGCGCCAGATTCGCCGCATGGGCGGGTTGTCGGGGGTCATGGGTATGTTGCCGAGCATCGGTCAGATCAAACAGAAGCTCGCCGGTGCCAAAGTCGATGAACGTGTCCTGCGGCGTCAGGAGGCGATCATCGGATCGATGACTCGGATTGAACGCCGCAACGTCAAATTGCTCAACGCCTCGCGTAAACGTCGCATTGCCGGCGGCTCGGGCACGTCCGTCGAAGACGTCAATCGGCTGATCAAGCAGTACATGGAGATGAGCCGGATCGTGAAGCAGGTCGGCCGCATGGGCCAAAAGGGATTGGCGCGCCAGGGCATGGCCGCCCTCATGCGGCGTCATTAGGCCGGAGACCGCACCATGATCGATCATCTCTCCGTCGGGGTCGCGAACTTGACCCGCAGCCGCGGCTTCTATGACAAGGTGCTGAAGACGCTGGGCTACAAACGCGAGCTCACCTTCCCCCACGCCGTCGGTTACGGCCGCGAGGGCAAGCCGAGTTTCTGGCTCGGGCCGGCGACCGGGCGCGCAAAAGCCAAAGCGATGCCCGGCTTCCACGTCGCCTTTGTGGCCGCCGACCGCAAATCCGTGGATCGTTTCTACAAGGCCGCGATCGCGGCGGGCGCCAAGGACAACGGCAAGCCCGGCCCGCGGCCGCTCTACCACGCAAACTACTACGGCGCTTTTGTTGTCGATCCCGACGGCCATCACATCGAGGCCGTCTGCCACCAGCCGGAATGATGTCACTCCAACTAGAAATGAGGTCGAGACCGACATGGCTTTGAAAATTCGCATGAGCCGGGCCGGAGCCAAGAAACGGCCGTTCTACCGTATCGTCGTCGCCGATAGCCGTTGCCCAAGGGACGGACGCTTCATCGAAAAGCTCGGCACCTATAATCCGATGGTCGCCGACAACCATCCCGATCGCGTGACGCTGGACGCCGACCGCATCAAATATTGGCTGTCGGTCGGCGCCAAGCCGAGCGACCGTGTCGGCCGTTTCCTCGGGAAGGCCGGCCTGGTGCCGATGCCGACCTATGGCGAGAGCCCGAAAAAGAGCGCGCCCCGCAAGAAGACGCGCGAGCGCACCGAGGCCGCGGCCGCCGCGGCGCCGGCCAGCGGCGCACCCGCCGCCTAAACGCCGGATCGGACGATGGTCGCAGTGAAGCAGGACGGAACACCGACGCAGCCCATTTGCGTCGGCGTGATCGTGGGGCCGCACGGCGTGCGCGGCGCCGTGCGTGTCCAAAGCTTCACGTCCGACCCGGCCGCGATCGCCGCCTATCAACCCCTTTTCGATGAGTCGGGCTCGCGGCGCTTCGCGCTGAAGAAGCTGGCCGCGGCAAGGGGTGGGCTGGTCGCGGCGATTCGGGGCGTCGAGGACCGCGACGCCGCCGCGGCTTTGGCGGGCACCCGCCTGTTTACCTCGCGCGACGCCCTGCCGAAACTGGCGGAGGAGGAATACTACCAGGCCGATCTGATCGGATTGCGCGCGGAGTCCGACGACGGCCGCGTCTTGGGAACGGTCAAGGCTGTCCACGACCATGGCGGCGGGCCCTATCTCGAAATCGCCGGCGAAACATCCGAAATGATGATTCCCTTCGGTCGCCGGACGGTTCCGGTCGTCGATCTGGGCGGAGGACGCATCGTTGTCGATCCTCCGGCGGAAACCGACGATGACCCGGGTATCGAACAAGGCGGGCTTCGTCCGCCCATCCCTGCGAGCGGTCGATCCGCCGGTCGGGATTGATGGAATGACCGAGACGGCAAGACTTCCCTGGTCGGCCACGGTGCTGACGTTGTTCCCGGAGATGTTTCCCGGGCCGCTCGGCCATTCCTTGGCCGGCCGCGCATTGGCCGATGGTCGTTGGGCGTTGGAGGCCGTGGACATTCGCGGCTTCGCCACCGACCGCCATCGCACGGTCGACGATTACCCATTTGGCGGCGGCCCGGGCATGGTGATGCGTCCCGACGTCATCGACGCCGCGCTCGCCTGGGCGGCCCAAAACGGCCCGGCGCGGCCAACGATCTGCCTGTCGCCGCGCGGCAACCTGCTGGCGCAGCGCCGCATCCGTGAGCTTGCCGAAGCCCCCGGCGTTGTCATGGTGTGCGGCCGTTTCGAGGGCATCGACGAACGGGTCATCGCCGCGCGCGGATTGGAAGAGGTGAGCCTCGGCGATTTCGTGCTGTCCGGCGGCGAACCGGCGGCGATCGCGCTGATCGACGCCTGCGTGCGGCTGTTGCCAGGTGTCATGGGGCAGGAGCAATCGCTGGCGGAGGAAAGCTTCGAGCGCGGCCTCTTGGAATATCCGCACTACACGAGGCCCCAGATTTGGCAGGAAAGACCCGTGCCCGATGTGTTGGTCTCGGGTCACCATGAAAAAATCCGGGCCTGGCGCCTTAGTCAGGCCGAACAAATAACGCGCGAGCGGCGGCCCGATTTGTGGGCCCGCTATGTGGCTGCCCGCGCGTAGTGCATTCGCAGAAAGGACTAACCATGAACGTCATCGAACAAATCGAAAAAGAACAGATCACCAAGCTGACGGCGCAACGCAAAGTGCCGAGCTTCCGACCGGGGGACACATTGAGGATCAGCGTCAAGGTGGTCGAAGGCACGCGCGAGCGCCTTCAGGCATTCGAGGGCGTGTGCATCGCGCGCCGCAACGCCGGACTCAATTCGTCCTTCACCGTGCGCAAAATCTCGTTCGGCGAGGGTGTTGAGCGCGTTTTCCCGCTTTATTCTCCCCGGATCGCAGACATCGAGGTCGTCCGCCTCGGCGATGTGCGCCGGGCCAAGCTGTATTACCTGCGCGGCCTGACCGGCAAGAAAGCGCGTATCGCCGAACGTGCGGCGACGGCCGCGGATATGCCGGAAGCCGAGCTGATTGCCGACGTCGCCCCGGTCGCTGCAGAGGCGGCCAAGGCGGATAAATGATCCACGAACCGGCTCGGTGACGCAGGAGCGACATGTCGAAGCCGCTCACCCTGTTCGACAAGATTTGGAACCACCATGTCGTTGATCGGCAGAAGGACGGTACGTGCCTCATCTACGTCGACCTCCACCTCATTCACGAGGTCACCTCGCCGCAGGCTTTCGAGGGATTGCGTAGCGCCGGGCGGCCGGTGCGCCGTCCGGATCTGACACTCGCCGTCGCCGATCATAACGTCCCGACGACCGACCGCCGGTTCGGCATTACCGACCCGGAATCGCTTCTTCAGGTCGAAACGCTGGGGCAGAACTGCGCCGCTTTCGGCATCCGCTATTTCGACATGGGGGATATCAGGCAGGGCATCGTTCATATCGTGGGCCCGGAGCAGGGTTTGACCCAACCGGGCATGACCATCGTCTGCGGCGACAGCCATACCTCCACCCATGGCGCCTTCGGCGCGCTGGCCTTTGGCATCGGCACGTCCGAGGTCGAACATGTGCTGGCCACGCAAACCCTGATCCAGCGTCCGGCCTCGAACATGCGCGTCACCGTATCGGGGCGGCGGGGAAAAGGCGTCGCGGCCAAGGATTTGATCTTGGGGATCATCGGCCAGATCGGAACGGCCGGCGGCACCGGACATGTCATCGAATTTGCAGGCCAAGCGGTTGCCGAGCTGTCGATGGAAGGCCGCATGACCATGTGCAACATGTCGATCGAGGCCGGAGCGCGGGCGGGTTTGATCGCGCCGGATGAAAAGACCTTCGCCTATCTTCTCGGACGTCCGATGGCGCCGAAGGCCGGGGCCTGGGAAATGGCGCTCGCTTATTGGAAGACGCTGCCTTCCGATCCCGGGGCGATTTACGAGAGTGAGGTCACCCTGGATGCCGGCGCAATCGCGCCCCAGGTCACTTGGGGCACCAGCCCCCAAGACGTGGCCGCCATCGATGGAACGGTGCCCGATCCGGCCGACCAGGCCGATCCGCGCCGCCGGGAAGCCATGGAGCGCGCGCTGAGTTACATGGGGCTGGCGCCGGGCATGAACCTTCGCGACATCCACATCGACACCGTGTTCATCGGTTCGTGCACGAATGCGCGCATCGAGGATCTGCGCGCCGCCGCCGCGGTCGTGAAGAACCGCCATGTGGCCGATTCGGTGCGGGCATTGGTGGTTCCCGGATCCGGCCTGGTCAAGAACCAGGCGGAAGCGGAGGGGCTCGATCGCATCTTCATCGATGCCGGATTTGAATGGCGCGAACCTGGCTGTTCGATGTGCCTGGCCATGAACGCCGACAAGTTGAAGCCCGGCGAGCGCTGCGCCTCGACCTCCAATCGCAACTTCGAGGGACGGCAGGGACCGGGCGGACGCACCCATCTGATGAGCCCCGAAATGGCCGCCGCGGCCGCGCTGGCCGGCCGCCTCGCCGATGTGCGCGAGCTGGTGTAGCGCCCGCTGACACGACGACAACAAGCGGACAGACATGCAAAAGTTTGACACGTTTTCCGGGGTGGCGGCCCCGCTGCAGATCGACAATGTCGATACCGACAGGATCATTCCCGCTCGATTCCTGAAAACCATCAAGCGGAGCGGGCTCGGCACGGCTTTGCTCTATCCCCTGCGTTACCACGCCGACGGCAGCGAGAGGCCGGATTTTGTCCTCAACCAACCCCGCTACCGCAAGGCCGGCATCCTGATCGCGGGCGAGAATTTCGGTTGTGGATCGAGCCGGGAGCACGCGCCCTGGGCCCTGCTCGATTTCGGCATCCGTTGTGTCATCGCCGAAAGCTTCGCCGATATTTTCTATAACAACTGTTTCAAGAACGGCATTCTCCCGGTGGTCTTGCCCAAATCGGAAATCGCCCGCCTGACGGAGTGCGCCGAGCGCGGCGCCAACGCCGTTTTCACCATTGATTTGGCGAAACAGGAAATCACCGATCCCGACGGCAGGACGTTGACCTTCGAGATCGACCCTTTCCGGAAGCACTGCCTGCTCAACGGCCTGGACGATATCGGATTGACCCTGGAGAAGGCGCCCGCGATCGCGACCTACGAACAGGCGGCGCGGCAAACTCAGCCTTGGCTGTTCAAGTGAACCCGATGCCAGGCAAACGCAGGCTCCTGATCCTTGCCGGCGACGGCATCGGTCCGGAATCCATGCGGCAGGTTCGCCGCGTCATCGACTGGCTAAGTCGCAACCGCGCGGTCGATTTCGACATCGAGGAAGGTTTGGTCGGCGGCGCCGCTTACGACGTTCATGGCACGCCGCTCACCGATGCCACGCTCGACCGGGCGATGCGGGCCGACGCCGTGTTGTTTGGCGCCGTCGGCGGCCCGAAATGGGATTCGGTGCCATTCGCCAAGAAGCCGGAGCGCGGCCTGCTGCGCCTGCGCAAGGATTTGGACCTATTCGCGAATCTGCGGCCGGCCTTCCTATTCGACGCCTTGCTCGACGCCTCGACGCTTAAACCTGAAATCGTACGCGGCCTCGATCTCTTGATCGTCCGCGAGTTGACCGGTGGCGTCTATTTCGGCCTGCCCCGCGGCATCGAGACATTGCCAGACGGCAGCCGCCGCGGCGTGAATACCCAGGTCTACACGACCGCGGAAATCGACCGCGTGGCCCGCGTGGCCTTCGAGCTTGCCGGCAAACGCCGCGGGAAACTCTGCTCCGTGGAAAAAGCCAATGTCATGGAAAGCGGCCAGCTTTGGCGCGAGGAGGTGCAAAAGCTGCACGACTCCTCCTATCCGCGCATCGAATTGTCGCATATGTACGCCGACAACTGCGCCATGCAGCTCGTGCGGGCGCCGAAGCAATTCGACGTCATTCTCACCGATAATCTGTTCGGCGACTTGCTCTCCGATTGCGCGGCAATGTTGACCGGCTCGCTCGGCATGTTGCCTTCGGCCTCGCTGGGCCAAGCCGACGGCTCGGGACGGCGCCGGGCGCTGTACGAACCCGTCCATGGCAGCGCCCCCGACATCGCGGGCAAGGACATCGCCAATCCGCTGGCCACGGTGTTGAGCTTCGCGATGATGCTGCGTTATTCGTTCGATCTCGAGGAAGACGCGAGGCTGGTCGAGCGTGCCGTCGAGGCCGCGCTGAACGCGGGCATACGCACGGCCGACATCATGCAACCGGGCAAGACACCGGTTTCAACGACCGGGATGGGTGACGCCGTATTAAGGGAACTTGACCGGCTTTCCGCCGAACCGACCTAAGCGGCTTCCGGTTCGATCTTTTGATAGTCCCAAACCGAGGCGGGCGGCAGGTTGAGGATCGTCGTGCCCAACCGTTTGCCCGTGAGGCCGAGCCGGGCCTTGGGCAGAGGGGATACCGGCAAATACGTGAATTGCAGGAAGCGGCCGCCGGGCGCCAAGACCGAAAAGCATTCATCGACGATCCGCTTTTGAACGGAAAGCGGCAGGTTCACCATCGGAATTCCGCAGATGACCGTGCCGATCCGGCCATGCCACGCCGCTGGCAACAATTGCGAGAGGTTGGTGGCGTCGCCATGGATGACTTGGAGACCGGTGAATTGCTTCCGCAGATACGCGGCCATTCTGCCGTCGATTTCCACGACGAACAGACGGTCGTTCGGGATCCCCGAGGCTCTCAGCGCTCGGGTCACGGCACCGGTCCCGGCGCCGAGCTCGATCACGGCCTGATCTTCACCGACCCTAACGTTTCTGGCGATCAAGCGCGCCAGCGCCGGGGAACTCGGCAGCACCGACCCGACCTTCAGGGGATTGGCGAGCCATCGCCGCAGAAACAACAGATCCGCGCCGCGTTTGGCTGGCTTGGCGGGGATATCGCCGATGCCAAGGCCAAAGGCATCGTTGAGCCGGGTGGCGACGGCGCCTCGCAACCTGCGGTGGAAGTGGCCGGATGGAGGATTGGGCATGGTGCTGAACCCCTGGGAAAGCGTGCGGCCTGGCTGTCAGACCGCGCGCCTGCCGCCCACCCCGCCATTGACGCAAGGAACCGGCAAGCGCACTTGCAATCGCCCCCCGATGAGGGGTAAGCAACGCGGTCTCGCTTGTCAAGCCAAACGGAGAACGAGGACCATGGGTTACCGGGTTGCAGTGGTTGGAGCCACCGGCAATGTCGGCCGCGAAATGCTGACGACGCTCGCCGAACGCAAGTTTCCCGTCGATGACGTCGTGGCGCTTGCGTCCGAGCGATCGGTCGGTTCGGAGATCTCGTTCGGCGAGGACAATGTATTAAAGGTCCGCGACCTCGCGAAATTCGATTTCAAGGGAATCGATATCGCGCTGTCCTCGCCGGGATCGAAAGTGTCCGCCGTCTTCGCGCCGAAGGCCGCCAAGGCGGGTTGCGTCGTCATCGATAATACGTCGCAATTCCGCATGGATCCCGACGTGCCGCTGGTCGTGCCCGAGGTCAACCCCCAGGCGATCGCCAATTACGGCCGGCGCAATATTATTGCCAACCCCAATTGTTCCACCATCCAGATGGTGGTCGCTCTCAAACCCCTGCACGATCTCGCCCGAATCAAACGGGTGGTCGTGTCCACCTATCAATCGACCTCGGGCGCGGGAAAAGACGCGATGGACGAGCTGTTCAGCCAAACCCGCGCGATATTCGTCAACGACAGAATCGAGCGCCACAAATTCACCAAGCAGATCGCCTTCAACGTCATCCCGCACATCGACGTATTCATGGAAGACGGCGCCACCAAGGAAGAATGGAAGATGCGGGTGGAAACGCGGAAGATTCTCGATCCCGATATCGAGGTCATCGCCACCTGTGTTCGTGTGCCCGTGTTCATCGGCCACGCCGAATCGATCAACGTCGAATTCGCGCGGCCGATTTCGGCCGCGGAAGCGCGCGCCGCTCTCAAGAAGGCGCCCGGCATTTCGGTGGTCGACCAACGCGCCGACGAAGGTTATGTGACGCCGATCGAGGTGGCCGGCGAGGACAATGTTTTTGTCAGCCGCATTCGGGAAGATCATACGGTACCGCACGGCCTCGCCTTGTGGGTGGTCGGCGATAACCTGCGCAAGGGCGCCGCGCTGAACGCGGTCCAGATCGCCGAACACCTCATCAAGAACTATATGCAACGCGCCGCCTGACCTAAGGGCTCGCCGCCATTGGCCTTGTCCCTTGTCGCCAACACCTCCACCTGATACGACACGGGGAAACCTTTAAGGTCATTTCATGCAGCAATCCGTGCGCATCGCACCGTCGATCTTGTCGGCTGATTTCGCCCGGCTTGGTGAAGAGGTACGCGCGGTAACCTCGGCGGGCGCGGACTACATCCATGTCGACGTCATGGACGGCCACTTCGTGCCCAACATCACGATCGGCCCGGGAGTCGTGAAGGCGCTGCGACCCCACACGAAGCTGGTTTTCGACGTCCATCTCATGATCGCCCCGGTCGACCCGTTTATCCGCGATTTCGCGGAGGCCGGCGCCGACATCATCACGGTTCATCCGGAATCCGGTCCACATCTGCATCGCACGGTGCAACTCATCAAATCCCTGGGAAAGAAGGCGGGCGTATCGCTGAACCCGGCGACCCCGGTGGAGGCGATCGATTTCATCCTTGGCGACATCGACCTTGTCCTGGTCATGTCGGTCAATCCGGGCTTCGGCGGTCAGGCCTTCATCGCCAGCCAACTCGACAAAATTCGAGTTTTGCGCCGGCGCATCGATGCCCTGGGCCGGAATGTCGATCTAGAAGTCGATGGCGGAATCAATCTCGAGACCGCGCGCAGCGCCGCCGCCGCCGGCGCCGATGTTCTGGTTGCCGGCACCGCGACATTCGCCGGCGGCCCGAATGCCTACGCCGAAAACATTCGGCGCCTCAGGAACGGCTGAACGCCGGTCGGAATGGAAGGCACCGCCGGGAAGGCGCCCCGTTCTCGCCCGCCCACGTTGATCGCGCGGCTGTCGCGGCTGTGGCGTGACTGGGCCACCGGCGCGGTTCCACGGCCGCATCGCATTGCCTCCAGCCCTTGGGCCGGCGACCCGAACCGTGACGCCCGAATTTTCCTCGAAGAAAAAGCCCGAGCCGAAGCCGACAATTCGGCTGGCGCCCGCTTCCATTCCTTTGAGTGGCTGAACGATTTGCGCGCGTCCGGGGACGCGGATGCGCGCGGCCTGGCTCTCGGCGAGATTTCGTCCTGGATCGACCTCCATGGCGATCCTAGTACGGTTTCCTGGCGCGCCGACATTCTGGGCGCGCGCTTGACGTCATGGCTGCGCGCTTACGATTTTCTCAACCCCGACGCCGATCTCGACCTTCGTCTCCGCCGCAGTTTCGCCCGGCAACTCCTCCGTCTCGCGCGCAGCGCCGGCACCGGGCCCGACGGAGTCCCCCGCCTCCTCGCGATCAAGGGATTGGTCTTTGCCGGGGCCTGCCTGCCCGGGCGGGACGCCCTCCTCACCCGTGGTCTGACCCTGCTCGAGCGTGAGCTTGGACGCCAAATCTTGGTTGACGGCGGACATGTCGAACGTTCGCCGGCCGCCCAACTCGAAGCGCTGCGTGTTCTTGTCGAGCTGCGCGTCCTCTTGAGCGAATGCGGCATCGGCGCGCCCGAGGCCCTTCATCACGCCATCGACCGCGTTGCTCCGATGCTCCGCTTCTTTCGTCATGGCGATGGCGGCCTTGCCCTGTTCAACGACAGCGGCGAGGCGGACGGCACGGAGATCGACGCTGTTCTTGCGGCCAGCGAAGCCAAGGGCAAACCACCCGCCGCGGCGTCGCATCTGGGCTTCCAGCGCCTGAGCGCGGAGCGCACGCTGGTTATCTTCGATGCCGGCGCGCCGCCGCCACCGGGGCTTGATCGGAGAGCCCATGCCGGCACGCTCAGCTTCGAGATGAGTGCCGGCCGCGAACGCCTGATCGTCAATTGCGGGGCACGCGCGGATTCGTCCGCGTGGCGGACCGCCCAACGCGCCACCGCCGCCCACAGCACCGTCGTGGTTGCCGACACCAATTCGTCGGAATTGCTCGCCGATGGCGGTCTCGGCCATCGGCCGGTGACCGTGGAATGCCAACGCGCCGAGGCCGATGAAAATATCTGGATCGAGGCCAGCCACGACGGGTACCGCACGTTTGGCGTCATCCACCATCGCCGGCTTTATCTTTCCGCAGCCGGCGACGATTTGCGCGGCGAGGACCGTCTGACGGGTACCGCGGGGCGGCCTTTTGCCCTCCGCTTCCACATCCATCCCGAGGTGCAGGTGTCGCTCGCGCAAAATGGCGCCATGGTGCTGTTGCGGCCGCCGCGCGGGCCGGGCTGGCGCCTTCAGGTCGCGGGCGGGCGGATCGGGCTCGCGGAAAGCGTCTATTTGGGCAAGGCCGGCAAACCCCGGCGTTGCGAACAGATCGTCGTCGACGGAACGATCGGAACCGACGGCGCGGCGGTGAAATGGGCCATCAAACGCCTTCCGACGAAGGCTTGACCGCGGGAGATCCCGGAAATCGCGCCAGGAAAGGCGTCGCGGCGCCTTGACGTTCATGCCATGAACGGGGTATCGTTCACGATCTGAACAAGGATACCCTTGGCGAAATCACAGGCATCGACGGGCGCGGGCGACACCGAAATCACACTCGGTCTGCTCAATGCGGTCGAAAAAAACAGCGATCTCACGCAGCGATCGGCGTCCCGCGATCTCGGTATCGCGCTGGGTCTGACGAACGCCTATCTGCGCCGCTGCGTCAGCAAGGGGCTGATCAAGGTCAGGCAAATTCCCCGGAAGCGTTATGCGTATTATCTGACGCCCAAGGGATTCGCCGAAAAAAGCCGGCTGACCGCGGAATACCTGTCCTCGTCGTTCAATTTTTTTCGCAAGGCCCGCAGCCAGCTCTCGGAATTGTTCGTGTTGTGCGAACAACGAAACTGGCGCCGCATCGCCCTTTGGGGATCCAGCGAGTTGGCCGAAATCGCCACCTTATGCGCGCGCGAACATGGCGTCGTTCTGGTCGGCATCCAGGATTCGAGAAGTAAAGCCGACACTTTCGCCGGGCTGAAGGTGTCAAGGCTGCCAGGCCAGCTTGGCGCGGTCGATGCCGTCATCCTCACCGAAACGCGGGCGCCGCAGGCCGCCTTCGACGAAGCCGCGGCAACCTTCGATCCAGAACGGATCCTGACGCCCAATCTGCTGCGGCTCGCGCATGGACGGAACCGCTGACATGCGGCGATGGTACGTCGCCCACACCCAGCCGCGCGCCGAATCCCAGGCCGAAATGCATTTGCGCCGCCAGGAATTCGACGTCTACCTGCCGCGCCACAAAAAACAGCGCCGGCATGCGGGCCGCGCGGAAATCGTCGCGGCACCGTTGTTTCCGGGCTATCTGTTCGTGGGCATCGACATGGAGCGCCAGCGTTGGCGTTCCATCGATTCCACGGTCGGCGTTCACCGGCTGGTATCGGGCGGAGACGGACCGATTCCCGTGCCGCCGGAGGTGATCGAGGCGATCCGCGAGCGCGAGGATGATTGCGGCTTCGTGGTCCTCGGGCGGGGGACAACTTTCGCGAAGGGCGATCGGATACGCGTGGTCGCCGGAGCATTGAGCGATCAAGTCGGGTTGTTTGACGACGGGTCCGATTCCCAGCGTGTTGTTGTCCTGCTTCAACTTCTCGGCCGCCCCGTGCGCGTGAGGCTTCCGCTCGACGCGGTGGCCGCCTGCGCCTAGGCGTAATTGTTCCTGGCGCTCGCCCTCGGCGAGCCCAGTTTTCCGCGGCTTAGGGCGCGGTTGGAGTCAAGTTCCACTGGGTGAAGGCTTTCACCCGGACTGCGGTAGCTTTGCCGCGATCGTAAGGTTTCTTTCCCAAAATGATCAGAGTTTTCATCGGTTACGATCCGCGCGAGGCGGCGGCGTTCAGCGTGCTCGTCCACAGCATCCACAAACGGGCGACCCAGCCGGTTTGTGTGGTGCCGCTGATGTTGACTCAGCTCGCCGGCACCCTCACGCGGCCGCGTGAGAAACTGCAATCGTCGGATTTTTCGTTTTCCAGATTCCTCACGCCGCATCTTGCGGACTACCGCGGTTGGGCGATCTTCATGGATTGCGACATGATCATGCGCGAGGACATCGGCGCGTTGTGGAACCTCCGCGACGAACGTTTCGCGGTCATGGTCGTCAAACACGATCATGTTCCGTCCGAGACCAAGAAATTTCTCGATGAGCCGCAGTCCAAATACGGCAAGAAGAACTGGTCGAGTGTCATGCTGTTCAATTGCGACCGGTGTCGGGCGTTGACACCGTCTTATGTCAACGCCGCGAGCGGCCTTGAACTCCACCAGTTCAAATGGCTCGGGGACGACTCCTTGATCGGCGAGCTGCCGTCGAAATGGAACCACCTGGTCGGAGTATCCGCGCCCCGACCCGATGCGGCGTTGGTCCACTACACGATCGGCGGACCCTATTTCGATGAATACCGGGATTGCGAATATTCGGCCGAGTGGTTCGCCGAACGCGACGACATGATGCGTTGCGACCAGCGGGCGACCGGCCCGGCGAAGCGGCCTTAGGTGCTGGCCGTGAGCCCCGATACAGGTTTTCCGCCGGCCCTCGACGAAGCGACCGCGGCGCGGCGCTTCGCCAGCGTCGGGATAGAGGTGCGGGCGGTTTGGCGCGATCTCGCGCTCAAATTGGCGGAACGGCTAAAGCAGCGGTACGGGTCCAAGATCCATCTTTACGTTCGCAGCCCGGAGGAACTCCGAGCCTTTCAAAAGATGAACGCCGATGGCCGTTGGGACTCCGTATCCAACAACAATGTCATCCCCGAAGCCATGCGCGCGACCGGCCTGAACGACGCCGACGTCATTGCCCGCGCCCAAGAATTTGAAAAACAGACCGACACGACGATTAACCTGATCGCCTGCGTCCACCGCCATTTCGGCCGCGGCTTCAGTCCGGGCAGCTTCCATTACCCGCGATCGCGGCACTATCAGGCGGTCAGCTACATTCAGATGCTGCACGCACATAGCGAGCTGCTTGAATTCTGGCGCCGCGAGATCGAGGGCAAGGGCCTGACCCTGCTGCTCCAAGGCGACAAGGATGCGGCGATCATGGCCCGCGCCCATGGCATTCTCTATCGCCGTCTCGATACCACGCGCTACAAGAACTATTGGTACTGGACACCGAGCGAGTACTACTTCAACCCCGCCGTCGAGCCGGCCTATCACGCGATGACGTCGTGGCCGGAATCGGATCTCGGCGAGTCCTACACGCTTGCCACCGCAAAGAAGACTTGGTTCGCCAGCGATTCGCTCGCCCTTACCTTGCGCCGCACCGCCATGGCGGCCCTTCGATATGGCTATTGGAAGTTACGGCGCTACCAAAAGGCCGATAGCTACGATTTCAGAGCCTTCGTGGCCTTCCCCATGCGTGAACATCTCGCCTTTCGGCGCATGACGGGAGCGCGCACCGTGCGGCTTGGTGATCTGGCCGGCCGACGGTTCGCCTATTTCCCGTTGCACAAGGAACCGGAAACGAGCCTCCAGCTGATGTCGCCGGAGCATTTCAATCAGCACGCCGCGATCCTTTCGATCGCCCGCGACTTGCCGGCCGGCGTGTTGCTCGCGATCAAGGAGAACATGTGGTCGCTCGGCCGCCGGCCCACCGACTTCTACGAACAAGTCGCCGACCTCAAGAATGTCGTGTTTCTCGATCTCCGCGAAAATGGCATCGATTGCGCGCGGCAGGCCGATTTCACCGTCACGATCACGGGCACGGCGGGATTCGAAGCCGCCGTGATGGGCAAGCCCGTTGTCACCTTTGGCCGCCACAACATGTACAGCGTGCTGCCTCACGTTATGACGGTCACCGACGAAAGGCAGATCAAGGGTTTCGTCGATCGGGCGATCCACGGCGTCGATCCCGAAAAGGCGCGCAGCGATGGGGCCCGCTTCCTGGCGGCCGCGCTTGCTTGCTCTTTCGACATGAAAAACTTTGCCCTGAATACGCGGACGCAGACCGCCCGCCTTCAGGATGACGCGGTCGAAAACGCTTATGCCGGGCTGATTACGAGCCTCGCCCTTCCCGAGACCAACCAGGTGGCGGCCTTGGCCGGATGACCCTGGAACTCGAATCCCCGCCGCCGGATGTCCGCCGGGCACCATCGCTCCACGACCGCATGCTCGCGAATTTCCGGTTGGCCCGCGAAAGTTATGTCCGGCACCATCGCAGCCGACATTGGGACCTTTTTCCGCCGGATTACGAGGCGCGGCTTGGCGACGAGAGTCTGTGGCCGGATTTCCGCCGCAATGGGCTGACCCGCGGGTTCGGCACCTCAAGGGGCGCGCCGGACACGCCCGACGATACGCTCGATTCGCGGGCGGCCGGCAAGTTGGTCGCGGCGTTCGACGGGTTGGTCGGGATCACCGGCTTTGAGTTTGTCCGCGATTATCACGAGGCGCGCATCGGCCGCCCGGTGGCTCTGGAACACCGCGGTCTGCTGCTCGATCGCAACGATTTGCGTCTGGTCCATGACACCTGGGAGATCGTGCGCCATCTCGGGCTGCCGGCGGATGCGGCGCCGACCTTCGTCGAAATCGGCGGCGGCCATGGCGGCCTCGTCGCCAAACTCAAACGGCGTTGGCCGCGTGCGCGGTGCATCATCCTCGACCTGCCGGAGGTCAACGCCGTTCAGACCCACTATCTTTCGACCGCCTTTCCTGGCGCTCGGTTGCTTCTTTATTCCGAGTTCCTGGCCGGCGGCGCCAAGGCGCTTTCAGGCGAGTTCGATTTCGCCATCCTGCCGGGCTGGACCGCCGATCAATTGCGCGACGAGTCGGCCGATCTGGTGATGAACACCCGGTCGATGCAGGAGATGAACCGCGAGACCATCGGGTTCTATTTCGACCGGATTCATCGGTTCCTGCGGCCGGGCGGCCTGTTCTATTGCGTCAATCGCTATACCAAATCGACGGTCGGCGAGCCCATCCGCATTAAGGACTTCCCGTTCGATGACCGCTGGCACATTCAGGTATCGCGGCCGTCTTTCGACCAGCCTTGGATACATGAGTTGATCGCCGTTCGCTCGACAATGCCGGTCGTGCCGGCGCCAGCGAGCACACTTGCCGCGTTGCCCCCCTATCGTTTGGCCGATGTCGGGACCGGCTTGGCGACGGCGATCCGGCGGCTGTTCGCGATTATTTTCGGCGACCATCCCAACATCAATCCGGGCATTCCAGGCACCCTGCGCAACGCTCGCGTGGCGCTGGAGCGGGGTTTGGTGGCTTGGGTGCGCGGGCGCCCCGGTCTTCGGGCCGGCTTGAAGAAACTTCTGCGCCGCTGACGACGACAAAACGTGCGCCCTCGCCTTGTCCTATTTTTCCTGTCGCCGCGGTTGATCGATTGCGACAGCTACTTGCCCGTGGCGATGGAGATGAAGGCGCAGCTTCCCGATCTCGACATCCGGTTCGTTACCTTCAGCCGGGAAAACTACGATGATGTCCGCAGCAACCCCACTTTGGCGGCGGGCCTCGCCCGCTGTGGCACACTCGCCTGGGTCGGCGGCGAGGGGCCGGGCGGTCGGTTACGACGGTCGCTGCGTCGAATCCGCAAATTCGCGGAACTCGCCGCAAGCCTTATCCGGCGACCCGGGGCCATGCTCTTTCACGGGCGGCAGTATGTCGAACGCCCCTACCGCGCGCTGTTTTGGCTGAACCGCATGCTTGGCGGGCGCGGTTTCGTCCTGGCCAGGATCCGCATGGTTGACGAGGGGCACCATCCCCATCGGCTGAGCGAGTTCGAGGTCATGGGGTCGCGCCGACTCTCGTGGCTTGATCGCCTTCGCGGGCGCGAGAGCGACGGACTTGTGCACTACCACGACCGCCAGGAGATGTATCTCCGCTCTCTCGCGAAATTTGGACGCACAGACTGGCCGCGGCGCGCCAAAGTCGGGTTGCCCAGCGCCTTGCCTTCATGGCGGGCGCTTATCGCCGAGGCGGTGGAGACCGAACGCCAAGCGCTCGCCGCCGCGGGCCGCAACGTGGACGAGATCTACAGTTTCTTTTCTGCCAAGGGTTACAGCTCCACCCATCTGCGCACGCCGGAGTCGGCGCAACGCACCTTCGACAACGTCGTGCGTAGTTTGACGACCCTGCGGCCGCGCGCGACGATTCTGCTTCGGCCCCATCCCCTGGCCCTGCGCGAACCTTGGTTCAAGGCGGCGTTGGAGGCGATCGGGAACCCCAATGTGGTTCTCAGCTACGCCCATCCCGAAGTCATGGTCGCCCTGTCGCGCCGTGCCTTGGTCAACAATCCCACCAACATCCTGTTCACCACGCCCTTCGGCCGATTCATCGATTGCAGCGACTATCGCCCGTCACATTATGAGCAAGTCGGCGAGGCTTCGCTGGCGGAGGGATATGGCGTCGTGTTCGTCAACCCCGCCCGCGACGATTTCGCCCAGCGCCTCGAATGGGCGCTCGGCGAGGAGCCGTGGCAAGACGTGGCCGTCTTCGCCAAGCGGGAGCGACTGAGCCGCGACAATCCGCCCTCGATCGCCGAAATGCTGAACTGGTTCGAGGCGTCCATGCCAAACGCCGATCCCATCCCCTCGGGCATAAGCAACGCCGCTAGCAGTCCGGGGCAACGACCGTGAGCACCGGCGTTCTTTGCGTGATCCCGGCGCGCGGCGGGTCAAAAGGCCTGCCCCGGAAAAACGTCCTGCCCCTGGCCGGGCGGCCGCTAGTCGGCTACCCCATCGCGGCGGCGAAGGCGAGCGGCGTGTGCGATGCCATCTTCGTCACGACCGACGACGAAGAAATCGCGGCGGTTGCCCGGGCCGAGGGCGCCGATGTGCCGTTCCTGCGGCCCGCCGATTTGGCCGGGGACCTGACGACGACGGAAGCCACGTTGCGCCACGCCTTGCTCGCCTATGAGTCCCATACCGGACGGCAATTCGACATTTGCGTCTTCCTGACGCCGACCGACATCTTTCGCAGCCCGGCCTGGATTGCTCGCGCCGTGAACCTGCTGAAGGAACAGCCGAAACTCGAAAGCGCCTTCGCCGGTACCGCCACGCACAAGAATTACTGGGACCGCGAACCCGGCGGCGCCTGGGTTCGCGTCCTGCCCTGGATGCGCGACTACAGCTCGCGGCAGGTGCGCCGGAAAATCTATCGCGAGGACACCGGGCTCGCCTGCGCCAGCCGCGCCGATATCTGGCGCGGCGGACGGCGAATCGGCGACGTCGTTGAAATCATTCCCAACGACCTCCCCGAGACGGCGATCGACATCCATACCGCCTTCGACCTGTTCCTGGCGACCAAGGCGATCGAATATCTGCGCGCGCACCACCCCGAGCGCCTCCCCGTCTGATGGCAAAAACACCAACCGCGACTTCAGGCAACGATGGACCTTTGGTCTCCATCATCGTACGCACAAAGAACGAGGAGCGCTGGATCGGTAGCTGCCTGCGCGCCATCCAACGCCAGACCTATCGCAATTACGAAATTATCCTGGTCGATAACCTGTCGACCGACCAGACGGTGGCGAAGGCCGCGCCTTTCGGTGTCAAGCTGGTGCGAATCGACAAATTCCTGCCCGGCAAGTCCCTGAACGACGGCATCCGCGCCAGTCGTGGAGAGATTCTGGTCTGCCTTTCCGGGCACTGCATCCCGGTCAACGAGGTCTGGCTTGGCAATCTCGTCCGCAATCTCGGCGATTCAGACGTCGCGGGCGTTTATGGCCGTCAGGAGCCGTTGAGCTTTTCGTCCGATCTCGATAAACGCGACCTGCTCATTACATTTGGCCTCGACCGCAAAGTACAGGTCAGGGACAGCTTTTTTCACAACGCCAACAGCGCGATGCGGCGGGCGGTCTGGGATCGCTTTCCCTTCGACGAAACCGTGACCAATATCGAGGATCGGGTGTGGGCGCGACAGGTCCTATCCGCGGGCATGAAGATCGTCTACGAGCCCGAAGCCAGCGTCTACCACTGGCACGGCATCCATCAGGAGATGAATTCTGAGCGGGCGCGCAATGTCGTGCGCATCATGGAACAGATCGATGGTACCGAAAGGATCGGCGCCGGCCCCGATTCCGCCGACCTTCACGTCGTGGCGATCGTGCCGAGCAAGGGCGAACCGCGCCGATTCAACAACGCGCCGCTCGCCCTGCCCACGCTACGCCACGCGCTGGCCGCCAAATACGTCAACCATGTATTTGTCGCCACCGACAATGACGAGATGGCGGCGGTGGCGCGATCCGCCGGCGCCGGCGTCATCATGCGGCCGCCGAGCCTGTCCGAAGACTACGTTGATATCGTCGATGTGTTGCAATTCGCCTTGGAACGAATCGAGGCGCAGGGGACTGTCCCGGATTTGGTCGTCGCACTCGAGGAGACCCACCCCTTTCGCCCAATCGCCCTCGTGGATTCAATGATCGCCAAATTGGTGAAGGAAGGGATGGACAGCCTGGTGGCGGCCAAACGGGAGCCCCGCCGCGTGTGGCTGAGCGACGATGGCTCGATCCGAGATGCGGGAGAGGGCGGATTCATGCCGCGTCAGTTCAAACGCACCGTGGCGTTTATCGGGCTGTTCGGTCTCGCCTTCGTCACTCACCCCAGCCTGATCCGCAGCGGCAGCATGTTCGGCGGCAAGGCCGGCATCTACGAAATCGACGATCCCTTCTGCGGCATCGAAATCCGCAGCGAGGAGCATCTGAAAAAAGCCGGCCCGCTGTTCGAGGCGTGGTCCCGAGAGACCCGGCCGTGAGTCGCCGGAGTTATCGCGCCGCGTTCATCGGCTGCGGCCGCGTGGCCGAGCACTATGTGCGCATTCTCACCAAGATCGATCCGGTCGATCGGCTTGCGATCGCCGCTTGCAGCGATCCGATCGAAGCTAAAGCGCGGTCGATCGGCGCCGCGCTTGGCGCCAAACCCTACGGCAATACCGCCCAAATGCTCGCCGAAACCCGGCCCGATCTGGCCATCGTGATGACGCCCAGCGGATACCACTATGACCATGCCAAGCAGGCGCTGGAGGCCGGATGCCACGTTCTCGCGGAGAAACCGGTGACGATCATCCCCGGCCAGGCAGGTGAGCTTGCGACTCTCGCCCGCGCTCGCGGTTTGCTCTACGGCGGCGTATTCCAGAACCGGTACAATCCGGCGCTCCGAAAGCTGCGCGAAGCCGTCGATAAGGGACGCTTCGGCACCATCGTAACGGCCGCCATTCGCCTGCGCTGGTGCCGCACCCAGGATTATTACGAGGATGGGTGGCACGGCACCTGGGCCATGGATGGCGGTGTCATCAACCAGCAGGCCATACATCATGTCGATGCGCTGAATTGGCTTTGCGGCCCGATCGAGGCTGTCTCCGCGTCGGCCGGCAACCGCCTGAACCGGCTGGAGGCGGAGGACACGATGGTGGCCGCCATCCGCTTTTCCAGCGGCGCGCTCGGCACCATCGAGGCGACGACCGCGGCGCGACCGGTGGATTTCGAAGCCTCGCTGAGCATCGTCGGTGAGAAGGGAATGGTCCAGGTCGGCGGCATCGCCCTCAACCATATCGATGTCTGGCGTTTCGTGGTGCCCGAAGCGGAAGACGCGGAGATTCCCGCCCGCTGGTCGCAAGAGGTGGAATTCGGCTACGGAGTCGGCCACGGTCCGCTGCTTCGGGATTGGGTGGCGGCGCTGGATGCTGGCGCCGTCGAGCCACCGATCCCGGCGATGCAGGCGGTCCAGGCCGTCGAGCTGGTGCACGCGCTCTACGCCAGCGTCGAGACCGGCAACTGGGTCCGACCGCGCGACAAGGCGCAATCCGCGCGACTGGGCATCGCGCCGAAATCAAGGGCATCATGACCACGATTGAAAACAAGTTTCCCGGCAAGGATGTCTCCGACGATGACCTGCGCACGAAACTCAGGCTGACGGCGAAGGCCAATCCCGGACACAGGAGCCGATTCACCGTGGCCGGGGTTGAATTCGGCGGCGATCTCGTCCCCGTCTTCGCCGGCCCGAACATGGTCGAGTCCGAGAGCCTGATCGTCGATATCGCCAAAGCCGTCAAACGGGCGGGCGCTCATTTCCTGCGCGGCGGCGCCTTCAAGCCGCTGACGTTCCCCTATCGCAGCGCGAAATACGCCGAGACACGCGAAGAGGGAATTGCCTGGCTCGCTCGCGCCAAGGCGGTGGCGGGAATCCCGGTCATCACCGAGATCATGGAAGAGAAGTACATACCGCTCGTCGCCGGAGTCGCCGACATCCTCCAGATCGGCGCCCGCAACATGCAGAACTATCCCTTGATCGTCGCCTGCGCGCGGACCGGCAAGCCGATCATGTTGAAACGCCATTTCGGCTGCTCGTTGCGCGATTGGCTGGGCGCGGCGGAATACATCCTGGCCGAGGGCAATGAAAAGGTGATCCTGTGCGAGCGCGGCATCTCCGCACCGCACACGCACCGCGCCACCTCGCGCTTCCTCCTCGATCTTCAAGTCGTGCCGGCCGCGCAGGAAGTGACACATCTGCCGATCGTCGTTGATCCCAGCCACGCCACCTTTTGGCGGGCTTGGGTGGCGCCGATGGCTCTCGCCTCGGTCGCCGCCGGAGCCGACGGCGTGATGATCGAAGTTCACCCCGATCCGCCCAACGCCGCGGTCGATCCCCTGCAACCCGTCGACTACGCCGAGTTCAAGGACATCATGGGCCGCATGGACGCGGTCGCCCGCGCCGTCGGACGAAAAGTGCTGGCGTGACGGCGATCTCCGGACTGATCGAGAACAACGTAGCGTGGCAGCCGGGCAAGCCCTTCGCGGCGATCTTGGGCGCCAGCCCCTCAAAGGGGGCGCGGTCGCCTCGCCTTTGGAATGCAGCCTTCGCCGCGTGCGGCCGGGATTCAAGGATGGTGCCGTTCGACGTGACCGCGGCCAAACTGGCGGCTCTGCTGGAGGCCCTCGACCGCGATACCGATTTCCTCGGCGCGGCGATTGCCGTGCCGCATAAGGAGGCCGTGGCCCGGTGGCTCGGGGAGCGCGTCACTCCGGAAGCCGCGCGGATCGGAGCCGTGAACTGCCTCTTTCGGCGCGACGGACGCCTTTGGGGCACCAATACCGATGGCGAGGCCGCCCGCGTCAGCCTGGAGCGAAGAGTTGGCGGGCTGTTGTCGGAGAAGCGTGTCCTCCTGCTCGGCCCCGGAGGCGCTGGCAAGGCAGTCGCGGCCTTCATCGTCGGCGGCTGCCGCGCGCTGTTTTTGGTCGGACGCGATGCCGAACGGACGCGCGCCTTCGCGGACAGGATCGGAGCGTCGTCCATTTCCGTCTCGGCACTCGATGCGCAATTGCCGGCGGTGGATGTGCTGGTCAACTGCACCAGCGTCGGCAGCGCCGCGGCCGGCACGGCGGAGCTTTCGCCGCTCTCCCCGGCCCAGATTGCGCGGCTTCCCGACCACGCCCTGGTCTTTGACATCATCTACGATCCCAGCCCGACTCGGCTTCTTGCCCTCGCGGCGGCGCGCGGCCTGGCCACGCTTGACGGGACCGAAATGAACCTCGAACAGGCGGCGCTCGCATTCGGCCATGCCGTTCCCGGCACTGGCACCGCCTCTGACATACATGCGGCGATGGCGGCGGCGGCACGCCGCGCGTGAACGCCGTCCCGGCGACAACCTCACGGATGGGGACATGCGCAAAATACTGAAGAGAATATTGATGGCGCTCGGGCTGTTCCCGATCGTCCTGGCCTTCCTCGACAAAGTCAAAAAGCCATTTCGGCGCACCGTGAACAAATGGCTGCTTTGGACCACAAGGCTGCGGGGCGGCAGCTACACCGATTTCTACGAGCGGATGATGGACCGCCGCGCCCGCGGCGCCTGGACCGGCAAATCGGGCGCGGCCGTTACCGGCACGCCCGAAGAGCGGAGGCGCCAGTTCGCCCCGGACTATTTCGCAACCCATGGCTGGATTACACCGGCGACGGTCTTCCTGGACTATGGCTGCGGCGGGGGGGCCACCGGAGTCAATTTCATCCGCCACCTGGACGCCGGCCGCTACACCGGCGCCGACATCTCAAGCGAATGCCTCGAACGTGCGCGCGGCTGGGTTGCCACATGCGGTCTTTCGGACAAGAACCCGAATTTCGTTCATTTGAGCCGCGGTTCGCTTGCCGGGCTGGCCGGGAAGAAGTTCGACGTCATCTACGCGCAAGATGTCGTCGTGCATATGCCGCCCGAGGCGGTTCGACAATTGATCCGCGACATGGCCGAATTTATGCACGAACGAAGTGTATTCCTGCTGACGTTCACCTATGCGGACTCCGATTGCGAATACCAAAACGACAACGTCAATTGGCACCACAACCCGCGATTCTTTATCGATGCGATCGAAGGGACGCCGCTCGATTGCGAGGAAGTTCGCGAGTGGGCCACCGCGGGCTACAAGCCAACCGTGCCCATCCGCATGGCCCGCTTCCGTTTGCGGTCGGGCGCGGCGAGTCACGAGCCCCGGGCGGCGGCGACGCAGGGATAGGCACACATGGACGCGCAAGCCAAAATCAAACCGCGCCGCACACCGGTCCAAGAAATGATGTTCATTTACGGTCTGCGCGCGGGCTTGCCCTTTCCGGCGATCAAGGTCGCCGCGGAGGCTCTGGACGTTGCGCGCCGCCCGTTGGATTGCTGGCATCGCCGCGCCGTCGCCCGATCGGTGTCGGCCGGTTCGTCGCGGCGGAACCACATTCCCCGGGCGAAGGGATTTGAGTTCATCGATTCCACGATCGTCCCGGAGATCGCGGCGCTGGTTTCCGCCGGGCAGGCGCTTTACGCCGAACGCGCGCGTTCCGTGCCCCAGGATGGGGCGCAGCCTTTCTACGACATCCTAACTGCGCGCGACATTCTCGACCAAAAGGCATTTCTCGACGCGGCCTTGTCGCCGGCGATGGTCGAGATCGCCGCGGGCTATTTCGGCACGATGCCACGGCTGCAAAACCTAATGCTCTGTGTCTCGCCAGGCCGTCCCGCCTCGGCCCAAAGCGAACTGTTCCATTTGGATAAACCAAACGTTGGATTCCTGCAGGCCTTCGTCAACGTGCTCGATGTGGGGCCGGAAAACGGTCCGCTAACCTTTCTGCCCGCCGATGTTACCGCCCGCGTTCGCAGCGCCACCGGTTATGACCGCCGCTCGTTTTCCGGCGATACACGTCTCCGCGACGAAGAGGTGTTTCAGCATTGCCGTCACGAGGACGCCGTCGCCCTGGTCGGTCCGGCCGGGCACGGCGCCTTCGTCGACACGTCGAATTGCCTGCATTTCGGCTCTCGATGCCGCGGCGGTGTTCGCGTCGTTTGTATTATTCAATACGCCCCGGCGCATAAATGTCGCCCGTCCTTTTCCGGGCGTTTCGACGGTCATCGATTCGGCGGCGATCCGATCCGGAGTCTCTTGCTCGACGGCGCGAGGCCGCGGTCCGAGTGACGGATTTGGGTTACAAGGACGCCATCCGCGCCGCACCGCGAGTCGGCTTCACGCGCCGCCGTGTCGCGATATTGCTGGTGTTACAGGTTGGCGCGGTCGCCTTCGAGGGCCTCGGCATTTCCATGCTGCTGCCTGTGTTCCAATTCATGCAGGCCGGCGAGGCCATCGGCCCGCTCGCCGACAGCACGTTTTGGCGCTGGATCATCTCGGCGCACGAGGCCCTCGGCCTCGGGGTCAGCCTGGTGACCCTGCTGGCCGCGAGTTTCGCCGGAATTCTCTTTCGCCAGGCCTTCGTCTACGCGCGCATGATCTATGAGGCCCGGGTCAATGAGTCCTCCATCCAATCGCTGCGCAATCTCGGGTTTCGCCGCTATTTGACCGCGCGCGTCACCGCGCAGGAAGACGTTCGGCTCGGCGCCGTGGTTAACGACCTGGTCGTCGAAGCCCCGCGTGCCGTCGCCGCGGTGATGTGTGTGGTACGCGTCGCGGGCGGCACCATCCTGATGGCCTTCTACGCCGGATTGCTGACCCTGCTGTCGCCCTGGATGACGCTTGCCTCTTCGATCGTCTTCGGGGCCGCCATCGGCATGCTCCGCCGCCTGCTCGGTCAAAGCCGGGAGGCCAGTCAACGGATCAGCGAATCCAGCCGCACCGTAGCCACCTTCCTCGCCGAGCGATTGAAGGCCGTGCGCCTCATTCGTTTATCCGGCACCCAAGCCGGCGAGATCGCCCGCATGGAAATGTTGACGCTGCGACAGGCTAAAAGGGCCGTGCATTTCCAATCGCTGGGGGCGAGCATCAACACCTTGATGGAGCCGGTGGTCGTGGCCTTCAGCTTCGTCATGCTGTACGTGGCGACAACCGTTGCCGCGATGCCGCTCGAATCGATCGGGCTATTTCTGTTGATCCTGCTGCGTTTGCTCCCGGCCGTGACCGAGATGGTGAAGATGCACCACGTCGTTCTGGGTTTCTCGGCGAGTCTGCGGGCCGTCGAACAAAGGCTGGCCGCCCTCGAATCGGCCCGCGAAGACAAAGGCGGGGAACTCAGCTTCAGCGGGCTGCGGCGGGCGATTCGCTTCAACGGCGTGACGTTCGATTACGGTCTGGGAACGGAAGTACCGGCGCTGCACGACATTTCCCTCGACATCCCCGCCGGTCAAATGACGGCGTTGGTCGGACCTTCTGGCAGCGGCAAGTCGACCTTGATCGACCTTCTGCCGCGCCTCCGCGATCCGACCGGCGGTGCGATTTCGATCGATGGCGCGGTGCTCACCGAATTCGCGCTCGATTCCCTGCGCGCGGGCATCGCCTATGTGTCGCAGAGTCCCCAGATATTCGACGTTCTGGTCGCCGAGCACATCCGATACGGCAACCCGAAGGCCACGGATGACGAAGTGCGTGCCGCCGCCCAACTCGCGGGCGCGGCGGAGTTCATCGAGAAGTTGCCGAAGGGCTACGACACAGCACTTGGCGAAGATGGGCACCGGCTTTCCGGCGGCCAGCGCCAGCGTCTGGACCTCGCTCGCGCGCTCGCACGCCGCTCCCCCGTCCTTATCCTCGACGAGCCCACCAGCCAACTTGACGCCGACGCCGAGGTCAAGTTCCGAGAGGCGCTGCGCCGCATCCGGCGGGAAACGTCGACGACCATCGTCGTGATTGCCCATCGCCTATCGACCGTTGCCGATGCCGATCAGATCATAGTCCTCGACGGCGGCCGACTCATCGCCATCGGCACACATGAGGCCCTGCTTCGCCGGGGTGGTTGGTATGCCGAGGCCTTTGCCAAACAGACGGCCGGCGCGGCCCCGCTTAACGCCACGGGAACATGAACGACGATGCCGAATCCACGAATCGGGATAGCGTCATTCGGGTGGCCGTGCTTACGACCGACACGCCGCACCACCGATATTATCTTCGCCGCCTGTGGAACGAGGCGCCGCAGGGTGTCGAATTCGTTCTCGCGCTTTTCGAGACCAGGCCCTATCCGTGGGGCCGCAATGCCAAGCGACATTTGCGCCAGACCATGCCGAATCTATGGCGCGGCCTTGCGCTCAACCCCTATTTCCAGCCCCTATCCTTCGCCCGCGCCCAGGCCGAGTTCGAAAATTCGCACTTCTTCCCCGATGGCGATAGCAGCCTTCCCAAATCCCTCCCGGTCAGAAAAGTCCGATCCGTCAACGATGACGACGCGGCGGTCGCACTTGCCGAGGCAGCGCCGGACCTTCAACTGGTCTATGGCACCGGCGTGGTCAAGGCACGGACCTTCGATGGGCCGCCGCTCGGCACGGTCAACGCTCATGGCGGAAAATTGCCGGCCTATCGCGGCCTCGACACCAATCTATGGGCGGTGCTTGAGGGGCGACCCCAGGATATGACCGTGACCCTCCACGGCATCGATGCCGGAATCGATACCGGCCAGATTTACGCCGCCGAGCCCATCGGCCGCATCAAGGGCATGAACGCCGTTAATCTGCGCTGTCATACCGCGATCTTGTGCACACGCATGACCATCGATTTGCTCGCGCGTTTTGCCGCCGGCACCGCCAGAGCGGAGCCACAGACGGGCGAAGGCCGCTACTTCGGTCCGATGCCGTGGCTTCTCAGGCAGCGCGCCGGCCGGCTGCTGCGCGCCTATGCGGAGTCGCCATGATCGCCGACCCGCCCGGCCGCTACTTCGTACTGCTCTATCACGGCGTTCATGCCGATGATCTCGAACTCGGCCACCGCAATAGTTCGGGAAAACATGTGCCGCGCTCGCGTTTTGCCGCCGAGATGCGGCATTTGGCCGCGAACCGCCCGGTCGTGCGCTTGAGCGACATCGCCGCCGCCCATCGCGGCGAGCGCGACCTGCCGGCGGGTGCGGTCGCCGTCACCTTCGACGACGGCTTCTACAACAATCTCGCCGAGGCGCTGCCTGTTCTTGAGAAATTCGGCGTCCCCGCGACCTTCTATCTCGCGACCGGATTCATCGGCACCGGCCGCGCGATTTGGACCGACCGGTTAGAGGCAGCGATTGTGCAGACCAAACGCGACCGGCTGACTCTTGTTTTAAGCGGCGTGGAGACGCGTTTTCCCCTGACCGACAGACAATCCCGCCTAACCGCCCTATCCGCGGTCAAACGTGCCTGCAAAGGCCTGCCCAACGCCGACAAGGACATCGTGGTGGCCGAGGTCGAAGCGCAGCTACAGGCTCAAGCCGACCCCAATCACCCGCTTTATCGCTTCCTCGATTGGGACGACGTGCGGACGATGAACCGATCCCCCGTTGTCGATTTCGGCGCGCACACCGTGGACCATGTTTCGCTGGCGAAAGTGCCCAGGGCGGAGATGCGGCGGCAAATCGACGACTCGGTGGCGGCTCTGGAAAGCGCATTGCAGCATCGCTGCACGTTGTTTTCCTACCCCGAGGGGCAGGCCGACGATTACGACGACCATGTCATCGGCCATCTGCGCGAACGCGGCTTCGATCACGCGCCGAGCGCCATGGCGGGGTCCAACGATCTTGGAATCACCAACCCCTTCCATATCCGCCGCGACATGGTCGGGTTCGAGAACCGGCCCTATCCATTCATGCCCCAACCGAAGAACGCGGCATGATCCTGTTCGGTCGCGATCTTGATAAGGATGTGGCCGTGGTCGCCGAAATCGGCGTCAACCACGAAGGCAACGTCGATGTGGCCTCCCGCATCCTTGCCGCCGCCGCGAAGGCCGGGGCCGATGCGGTCAAGCTGCAAAGTTACACGCCCGAGCGTTACACCTCCGCTTCGGACGCCGAACGTTTTGCCCGAGTCTCGCGCGTCGCCCTCGACATCGCCGCCCACGACCGCCTGGCAGCGGAGGCCAAGGCAATCGGCATTCCCTTGTTTTCGACACCGCTTTCCGAAGATTGGGTCCAGCCGATCGCGGAATTCGCTCCGGCCATCAAGATCGCGAGCGGCGATCTGACGTTCGAGACCGTGATCCGCGCCGCCGCCCGCACCGGCAAGCCGGTCCTCCTCTCGACCGGCTGCGGTGTCGTCGATGAAATCGACCGGGCCGTGGGTTGGGTGCGCGACGAGGTTGGTCCGAAGGCATTGAACGAAAGGTTGGTTCTGCTGCATTGCGTGTCCGGCTATCCCACGCCCATTGAGCAGGCCAATGTGCGCGCCGTGCCTTTCCTGAAGGCACGGTACGGCCTGCCGGTCGGCTACTCCAACCATGTCATCGGGTCCGAGGCCGTGCTGGCCGCCGCGGCTTTGGGGGCGGCGGTTATCGAGGTCCACGTTACCGATGCCAATCTGCGGGAGACGAGCAGCTTCCGCGATCACCGTCTGTCGTTCACCGGGCCGGAACTGGCGGCGCTCATCCAATCCATCCGGGGCGTGAAATCCGCGCTGGGCGATGCGGCGAAGACCGTGCAGGCGGCGGAGGCCGGGAATCGAGACGCAATCCGCAAGGGGATCGTCGCCAAACACGACCTTGCCGCGGGTGTCGTGTTGACCGATGACGATCTGCTCTATGCGCGCCCGGCAACACAGTTCCTCGCCGCCGAACGTCCGACACTTATCGGCCGGCGTTTGCTGCGCGCCTTGCGCCGGGGTGAGATCGTTCCGCGGGACGCGGTGAAATAATCCATGTGCGGCATTGCCGGCGCCATCCATAGAAGCCCGCTCGATGATAAGCGCATCGCCGCGACCTTCGCCGCGATGAAGAACCGCGGACCCGATGGCAGCGGCGTCCATCGCGGCACATTGGGCGGCTTTTCCGTGACGCTGCTCCACACGCGACTTGCCATCATCGATCTCGATCCGCGCGCCAATCAGCCCTTCATTCGCGGCAACCTCGTGCTCATCTACAACGGCGAAATCTACAATTACGTCGAGCTGCGCGCGGAGTTGGAGGGGCTTGGACACCGCTTCACGACGACATCGGATACCGAGGTCATCGTCGAGGCATGGCGGGAGTGGGGAAAGGCGTCGTTCGACCGCTTCGAGGGGATGTGGGCCTTCGCCCTTCTCGATACGGCCAAGGATCGTTTGATCCTGTCGCGCGACCGCTTCGGCGAAAAGCCGCTTTATTTCATGCGCCATGACGGCGCGTTGTATTTCGCTTCCGAGGTGAAATTTCTCGAGGCGCTTTCGGGTCATCGGCCCGCCGCCAATCTTCGCCAGGTGCGGCGCTACCTCGTTAATGGCTACAAGTCGTTATACAAGGGACAAGACACCTTCTTCGACGGCGTCGGCGCGTTGCCGGCCTCTACCTTCGCCGAGATGGCCGGTCCGGATTTGCCCATGCCCCGCCGCTATTGGCGACTGGAATACGCCCCACAGGCAATGTCGGCGCCTGACGCCGCCGATGGCGTGCGCGCACGTTTGACGCGAGCCGTCGAAATCAGGCTGCGCGCGGACGTCCCGGTTGCCTTCTGCCTGTCCGGCGGCATCGATTCGGGAACCCTGGCGGCCCTGGCCGTCAAACATTTCGGCGCCCGCCTACATGCCTTTTCGATCATTGACGGCGACGCCCGCTACAACGAAAGCGCCAATATCGCGACCGTGGTCGAGGATCTCGGCTGCGAGCATCATATCGTCCACACATCGACCGAGGGTTTCCTCGATCGCCTTGACGCGCAAATCGCCTATCACGACGCCCCGGTGGCGACGATCACCTATTACCTGCACGCGTTCCTGTCGCAGGCGATCGCGGCGCGCGGCTATAAGGTGGCGATCTCGGGCACGGCCGCCGACGAACTCTTCACCGGCTATTACGACCACTACGCCTTCTGGCTGGCCGAACAGCGCGACCGCAACGATTTCCCGCATGTCCTCGACGAATGGCGCAAGAGTTATGGCGCCTTTGTCCAGAACCCGTTGCTCCAAGATCCCCTCCGTTTCGTCGCCGAGCCCTGCGCGCGCGACCATATTTTCCTGAACGCGGACTTCTTTTCTTCCCTGTTGCGCGATCCCTTCGACGAACCCTTCGCGGAGGCGGCCTATAGCGGCAATTTGCTGCGGAACCGGATGCTGAACGAACTCCAACACGAATCCATCCCGGTGATCCTCGGCGAGGACGACATGAATTCGATGGAATATTCCATCGAGAACCGTTCGCCCTATCTCGACCGCGATCTGGCGGAGTTCGCTTATCGGATTCCCAACGCGCACCTGATTCGCGACGGCTTCGTCAAATGGCCGCTGCGCGAAGCCGGGGCCGGAAGCCTGCATGACCGCGTGCGCCTGGACCGGCGCAAGCGGGGATTCAATGCTTCCATCGAATCGCTGCTCGACCGCCGCGATCCGCGGGTTCGGGAGCGCCTGCTCGCCCCCGGTCCAATTTTCGACGTGGTTGATCGCAAGCGTTTTCTCGAATTCTTCGACGCCGACATGACCGACAACAGTTTCTCGAAATTCCTGTTCAGTTTCGTTTCGGCGCGCCTGTTCCTCGATCGCCGAGCAGCGGCTTGACGGCGACGATCGCCATCGTGGACTACGGACTGGGCAACCTTACGTCGGTGGCCGGGGCGGTCGAACGGCTTGGTTTCTTACCCAGGCTTGCCGCCGACCCCGCCGCGCTGGAAACCGCCGACAAATTTATCCTGCCGGGGGTTGGCGCCTTCGGCGATGGAATGGCCGAGCTGCATCGGCGCGGCCTCGCCGACGCGCTGAACCGACTGGTTCTGGGGGCGGGCAGGCCGATCCTGGGCATTTGCCTGGGCGCTCAACTGCTCGCCCGCGGCAGCGCCGAGTTCGGCGATCACCGCGGCCTGGGGTGGCTGGACGCCGAGGTTGTTCGCATCGACCCAGCGGACACGAACCTGCGCGTCCCCCATGTCGGATGGAACGAGTTGCGCCGGAAACGCGATAGCGTGTTGTTCAAGAACGTCCCCGACGACGCGCTTTTCTACTACGTCCATAGTTTTCACATTTGCGGCGACCGCGACGTCATCACCGGCGAGACCGATTACGGCGGCCCGGTGACGGCGACGGTCGAGAAGGGGCGCATTTACGGAACCCAATTTCATCCCGAAAAGAGCCAGCGCCACGGCCTCACCGTCTTGCGCAATTTCCTCGAAGAGGGCTGAGGAGGGTCGTGTTACGCAAACGCCTGGTGACCGTCCTCACCTTCAACGACGGGGTCTTGTTCCGGACGAAGGATTTCCTGCCGGACTATCGCTATACGCTCAATTTCGTGGATGCGTGGTCGGTGGACGAAATCGTTGTCCTCGATGTCACGCGGCCGGGCAGCGGCCAGCGGGCCAATTTTCTCGAGGTCGTGCGCCGTTTCGCCGGTAAGTGTTTCGTGCCGCTGGCCGCCGGCGGTGGCCTTCGCCATCTCGATGACGTGCGCGAGATGATGGGCATCGGCGCGGACAAAGTCGTGGTCAATTCCGCCGCGATTCGGCGGCCGGAATTCATTACCGAAATCGCGCGGGCCTACGGCGCGCAATGTGTTGTCGTCTGCATCGACGCCAGAAAGCGCGCCGAGGGCGGCTATGAAGTATTCGCGGATTTCGCGTCCTCCCCCACCGGCCTGACACCGGAAAATTGGGCACAGGAGGCGGTGCGGCGGGGAGCCGGTGAGATTCTTATCCAGGCCGTGGACCGCGATGGGTCGCTCGAGGGTTATGATCTCGAACTCTGCCGGGCGGTCGCCGATGCGGTCGACGTACCGGTCCTGATCCTCGGCGGCGCCGGCCAATGGCAGCACTTCGTCGAGGGATTCCGGGAGGCCCGCGCCTCCGCCGTGTGCACCCAAAACATCTACCACTTCACCGAGACCGCGATCAAAAGCGCGAAGACCTTTCTTACCAAAGCCGGAATCGAAATCCGCCCATGATGTCGTTCACCATCGAGTAGGCAATGTTCCAGTTCTGCAAAAAATGTCTGATGCCGTCGAGCAGGCCCCGTATCGGCTTTAATCCCGAGGGGATATGCAACGGTTGCCTCAATGCCGAAGAAAAGAACCATGTGGATTGGGGGGCCAGGGGCCAGGAATTCCTGGATCTCATCGCCGCCTATAAATCCACGGATGGTAGTTGGGATTGTGTCGTGCCGTGGAGCGGCGGCAAGGATTCAAGCGCGATCGCATGGCGGCTGAAATTCGACTACGGCCTTAATCCGCTACTCGTCACGTTTTCGCCGATGATCCCCTCCGAGATCGGGCAACACAATCGCGAACAGATGCTGAAGGCTGGATTCGACCACCTTCTCGTCCGGCCGAATCAGAAAGTAGCGCGCCACCTCGCCCATCGCTTTTTCGTCGAGCGTGGCAACCCCAAGGTGGCCTGGGACGCCGGCGTTAATACGATCCCCTTGCAGGTCGCCGTGCGGTATCGCATCCCGCTGGTCTTTTACGCCGAACATGGCGAAAGCGAATATGGCGGCAAGGTCCGCAACGAAGAGTCGAAAAAAATTCGCGACTTCACCGAAGTCATCGAACATCAGATCGGCGACGATCCGCGCAACTGGGTCGATGACAAGATCGGGGCCGGCGATCTCAACCCCTATCACTATCCCGACCGCGACGCCGTCGCCGCCGTGGGCGTGAAGGCGCTCTATTTCGCCTACTTCCACCGATGGGACGTGGTGTCCAATTACGAACTCATCGCCGAAAAGATCGACTTCAAGACCGTTCCCTGGGGCCGCAGCGAAGGCACGTTCACGAGTTTCGACAGCCTCGACGACAAGATCGACGACCTCTATTACTACCTTCAATTCATCAAATTCGGATTTGGCCGAGCCGTGCGCGACGCCAGCCGGCAAATCCAAAACGGCCGCCTGACCCGCGCCCAAGGTCTGGACCTAGCCCAACGTTATGACGGCGAGTTCCCTGGGGAACATATCGATGCCACGCTCGAATTCCTGGGCCTCGGCCGCGGCGAGTTCGAGCACATCGTCGATCTTCATCGCAATCCCGAAATCTGGACGATTCAAGGCAATGAATGGCATTTGCGCAACCCGTTGCGTTAATTCGACATTGAGAAAGGCCGAGGATGCCGAACGTTAAGCACACGAATTTTCCCTGCGACCTATGCGGCGCCGACCGACCGGTCGAGGTACCGCATAGCCGCGAATACACCGGCGACCAGCCCATCCACATCTGTGGCCAATGTGGGTTTGTCTATGTTCGCAGCCGGCGATCGGCCAAGGACATCGCGGCGTCCTGGTCCGACGACATCTTCGGCGAGGGGTACACGGCCCGCATCCCGGCGGTGACCGCCCGGCTGACCTTTGTCGCCGCCTTTCTCGACGAACAAATCGGGCTGAAGGGCAAGACGTTATGCGACATCGGCGGCGGCGAGGGTGAATTTCTCCGCATCGCCGGTGGGCAGCCCTATGGCGCCCGTACCTTCGGGATCGAGCCGTCGCCGGCCAATTGCGCCCGGCTTCAAGAGCTTGGCATCGAACATTTCAACGGCACGATCGAGGATTATCGGGATCGGCCGGAAGGGCAAAAACGTCGCTTCGACGTCGTCACCATCATGTGGACGCTGGAAAATTGCCAGTCCTGCCGCGCCATGCTCGACGCCGCTCATGACGTGCTCGCCGATGGCGGTCACATCCTGGTGGCCACGGGCAGCCGCCTGCTCGTGCCGTTCAAGAAGCCGCTGCACTATTATTTGAGCAAGAACCCGGCCGACACCCATTGCTTCCGGTTCAGCGCCAATTCCTTGCGCGGAATTCTCGCCGTTTCCGGCTTTGCTCCCGTCGCCATCAATCGTTATGTCGATCAGGACTGGCTGGTCGTGGTCGCACGCAAGGAGGCCAAGGGTAAATCGATCCCCTGGCAAGGGGACGATCCCAAGGCGATGTCGGATTTCTTCGAACGCTGGCACCGCGACACCCAAACCCATTTCCGAGACATTTGACGGCCGCCCCCATGCCCCAAATCCCCTATGACAGCTTCGTGGCGCCGCTCGCCGGCCAGCGCATCCTTCTGGTCGGCGGCGCCGGTTTCATCGGACACAATTTGGCCCTGGCGCTTCGTCGCGCCAATGCCGAGGTCATGGTCGCCGACAATCTGGTGGTCAACAACCTGATCGCCAATGTCGGCGACCCGGCGCTCGATCCCCTGCGCCGGCAGATGTATCTCGACTTTCTGCTCGACCGGTTCAGCCTGATGCGCGATGCCGGCGTGTTGATCCGCAATGCCGACGCCCGCAACTTGACCGATGTCACGCGCCTCTTCGATGAATTCAAACCCAACAAGGTCGTTCAATTGGCGGCCATCGCCAGCGCCGTCGATGCCCGCAAGGATCCAGGCCTTTGTTTCGACCTTCAACTCCTCACCCTTCGCAATGTGCTGGAATTGTGCCGTCGCGGCGGTGACCTGATCGAGGTGATGTTTCTTAGCTCCAGTACCGTCTACGGCGATTTCGAGACGCCGACCGTGGATGAGGCCACCCGCCCCCAGCCCCGCGGCATCTATGCGAACGCGAAATACATGGGCGAAAGACTGGTTCGCACTTATGCCGACCAACATGGCATCGCCTGCGTCGTGGTTCGTCCCAGCGCGCTGTATGGCGAACGTTGCATCAGCGGGCGCGTCTCCCAGGCCTTCATTGAAAACGCGCTTTCGGGGAAACCGTTGTTGCTCGAGGGCGGCGGCGATGGCCGGCTCGATTTCACCTATATCGAGGACCTGGTGCAGGGCATGGCGCGGGCGCTCTCGCTTAAAAAGCGCCCGGGTTACACGAACACGTTCAATCTGACCTTCGGCAACGCGCGCACCATCGCCGAGCTTGCGGCCATCGTTAAGAGCGTCGTGCCAACGGCGAGGCTGGAGGAGAGACCGCGCGCCGCCGACAAACCGGTGCGCGGCACGCTGTCGACCAAGAAGGCCGAAGAGGAGTTGGGCTTCAAGGCTGGGTGGGCTCTGGAAACTGGGTATAGGCAATATTGCGAGTGGTACGCGGATCAATGGCAACGCACGGTCGCGCGGCGGAACCACGGTTGACCGCGATCCCGCGACGCGTGAATGAGGCGGCACGGGCTGTCGCCTTCGACTTGGAGGCGATGGAACGCGACCCGGCGTGGCGCGAAAGCGTGGCGTGGCCGCTGTCGCCGGTGGAAATCGCGTCCACTGTCGATGCACTTACGCAACGGTGGCTCGAATTCCTCGATACCCTTCGCGACGAGGGCCACCGTGACGTCGCGGTGCTGGCGGGATTGACCCTCGTCGCAACCGCCGGCTGGTTGGCGGAGTCCGCCCTCGCCGTGACTCGCGAAGAACATGCCGGAATTCGCCTTCGCGGCGGCCCTGCCGAACTGCCCTGGCTACGCGGCGAAGTGGACACGCCGCCGCGCGCGGCTGGTCTTTCCCGCATCAAACCGCCTTCCGTACCGAAATACGCCGCCATTCGGCGCGCGCTACGCACGGCCAGTTGGACCGCGCCGTGGCGCCTGCCGCGCGCCCTGCTGGCACCGCGCGCGACCGCGATAAGCCACAACCCGATGTTGGCGACGGCGGCGCGGCGTTTTCCGGGCGGCGTCGGGTTTAGGCATGCGGAGAGTCTGCTTCTCGACGTCCGCTCGCGGACGGTCGAACCGCTGTTCGCCGTTGGTGAACTGGCGGCGGCGGCTGCCGCGGCGCTCGCCCGGATCGGCGGACTCGGCGACATCGTCCGCCGGCGTCTCGAGCGGCTCGTCTTGGACCAGGCGCAAAGCCTGTTTGAGCAGGCAGCCCGCGACCTGGCGGCGATTCGCCAGATCCGCCTTCCCGAAATCCTGTGGTCGGGGACCGGGGGGTATTGGCCGGCGCGGGCCGCGGGGCTGGAGGTTCTGCGACGCGGCGGCGAGGTTGTCCGCTTCGATCATGGCGGCACCTTCGGCATGTTGGCCAAACTTGAGGACACCGCCCAACGTGAATTTACCGCGGCCGGCCGTTACGTCGTGGCCACGGAAGCCGTGGCCGCCATCGCAGGGCTGGCACACCCCGAACGTATGGTGCCGTGGCGAAGCTGTCGGATCGAGGGCGCCGGTGGCGATCCGGCCTTCGCCGCCGTTCCGATTGCACCGCGGCCGGCGAAAGTCGGGCGGCGGCTGGCCGTCTACGCCCCGACATTACTCCGTGGCTACCGGCAACTGCCCCAACCCTGGCTTGCCGATCCGATCTATCTCGACTGGCAGTTGCGTTTGGCCGAAATGTTGAAGGCCTCACCGGTCGATGTCTTGTGCAAGCCGCATCCCGAGGGGCTCCTGCGCGGTCGGCCCCATCCCCTCGCCGCGGTCGCCGACACCACCTATGTCCCGTTTGAAGACGTGATCGACACCGCCGATGTCTTCGTTTTCGACTTCGCCTCGACGACCGCCTTTTGGAAGGCGCTGTGCACCGACCGGCCCGTGGTCTTCATCGACATGGGCATGGCCCCGTTCGCGGCGCCGGTCGCGGCGATGATCGCGCGCCGCTGCCGAGTCATTTCCGCGAAAATGGACGAAAGAAATCGGCCGATCGTCGATGCCTCGGCATTTGGCGAGGCCGTGGCCGGAGGTCCAGGACGCGCGGACCCTTCGGACTTCCGCCGCCTGTTGGCCGGAGAGACATGACCGCGCAAATCGCCCGACCCGCCGTCCCCGCCGCCACGTTTGTCGACATTGAAGACGGCTACGGTTGGCGGCGGACGCGCCATGGCACGATGGTGCTGTGGACCAAGGGCTACGTCCATGGGCAGTCGGCGGAATCTCTGGCGCGCGCTTTTTCCGATGCCGGCGCGGACAAACTCGAATCCGTCTTGCTCTCGCTCCACGGCCATTTTGCTCTTGTCGCCGAGACGCCGGAGTGGGCCTTGGCCGCCGTCGATCGGGTTCGCAGCATTCCGCTGTTCGTGACGGAAGGTTCCAACGGCCCGATCGTCGGTGACAATGCCTTGCGCTTGCAGGGAAGACTTCGTCCATCGCCCGAGTTCGTCGATCGCGAAGCGGCCCTGCTTCTGGGAATGTCCGGATACACGCTGGGCGCCAAAACCTTGGACCGCCGCATCGACCAGGTCGAGCCCGGCCATTTTCTATTCATACGCGGCCAGGCGGTTCCTCATCAGAAGCGCTACCACGCCTGGGTGCCTTGGAAGAGCGGCGCCGGTACGCCGGCAAAGACGACAGGCCAACTTGCCGACGTAACGCTCGGCGTGTTGGAGCGGATGGCCGCCTCGGTGGGCGACCGCCCAATTGTGGTGCCGCTCAGCGCGGGGTTGGATTCGCGCCTGGTCGTTTCCGGCCTCCATCGACTCGGTGTTCGGGACGTGCGGTGTTTTTCCTACGGACTCCCCGGAAATTACGAGGCCGAAGCGGGGCGGAGCATCGCCGACCGGCTGGGCTATCCGTGGACATTCATTCACCTCGACCCGAAAATCCAGCGTGAGGTCTTCGCCTCGGCCGACAACCAGGCCTATGTCCGTTTTGCCGACACCCTGGCCGCGGTTCCATTCCAGCAGGATTTCCACGCCGTACGCAGCCTCCGCGATTCCGGCTGGCTGCCGAAGGACGCGGTGCTGGTTAATGGCCAGACTGGCGATTTCATTGCCGGCAATCATATCCCCGTGGCGCTGCGGCGGGCGCGATCCGAACTCGACGCCGATTCTCGCTGGCGCCTTATTATCGACGGGCTCGTCGCCAAACATTACAGCCTGTGGGGGTTTCTCAAGACGCGGGAGAATTTGGCTCTGGTCGAAGGGCGCCTGCGCGAGGACATCGCCGCGGCCGGCGGCGCTCTTGGCGATCCCCAGACCGACCACGGGCTTTTCGAGGTGTCGGAATTCCGCAATCGCCAGTGCAAATACGTGATTGGCGGCCAACGCATTTACGAATACCTGGGTTTCGATTGGCGGCTGCCGTTGTGGGACAACGACTATTTGGACTTTTGGGCGGAGGCTCCACTCGCGGCCAAGGCGGGGCAGTCGCTCTACCGCCGCATGCTCGAAGAACAGAATTGGGGCGGCGTCTGGCAGGGCTGGACCTTTCCGCGGCGTGTCTCACCAGCTTGGCTCGCGCCGATGCGCCTGGCCGCCAAGGCCGCGTTCTTGCCGCTGGGACGCAAGCGATGGCATCGATTCGAACGCGCGCACTTCGCTTATTGGATGGACGTCGTCGCCAATTACGCGATTGCACCCTATGCCCGCGTGCGACGGGATCGCCGCGATCACCGCAACGCTATTTCCTGGCATGTCGAAGCCTATTTGGCCGCCAAGGGCCTCGGCCTCGACGGACGGGAGATCGAGGCCGAATGCGCGTGATGGTCGTCTCCCGGCTGTTCTCCGGCTTCTCCGATTCACTAACGACGGGCACCTGGCGGCCGAAGGGCCAGCCGGCGATCTATAAGCTGCTGGAAGCCCTCGCCGCCGCGCCCGACATCGACCTGATCTCCGTCTTCGGTTGTAAGGACGAAACCGCGGGAAAACGATTCGCCGGGCGGCGATGGGCCAATGTCGATCGCCTGGGTGTCTGCGCCATCCTGCCCTATCGGCGGCGCCGCGGGCTCGCCGCGGTGGGGCTGGACACGGCGTGGCGCGAAATCACCCATGCCGCGCGTTGTCTGTGGCTCTACCTACGCCACCGTCCCGACGTCATCTATTTCACCAATGCCAATTTCGCCATTGCCGCGCTTTTCGCGCGCCTTGGATTGGGCCGCGTCATCCTGCGGTTCATGGGCATGTTTCCAGCGGAGCAGGCATTGGCGCTATCCCGCGGCGGTTTCGTTCGCTGGCTCTATGCTGCACCCTTCGACCACGTCGTCTGCACGCAGGAAGGCAGCGGCGCCGAATGGTACCTGCCGCGTTTGCTGCGGCCCTCGGTCCCGCTCTCGATTCTCCTGAACGGTGTGGACCGGGACCGGCCAAGCCCGGAACAGGTCGAGACACTACGCGCCAGCCTTGGGCTGACGCGGCGACCGACAATCCTTTTTGTCGGCCGTCTGGAGACCATGAAGGGTTGCGTGGAATTTCTCGATGCGGCGCTCCTTGTCCTCAAGGAGCGGCCGGGTGCCGGCCAGTTCGTGATCGCCGGTTCGGGCAGCCTCAAGGACACGCTGCTTCGGCGTCTTGAGGATGCCGGCCGCCCCGGCGATATCCATCTTCTAGACGGCCTGCCGCATGACTCGATGCCCGCCGTCTACGCGACCTGCGATATCTATGTCTCGCTCAACAAACATGGCAATTTGAGCAACGCCAATCTGGAGGCGCTCGCAGCCGGCAAATGTCTGGTCGTGCTGGAGGGCGATCCGGCGGCCCATATCGATCAGATCACGGAGTCGCTGCTACCCCGGGAATGCGCAAGGCGCGTTTCTCGCGCCGACATATCCCGAAATCTCGCCGACACACTCATCACATTGCTCGACCGCCCCGAACAGGCCGCCGCCCACGCCGCCGCCGCGCGGCGGCTCGCCGATAAGATCTTGATCGGCTGGGACGAGCGTGTGAGTCAGGAAATTTCCATCATTCTCGGTTCCTTCAACACAAAGGCTTCATGTACGTCATCGGCATCAGTTCCGGCCTGAAACACGGTCACCACGACGGCGGCGCCGTGCTCCTGCGAGACGGCGAGTTAATCGCGGCCAGCGAGGAGGAGCGGTTCACGCTCGCCAAACACGCTCGCGGGGAGCTGCCGCGCGGCGCCATCCGCTTCTGCCTCAAGAAGGCCGGCATCACGATGCGCGAGGTCGATTGGGTGTGTTCGCCGCTCAAATCATATCCGCACTATGCCCAGCGTCTGACCGATTATTTCGCCTTCAATTTCGGCCACAGCCCGAAAATTGAACTCTACGACCACCACCTCTGCCACGCGGCCAGCACCTATTACGGCTCCGGCTTCGACGAAGCCGGTGTCTTGTGCGTCGATTTCTCGGGGGATTCGAGTTCGGGCCTCGCCATCCATGGCCGGGGAACGACGATGTCCGAGGTTGTCCGCTTCGAACGCCACAACAGCCTCGGCCTGTTCTATGGGATGTTGACGCAATACCTTGGGTTCTCCATGACCCATGACGAATACAAGGTCATGGGTCTTGCCTCCTACGGCACGCCGCGATTCCTGGAAGCCTTCGACCGCATCCTCCGTCCCGAAGGCTTCGGCTTCGTACTCGAGCGTGGCTATGACAAGCGGCTGCGCGATGCGCCGATATACACGACGGATTTTTCGACGCGACAGGAACGCATATTCACCGAATTGCTCGAAGAGGTTCTTGGGCCCCGCCGTATGCCCGGCGAAAAACTCGACGACCGCTTCCGCGATATCGCCGCGAGCGGTCAAAAGCGATTGGAGGAAATCGGCGTTCATCTCGCCCGCACGCTGGTCCAACGCACGGGCTGTACCGATCTGTGCCTGGCCGGCGGCGTCGCCCTGAACTGCAAGATGAACATGGAGATTTGGCGGGAGGCTGGAATCCGCCGCCTCTATGTCCCGCCGGTCCCGCATGATGCCGGGGTCGCTTTGGGCGCGGCCATGCTGAAGAGCGTTGAACATGGGCATCCCATCGCGCCGCTCACCCATGCCTATTGGGGACCGGAGTATTCACCGGACGAAATCCGCCGGACGCTAGTTCAGGTCGGCGCGCGTTTTTCCGAGTGCCGCGACCCGACCGAAGCCGCCGCCGCCGATTTGCTCGCGCAACGGACCGTGGGCTGGTTTCAGGGACGCATGGAATTCGGTCCGCGCGCCCTCGGCAACCGATCCATCCTCGCCGACCCACGCAGCACGGCGATGAAAGATCGCATCAACGCCACCATCAAATACCGTGAGGAATTCCGGCCCTTTTGCCCGTCGGTTCTTCCGGCCGCGCAGTCCGACTATTTCGAGAACAGCTTTGACGCGCCGTTCATGGTCGTAACCTTTCCGGCACGGCCAGGGACCGCGGACATCTTGCCCGCCGTCACCCATGTCGACAACACCGCGCGCATTCAAAGTGTCAGCGCCCAACACAATCCGCTGTTCCATCGCCTGATCGAGACGTTCGCCGAGCAGGGCGGCGTTCCGGTGGTCCTTAACACCAGCCTCAACATCAATGAACAGCCGACGGTCAACGCCCCGCTCGAAGCGCTGCACACCTATTTCTGCAGTGGCCTTGACGTGCTCTACCTCGGCCCATTCCGTTTGGAGAAAATCCGCGATGAAGCCTGATACCGACCGGAGCGGCCGTTATCAGCCGCGCATCGACCTGAACGGCGCCACCGTCCTGATCACCGGCGGGAGCGGATCGTTCGGCCGGCATTTTGTGCGCGCCGTGCTCAAACATTGGCGGCCCGAGCGCCTCATCGTCTTTTCCCGCGACGAGATGAAACAATACGAAATGCAGGGCGATCCAACGATCGGCGCGGGCGACCCGATGCGTTATTTCATCGGCGATGTCCGCGATTCCGATCGCCTGGAGATGGCCATGCGCGGGGTCGACTACGTCATCCACGCCGCCGCGCTGAAACAGGTGCCGACGGCCGAATACAATCCCTTCGAGTGCATCCGCACCAACGTCTTGGGCGCGGAGAACGTGGTGAAGGCGGCACTCCGCACCGGCGTGAAGCGGGTCGTGGCGCTTTCCACCGACAAGGCGGTCAACCCGATCAATTTGTACGGGGCGAGCAAACTCGCCTCCGACAAGATTTTCGTCGCGGCCAACCATTTGAGCGGCCGGGCCGGCGCGCATTTTTGCGTCGTGCGTTACGGCAATGTGCTGGGGTCTCGGGGCAGCGTCGTCCCCCTGTTCCGGACTCTCGCGGCCACGGGCGCCGGAGACGTGCCGATCACCGACCCCCGCATGACGCGGTTTTGGATCACGCTCGACCAGGGGGTTGATTTCGTTCTGTCCGCCCTCGCCGCGATGCAGGCCGGGGAAATCTTCGTGCCCAAAATCCCCAGCGTCCTCATCACAGACCTGGCCGAAGCGATGCTTCCCGGCCGCGTTCAACGAACCGTCGGCATTCGTCCGGGCGAGAAGCTGCACGAAGTCATGGTCACCGAGGACGATGCCCGCACGACCGTCGAACTCGAAGACCGCTTTGTTATCGAACCTTCACTCAAGTTCTGGCGGTCCGAATCATTGGCCGATCGCGGCGCCAAGCGGGTTGCCGAGGGTTTTCGATACGCCAGCGACACCAACCCCGAGTGGCTCGACGCGGTTTCGCTCCGCCGCGTTCTCATCGAAAATGGACTGCTTGCCTAACCATGCGCCCGACATTGGTCACGGGCGTCACCGGCCTGCTTGGCCCCTATCTGATCGAGACGATGACAAGCCGGGGCAAGGTCGTGGGCACCGGTGGACGCGGCGGGGAAATCCCATGCGACCTGACCGATGCCCGGGCTACGCGTCGGATGGTGGAATCGGTCGATCCCGGCATTGTCATTCATTCGGCCGCGCTCAGCCTGGTCGATGAATGCGAAGGGAACCCGGCGCGCGCGGCCGCCCTCAACCGCGACGCGACGCGTAATCTGGTGTCGGCTCTGGCCCCGGATACCAAACTCGTCGCGATCTCGACGGATCAGGTTTATGCGGATACGGACGGACCGCATCCCGAGGACAACACCGGCCCCGTCAACACTTATGGCCTCAGCAAGCTCGACAGCGAACGCGAGGCCATGGCGCATCCGGGCGCATTGATCGTTCGCACGAATTTCTTCGGCCCGTCGCGCACGCCCGGACGACAGAGCCTTTCGGACTGGATCGCGGCAAATTTGGCTGAACGCCACCCGATCACCCTGTTTTTGGACTCCCTTTATTCGCCGCTGCAAATGGATACCGTCGCGGCGCTGATCGCCGAGGCCTTGGACAGAAACCTTTCGGGCATTTTCAATTTTGGCAGCCGCGCGGGGATGTCGAAGCGGGATTTCGGCTTTGCCGTCGCCCGGCGCCTCGGATTGGCGACCGACAGCGCGGCCTCCGGCTACGCACGAGACATTCCGGGCCGCGCCCGGCGGGCGCGCGACCTGCGCATGGATGTGAGCCGCCTGGAATCGGCTCTCGGACGGCGCCTCCCCACACTTCGAGAAGAGATCGACAGACTATGAGCCGGGAATTCACGATAGGCCGCCACCGCGTGGGTGGCCGCAACCCCACCTATTTCATCGCCGACATCGCCGCCAATCACGATGGCGATCTCGAGCGCGCGAAGCGGCTGATACGGCTGTGCGCGGAAGCCGGCGCCAGCGCCGCGAAGTTCCAGAATTTCAGGGCCGAAACCATCGTTTCCGACTATGGCTTCAAGGCGCTGGGCGGACAGAAATCGCACCAGGCCAATTGGGCAAAGAGCGTCTTCGATGTTTATGCCGATGCGTCCTTGCCGGTGGCGTGGACCGAGACGTTGAAGGCCACCTGCAACGCGGCCGGAATCGATTATTTCACCGCGCCCTACGACCTCGACCTGATCGACCGACTCGGGCCCCATGTCTGCGCCTGGAAACTGGGCTCTGGCGACGTGACCTGGCACGAATCGATCGAGCGCATGGCGAAGGACGGCAAACCCCTCATTATCGCCACCGGCGCCTCGACCATGCCCGAGGTCCGCGCCGCGATGGCGGCCGCCCGAAAATATTGCAACGACATCGTGCTGATGCAATGCAACACCAACTACACGGCGTCGCTTGAGAATTTCCAGCACGCCAACCTGAAGGTCCTCACGGCCTTCGCGGCCGAATTTCCGGACGTCATCCTCGGTCTTTCCGATCATACGCCCGGTCACGCTACGGTGCTCGGCGCCGTCGCCCTCGGGGCGAGGGCCATCGAGAAACACTTCACCGACGATTGCGAACGCACGGGTCCCGATCACAAATTTTCGATGGATCCTCGCACCTGGCGCGAGATGGTGGATCGCACGCGCGAACTGGAAGCCGCACTCGGCGATGGGATCAAGAAGGTCGAAGACAACGAAGCCGAAACCGTGGTCCTGCAACGCCGCGCCATTCGGGCGGCACGGGCGATCCCACGCGGTCGCAAGATCGGGGCGACCGATCTCGTCGTGCTGCGTCCGTGCCCGGCGGACGGGTTACCCCCGTACCGAAAGGCCGAACTGATCGGCCGCGTCGCCCGTCGCGCCATCGAGGCCGGCGATTGCGTGCGGCTGGCCGACGTCGAATGAAAGCCGGGATCGTCATCCCCGCGCTGAACGAGGAAAAAACCATCGTCGAAGTCGTGCGCAGCGTCCGCCCCTATGGCGAGGTGATCGTCGTCGATGACGGCTCCAGCGACGCCACGGCGGCGCTGGCCGAGACGGCGGGCGCCATTGTCGTCCGGCACGCGGCCAATCGCGGCTATGACGGCGCGCTCGCCAGCGGCTTCGCGCGGGCGGCGTCCTTGAACTTCGATGCGGCCTTGTCTTTCGACGCGGACGGGCAACACGATCCCACCGTGATCGCGCGTATGTTGACCCCAATCGCCGCCGGGCAAGCGGATCTGGTGCTCGGAGCACGGCCGCACCCCGCCCGACCCTCCGAATGGCTGTTCGATCTTTATGCGCGCACCCGATTCGGCGTTCCCGACATCTTGTGCGGCCTCAAGGCATTTTCGGCATCGGTCTATCGCGCCCATGGCGCGGCGGCGGAAAGGCGATCGATCAATACGGCCATGGCTCTGGCCGCGATCCGCGCGGGCCGCCGTTGGGCAAACGTCGCCGTACCGATCCGGCCGCGCGACGGACAACCCCGATTCGGCTCGGCCCTGCGGGCGAACTGGCGGATCGTCAAGGCGCTAGGCGGCGCCGTCGCCGATGATTTCGGCGGCAGGCCGGCATGACCAACGTCGTTGCCGTAATCCAGGCGCGGATGACGTCCACGCGTTTGCCGGGGAAGGTTCTCATGCCCTTGGCCGGCGCCCCGCTTCTGACCCGCATGATCGAGCGCGTGCGCCGCATCCGCGGGCTCGATCGAATCTGCGTCGCCATTCCCGAAGGCGCGGCGCATGACCCGATTGCCGAACTGGTCCGTGGGTTGGGGGATGTGACGCTGGTGCGCGGCCCGGAGGACGACGTCTTGCGCCGCACGGCGATGGCCGCGACGGCGTGCCGCGCGGATATCGTCGTTCGGTTGACCTCGGACTGCCCGATGATCGCCCCCGATGTTTGCGCTGTGGTTATCGCGATGCGGCAGGCGACCGGCACGCCCTATGCGCGAACCGCGTTCGCAAGCGGCTATCCCCTCGGCTTCGATACCGAAGTCGTCCGCGCGGACGCCTTGGCGGAGGCGGATCGGGAAGCCGTGGATCCCTATGAGCGCGAACACGTCACACCCTTCCTGTGGCGCCGCCCGGAGCGTTATCCCTGTGTCTTCCTCGATCGCCGCCCAACGCGGCGCGATTGGCGGCTGGTGGTCGACACCGCCCAGGATCTGGAACTGGCGAGGAACGTCTTCGACGCTCTCTATTCGACGCGCCCGGCCTTTGGCTTCGCCGACATCGAAGCATTATTCGCGGCCAGGCCGGAGCTGCTCGACATCAACCGCGCCACGGCGCAAAACCCCTATCGCGGACTTCCGCAGGACGCACCATGACACTCGGCGAAAAACAACTCGGCATCTGGCGCGGCGATTTCGGCAACGCGTATATCGAGCGCAACCAGGCAACCGCGGAACGTGTCAGACAGCGCGTCGCGGCTTTTGCTTCGATCCTGCCCCACCTCGCCGGTGCGCCGGCGGCGTCGATTCTCGAGGTCGGCGCCAATATCGGGCTCAACCTGCGCGCCCTCGCCGGCCTTACCGGAGCCGTGCTCCACGCCGTGGAGCCAAACCGCCAAGCCCGCGAGATCTTGATTGCGGAATCCGTCTTGCCGGTCGAGCGCGTTCATGACGCCACGGCGGCGGCGTTGCCGATGGCGGATGCCTCGTTTGACCTCGTTTTCACCTCGACGGTGTTGATCCATGTACCGGACGAGGCGCTCGCCGCGGCCATGCGGGAGATTCATCGCGTCAGCCGGCGCTGGATCCTCTGCATGGAGTATTTCTCCCCGGTGGCGCAGACCATCACCTATCGCGGGCATGGCGACCTGCTGTTCAAACGCGACTATGGCGGACTTTGGCTCGACGGCTTTCCCGACCTTGAATACGTCGCCGATGGATTTTTCTGGAAGCGGACAACCGGGCTGGACGACGTCAATTGGTGGTTGTTTCGGAAATCCCATTGACCGCGCCGACCGCAGCGGCCCGAAGCGGGAGGGAACCGCTTCGGGTTTTATTTTTTCTGCCCGACCTCGATCTGGGTGGCGCGCAACGGACGGTCGTCAACTTGGTCAACAATCTGCCGCGAGCCGGTGTCGTGCCGATGCTGGCCGTGGCGCGGGCCGATGGACCAGCTCGCGAGTGGCTTGCGAAAGATATCAGCTTCGTCGATTTAGCCGCGGGCCGGTTGCGTGGCGCGGCCCTACCCCTCAGGCGTTTGATCACCGCGACTCGTCCAGACCTTGTTTTCGCGACCATCGCACACGCCAATGTCGTCGCGACGTTGGCGACACTCGGGCTTTCACACCGGCCGGCTATCGTGTTGCGCGAGACCAACAGCCATCGCCATCGTCCCGATCTGTCTTGGGCCAGCCGCGTGGCGATCGCCTGGGCCTATCGCCGCGCCGATGCCGTGGTGGCGCTTTCGAGCGGAGTCGGCCGCGAATTGACGGAATCCTACGGTCTCGATCCGAGGCGGGTCGTCACCATTCACAATCCGGTCGAGGTCGAACACATCGCCGCGAACGCGCGCACCGCCATTCGGCCATGGACAGCCGACGCACCCGTGGTGATCGGGCTCGGGCGATTGGTCGCGCAGAAGGGTTTCGATCTTCTTCTCCGTGCTTTCGCGGCGGCGGCGCCGGACAATGCTCGGCTGGTCATCATCGGCGACGGCCCCGACCGCGGCGCCCTTCAACACCTTGCCGGCGAACTCCGCATCGAAGGCCGCGTCGGGATACGGACCAGCGTCGAGAACATCGCTCCCTGGCTGACCCACGCCGCCATGTTCGTCTTGTCGTCGCGTTGGGAGGGTTTCGGTCATGTCATCGTCGAGGCCATGGCCTGCGGCACTCCCGTGATCGCCGCGGATTGCCCATACGGTCCCGCCGACATCGTCCGCCATGATCGGGACGGGTTGCTGGTTCCGGCAACCCTCGGTGGACTGACCGACGGCATGAAAAAGCTATTCGGCGATCCTGCCTTGGCCAGGCGCCTGGGGGCGGCGGCGGTCGAGTCTTCGCGCCGCTTCTCCGCCGACCGTATCGCCGCCCGTTATGCGGACCTGTTCCATCGCCTTTGTGCCGCGAAGGAAGCCGCGTGAGCACCGACCGTCGTATCCTGCATGTCATCACCGACCTCGATGTCGGCGGCGCCGAGAACATGCTGGCGACACTTCTTGAGGCAAGGCGGCCGAACGCACCCAAGGCTTCCGTGGTCAGCCTGACACCCGCCGGTCCCCTCGCCGAACGTATCGCCCACGCGGGTGTACCCGTCGCGGATCTGGGAATTGCCGGCGCGGGAGCGATTCTCCCCGGACTTTGGAGGCTCGCCGCCCATATTCGCTCGTGGAAGCCGCACGCCATTCAAGGCTGGATGTATCACGGCAATCTCGCGGCGACCGTCGCCCTCGGTCTTTCCGGGCGACGCCGCGGGACCGGGCTCTACTGGGGCATTCGTTGCTCCGACATGGATCTCAGCCGATATGACCGGCAGTTGCGGTTGATCGTGCGGGCCGGAGCCCGCCTCTCCCACTTGCCCGACGCCATCGTTGCGAATTCAGAGGCCGGCCGGACGACACATGAACGACTGGGCTACCAGGCACAGCGGTTTGACGTGATCGACAACGGCATCGACACCGAACGATTTCGCCCGGACCCCAGGGCACGGGCAGAGTTGCGGTCGTCTCTCGGCCTCGCCGAGGGAATGCCCGTGCTGATCCATGTTGCTCGCCGCGACCCGATGAAGGATCACGAAACGATGCTCGCGAGTTTGGCCCAGTTGCCCGGGACCGCATTGCTGGTCGTCGGTTTGGGCACGGAGACGCTCCCCGAACGTGCCGGGCTTCATCGACTCGGGCGACGCGACGACGTCGCGCGCGTGTTGGCCGCCTCGGACCTGGTGGTTTCGTCCTCGGCTTTCGGCGAAGGTTTTCCGAGCGCGATCGCGGAGGGCATGGCCGCTGGGTTGCCGGCGGTCGCCACGGACGTCGGTGATTCCGCGCGCATCATTGGCGGGACCGGCCGAGTCGTGCCACCATCCGATCCGGTGGCGATGAGTGCCGCCATCGCCGGGCTCCTGAAGGAGGGACCGGAATCATTGGCCAAACGCGGCATCGCCGCTCGCCGACGGATCGAAGAGAATTTTTCCGTGGCCCGCGCCGCCGCCGCCTTCGACGCGCTCCACCTGGGTTTGACCTAACCATGTGCGGCATCGCCGGACTCGTCGATCTCGGCGGCATCAACCGGGCCATTGTGGCGCCGCGCTTGTCGGCGGCACTGGATCGCCTGAAGCGACGCGGCCCGGACGGCGAAGGAACCTGGTTCGACGAGCGTGCCGCTTTCGGCCATCGCCGGCTGGCCATTATCGACCTTACTCAAGCAGCGGCCCAACCGATGGCCGCCCATGGTTTCGTCGTCACCTATAATGGCGAAGTCTATAATTTCTCCGCGCTGCGCGAGGAGCTTGCGGCGCGCGGCCATCGCTTTCAGACCCAATCCGACACCGAAATCCTGCTTGCGGGTTGGCGCGAATGGGGCGAAGGCCTTCTCGACCGGATTTCCGCCATGTTCGCCTTCGCCCTGTGGGATCCGGAAAAGGGCGAGTTGATCCTGGCGCGCGACCGCTTCGGCAAGAAGCCTCTATTGTTTCACCACGACGGCAGGCGGCTGGCCTTTGCCTCCGATCTGATCGCCCTCGAAAAACTCGCGGGTGCCCAATTCCCCATCGATCCGGAGGCGTTGCGCCTCTATTTCGCCTTGCGCTTCGTCCCCGAGTCTCGATCGATCGCGGCCGGGGTTACCAAGCTTCCGCCGGGGCATCTTGTCCGATTCTCCGCGACCGGGATGAGCATTACGCGATGGTATCGGCCGGAGAGAACCGCCGCGCCTGTCTTTGCCACGGAAGACGAAGCCGGGTCCGCGTTGAGGCGCCATTTGAAGACCGCGGTTGCGGATCGTTTGGTGGCCGATGTTCCGGTCGGCGCGTTTCTTTCCGGGGGCATCGATTCGTCCATCATCGCCGCGCTGATGGCCGAACGGGGTGGCACGGTGCGTACCTTTACCGTGGGTTTCGCCGACGCTCCCGAATATTACGAAGAAAGACCCGCGGCACAGGTGGTCGCCAACCATCTCGGCACCAAACACACCGAAATCGCGGTTTCGGCGAACGACGCATTGGCGGCTCTGCCGGAGGTGTTCGCCGGGCTCGATGAACCCTTTGCCGACAGCTCGGCGGTGCCGACCTATCTCGTTTCGCGAGCGACTCGCCAGCATGTGACGGTTGCCCTGTCGGGCGATGGCGCCGATGAAGTGTTTGGTGGCTATCGCCGTTATCAGGGCGAGTTGTATGCGGAGAGGTATCGCCGCCTGCCGCGTTGGCTGCGAAAAAATGTCATCGAAACCCTGGTCGGCCTTCTGCCCGAGAGCAAGGACAATCCGGTGCTGGAGGCGAGCCGGCGGATCAAGCGTTTTGCCGCCCATGCCGGAAAGACCGCGACCGAGCGGCAGGCGGGCTGGGCGCGATCGCTGAACGAAGACGAACTCGACGCGTTGCTGGTCTCACCGGCGCCGACGGCGCCGACCGTGGAGGCGCTGGTCGGACAACTCCGCGAAGGCCAATCCGGAAGCGACCCGATCAATGTCATGCTGGGCACGGAAATCGCGTTCGGCCTGCCCGGCGACATGCTGGTGAAGGTTGACCGCATGAGCATGGCCAACGGACTCGAAGTCAGATGCCCGTATTTGGATCACCACGTCATCGAATGCGCCGCGGCGATGCCCGGCGGCTTCAAGCTGGCACCCGGCCTCGGCAAACGCATCCTTCGCCGTGCCTTCGCGGACGTTCTTCCGGCATCGGTCTTCGCGCGCCCCAAGAAAGGCTTCGAGTTGCCGGTCGCCGCGTGGTTGACCGGCGATCTGGCGGACGGCTTGCGGCGCGCCATCGATCCGGCGCGGCTCAAGCGCCAGGGTTTGTTTAGGCCGGAACCACCACAGCGCTGGCTGGCCGACCTAAAATCCGGCCGCCGCGATACGGCCTGGACCTTGTGGACACTGCTCGCCTTTCAGTCCTGGGCCGAGGCGCATGGCCGGCCGGAGGCGCACGCGTGAAAATCTGCCAGCTCTGCGCCGTCGATTTCACGTTGCACACCTTTCTCTTGCCGCTGATGCGCGGCATGCGGGAGGCGGGGCATGAGGTCGTCGGCGTTTGTGCCGACGGACCACTTCTGGCGGGCGTGCGGGCGCAAGGATTCACCGTCGAGACCGTTCCTTTCGTCCGCGGCTACAAACCCTTGGCCCATCTCCGCGCCTTCCGCGCCTTGGTGCGGATATTTCGCCGCGAAAACTTCGACCTTGTTCATACCCATACACCGATCGGTGCCTTGATCGGCCGTCTGGCCGCCGCCTGGGCCGGCGTGCCGCGAATCGTTTATACCGCCCATGGCTTCTACTTCCACGACCGCATGCCTCTGTGGAAGCGGGCCTTGTTCATGGCGCTTGAATTCGTTCCGGGCCGCTTCACCGACATTCTGTTCACGCAGTCGGCGGAGGACGCGGCCACCGCCCGACAATTCCGCCTGTGCCGCGGTGGGATCGTCGAGGCGATCGGCAATGGCGCCGATCCCGCGCGGTTCCACCCGGTGGCCGATGGCGATCGCGAGCGTAACGCTCTGCGCCGGCAGCTCGACACGCCTGACGAGGCCGTGGTCATCGTCACCGTGGGAAGGCTGGTCGCCGAAAAGGGTTATCCCGAACTTTTCACGGCGATGCGCGAGGTGAACGCGATTTTATGGGCGGTCGGCGAAAGGTTGCCGAGCGACCATGCGGCAGGCATCGAGGCGGCGATCGAGACGGCGCAATCCGATCCCAATCGCCGGGTTCGCCTGCTTGGCTACCGCCCGGACATTCCCCATTTGCTGAGGGCCGCCGACATCTTCGTGCTGGCATCCCATCGCGAGGGCATGCCCCGTTCGATCATCGAGGCCATGTTTACCGGCTTGCCCGTCGTGGCCACCGATATTCGCGGCTGCCGCGAAGAGGTTGCCGCGGAGTCGACCGGAATTCTGGTGCCGGTCGAAGACCGGCCCGCGTTGGCGGCAGCCCTGAACCGGCTTGTCGTGGACCGGAGCCTGCGGGCGCGCATGGGTGCGGCCGGACGAGAACGCGCAATCGCTCATTACGACGAAACCAAGGTCGTGGCGCGGCAGATCGAACTCCTCGGCCTTGCTGCCACCCATACGCGATGAAGATCGCCGTCTTCGGCGCCACCGGGAAAACCGGCCGCTATCTGGTTGAAAGGCTCTGCGCCGATGGCCATGAGGTTCATGCCTTTGGGCGGAACACCGAAAAGCTGAACCGGCTCGACCCGCGTGCCTTGCGAATCGTAGCGGACCTCGAAAACCCACCGACCTTGCACGGAAGACTGAATGCCGTGGATTGTGTCGTCAGTTTGGCTCACGCCCGCTTCACCGAGAACCTGCTGACCGCTATTCCACAAGAATGCCCGCGCATCGTGCTTA